>DAHVRW010000130.1 GCA_027322215.1 Marinimicrobium sp.
GATTATCCAAAAAGGCGATCAGTTCGGGCAGGTGGCGCTCAAGCCCCTGGAAAGCGTGGTCACCGCCGGGCTCGACGGTTTGGCGAGCGCCCTGGTATTTTTCAACGGCCTGCCGGTAGTCCAGAGTTTCATCCCCGGTTTGTACCAGCAACCAGTAGTTTTCCGGCCGGCTGGGCCGGGCGACGTCAAGGGCTTTGATCTGCTCTACATGGTGGGCTTCCAAACGATATCTATCATCGGTGTGATAGCTCTTGAGGTCAACCTCGAGGTATTCGGGCATGAACTCCCACGGGCGCACCGATGGGTTGATGAGCACGGCGCGCAAGTCGTACTGCTCCGCCAGCCACGTGGCCCAAAAACCACCCAAGGAACTGCCCATCAAGAAGATGCGTTCGGTACCCAGCCCCTCCACCAGGTTTTGCAATTGCTCGCGGGTGCGCTCCGGATAGGGGGTGAGGTGCGGGCACAAATAGCGGATATCGGGCCGCTCGTCGGCCAGCCATTGCTTAACCTGCTGCGCCTTGTAGGAGCCAGGTGAGCTGAGAAAACCATGTAAATAAATTAATGTTGCCATGGGCTCGACTATTGGGCACGAGTGCCACCGATAATATGCGGGTTGCTTTTCCAGTATCTGTCAGCAGGCAGCTAGTAGCCGGCAGACTGGTAATCAATGCGGTAGATTTTGCCGTTCACGCGGGAAACGCCGGACTCGAGGGTACCATCCGGGTGCAGATCGAACCAGCGGTAGCCAGGCATAACCGTATCTACGGCGAAGCGCTGACTGTTGGGCTTAAACTGGACGCAAGTGGCCGGCGTTGCGTAGAGCTGCACGCCGTTGCGCTGCTGGTGAAAAGATTGGTGAACATGCCCCCAGGTGACGGCTTTGACCTGGCTGTGCTGGTCGATCACCCCGAAAAAGTCACGGGCGTTGCGCAGCAGGTACTCGTCAATCCACTCGCTGCCCACGGGGATGGGCTGGTGGTGCAAGGCGATCATGGTGTGGCGCTCGGAGCCGGCCTTGAGGACGCGCTCAAGAAAGGCCAGTTCAGACTCTTCCAGCTCACCGTAAATTTCGCCGGGCACGCTGGAGTCGAGCAGCACCAATTGCCAATTTCCGAGGTTCATCAGTCGTGGCTCGGGCAGGTGCGGGTGCTCAAGGTTGGCCATCAGTTCGGCGGAGTCGTGGTTGCCAGGCAGCCAGCCTAGGGGTGCAGTAAAGTAGTCGCGCACCCGATCCAAAAAACGGGCATAAGAGCCAGAGTGAGGGTTGCTGGCAATATCACCGGTGCACACTAGAGCATCCACAGCAGTTTGTTCGGCGGCGATCAACTGCAGCACATCGATCAGGCTGTCATCTGTATTCAGCCCCAACAGCAACTCTTCGCTATCGGGCCCCAAGTGACTATCGGTGATTTGGATCAGCCGCATAGCGTGCTCTTTCGTGGGTGATTCTGACCAACTCATCCTGGCTCCTACCGTGCTTATACCGCCCCTCCTGCCGCCCCTCAGCGGGACCGTGCGCACAGCTTTTCGAGGAGAATAGCGACAAGCCGAAGGCCATGCAAGGCTTTCGCCCTGTGGTTAGCTCTACCTGCCGACGGTTTCGAGACTGTGTCCAATACGCAGACACACGCTCAGCCATTCGCCCAAAAACTGGTTGAGTTGCGCTTTTTCATCGGCCAGGTACATGGCCTTGTTAGGGTAATCATAGCGCGGTTTCAGGCGGCGGTGATGCTCCCAAGTTAACACTTCAGCCAACCGGGCGTCGTGGTACAGGCGCACGGTGAGCTTAGGCGCTTTAAGCCAGCGGTTTTCAGTGGCGTCTGGCGCCACCTGGGTAATTTGCACCGTGGTGGTGAAACGCGAGCGTTCTAACACATGGATGCGGGTATGCTGCAGGTCGTCACCCACGGGCACGGTAAACTGCCAGCGCTCGGCATGGCTCACGCCCGGAAGCAACTTGCGCAAGCGCCAGTAATTGGCTTCGCATTCAGCTTGCTGCCTGGGCAGGTCTACCTTGTAACGGGGTTTGGACATCAATTGGGATCTCAATATTGGCGCAAATTACTTCTTTCTAAACGGCTTTTTAGTGTTGACCAGCAACGTCGGTTAGTCAATTCCAGCCGATATGAGGGGTTATTTTGAACTCGGCTCAGCTGCCAAGTTCGCCCGCAGACGGGGACGATTGATTTGTAGCCATTGTAGGCATAGTAGCGCCGCCGCGTTGTTAACTCGACCGCAGTATAGATCGGTCAACACCGGCTCGGCGGGCAGAACATGGACTTTTATGTCCTCGTGCTCGGTAGCCAGTCCGTGTATGCCGCCCGCTGGGCGCAGGTCCGCACAGCCACAATAAAGATGCATGACTTCGTTGCTGGCTCCGGGGCTGGGCAGATAGCGGCAAATGTACTCCATGCGGTACGGTTCTACGCCGGACTCTTCCAGCGATTCCCGAAAGGCAACCTCCTGCACGGACTCCCCCGCCTCCACTATGCCCGCGACGATCTCCAGACACCATGGGCCCTGAGGCTCATCCAGTGCACCGACCCGGAATTGTTCAACCATCCCGAGGAGGTCCCGTTCAGGATCATACAGCAGTACGCCCACCGCCGGGCCGCGCACAAACAGCTCCCGCGACATGGGCCCTGCCCAGCCACCCTCGAAGGTTCGGTGACGTAAAGTCAGCTCATCGGCACTGAAAAAGCCCTGGTAGAGTGTCTCGCGCTGAGTGATTTCCACATCCTTGTGGTTCAGTTGCGGCGTTTTCCAATCTTTCGCCGTCCCATCTTTCGCCGTCATAGCGCTGTACTCACAAGCGCGCTTATCGGCGTTTTCAATGGCTGCATGGTTTACACCTTGTGGTAGATCTCCGCTCCCTGCTCGCGAAACTCCCGGGCTTTTTGCTGCATCTCCGCCTCAACGTCCAGCATTCGCACCACCTGTTCATCATCGCTGAGCCCGGTGCCGTTGGCGGCGGCGAACTCACGCACTTCCTGGGAGATTTTCATGGAGCAGAACTTGGGTCCGCACATGGAACAAAAATGCGCGACCTTGGCCGATTCCTTGGGCAGGGTTTCGTCGTGATAAGAACGGGCCGTGTCCGGGTCCAGCCCAAGGTTAAACTGATCCTCCCAGCGGAATTCAAAGCGCGCTTTGGACAGGGCATTATCCCGCATTTGCGCGCCGGGGTGGCCTTTGGCCAGGTCCGCGGCATGGGCCGCAATCTTATAGGTAATTATCCCCTCTTTCACATCGTCCTTATTCGGCAGACCCAAATGCTCTTTGGGCGTCACGTAACACAGCATTGCGCAACCGTACCAGCCAATCATGGCGGCGCCGATGCCCGACGTAATGTGATCGTAACCGGGGGCGATATCGGTGGTCAGCGGCCCGAGGGTATAAAACGGAGCTTCGCCGCACTCGGCCAGCTGTTTGTCCATATTCTCTTTGATCATGTGCATGGGCACATGGCCAGGCCCTTCGATCATGCACTGTACGTCGTGCTTCCAGGCAATTTGGGTTAGTTCGCCCAGGGTTTCCAGCTCACCGAACTGTGCCTCGTCGTTGGCATCGGCAATGGAGCCGGGGCGCAAACCGTCACCCAGCGAGAAAGCCACATCGTAGGCTTTCATGATTTCGCATATCTCTTCGAAGTGGGTGTACAGAAAGCTCTCGCGATGGTGTGCGAGACACCATTTGGCCATGATTGAACCGCCCCGAGAGACGATGCCCGTCACACGCTTGGCAGTCAGCGGCACGTAGCGCAGCAGCACACCGGCGTGAATGGTGAAATAGTCCACGCCCTGCTCGGCCTGTTCGATGAGCGTATCGCGGAAGATTTCCCAGGTCAGGTCTTCGGCGATACCGTCGACTTTTTCAAGTGCCTGGTAAATGGGCACGGTCCCAACGGGCACGTGAGAGTTGCGAATAATCCATTCGCGGGTCTCGTGAATGTTCTTACCGGTGGACAAATCCATGATGGTATCTGCGCCCCAGCGGGTACCCCAGGTGAGTTTTTCCACCTCTTCTTCAATGGAGGAGCCCAGAGCAGAGTTACCGATGTTGCCGTTGATTTTCACCAGAAAATTGCGCCCGATAATCATCGGCTCAGATTCTGGGTGGTTGATGTTGTTGGGAATAATGGCCCGGCCGAGGGCGACTTCGCTACGCACAAACTCGGGGGTGATCTCCGCAGGGATGTTGGCCCCAAAACTCATGCCCGGATGCTGCGCCCCAAGGGTGCCTTCTTCACGGGCCTGTGCCACGGCCATGTTCTCGCGGATGGCGATGTATTCCATCTCGGGTGTAATTATGCCCTGACGGGCGTAGTGCATCTGGGTCACGTTGCGCCCCGGCTTGGCCCGGCGCGGCTGGCGAGTGAGGTTAAAACGCAAGTGCGCCAGTTTGGGGTCGTTCAGACGCGCGTTGGTGAACGCCGAGCTGGTGCCACTGAGGATTTCCGTATCGCCACGCTCCTCGATCCAGGCCGTGCGCAAGTCCGGCAAACCGCCGCGCAGATCAATACTGACCTCCGGATCCGTATAGGGGCCGGAGGTGTCGTACACACGCAGAGGCGCGTTTTTCTCGCCACCAAATTCTGTGGGTGTGTCCGCCAGTGAAATCTCCCGCATGGGCACGCGCAGATCCGGCCGGCTGCCAGTAACGTAAATTTTGCGCGAGCCGGTAAAGGGCTGCACTGAGGCCTGATCCACCTGGGCGGATTCACTGAGAACTTTCTGAGCCTGTTCGGGCGCTGTCATGAAGTTAATCCTTGAACGAGTCGTGAGGTTGAGGGTTTACCGTTGTTTAAGGCAAAACCGGTGGCACTTCCGCCCCAGTTGGGATTGCCGGAGCTACTGGACGCCTCGATAAAAATGATCCACCGGACTGGCGCCGGCACCCAAAGTACGTTGAGCGCCCGCGACAATCGCACCGTGCAAATACTCTTTGGCTTCGCCAACGGCCAAAGGCAAAGCCAGACCTTTAGCCAGGCCGGCCGCGATGGCGGCCGCCAAGGTGCAGCCGGTGCCGTGGGTATGGCGGGTATCCACCCGAGATCGGCTGAAGGTTTCCAGCCCCGCGTCGCTCAGCAGCAAGTCGGTGGCGTCGGGGCCCGAGTCGTGGCCACCTTTGAGCAGCACCGCCTGGGGGCCCATGGCTAACAGACGCTGGGCCTGCTGTTCGCGCTCGGACAGAGTGTGCGCCACCGGTTCGTTGAGCAAAGCGGCGGCTTCGAGCAAGTTCGGGGTGAGTAAGGTGGCCCGGGGCAACAGTTCGCCGATCATTATTTCGATGGCCTCCGGCTCCAGCAGGCGATCGCCGCTCGTGGCCAGCATGACCGGGTCCACAACCAGAGGGACGGGATAGCAGCGATCATAGGTGCTGATAAGCGCCTGAATTACGTGAGCGTTGGACAACATACCGGTTTTGATGGCCGCCACTGGCATATCGGTCAAAACCGATTCCATCTGTGCGATCACAAACTCGGGTGCAACGGGATACACATCTTGCACGCCGACGGTATTTTGAGCCGTAAGGGAAGTAATGGCGCTGCAGCCGTAAACGCCGAGCGCGGCAAACGCTTTTAGATCGGCCTGAATGCCGGCGCCACCGCCACTGTCGCTGCCGGCGACGGTAAGAGCGATGGGGATGGTTTGGGAATCAAAAGAAGGCTTTTCAATCGGTACCACGATACAGGTGCTCCATACTTTAACAGCGTAGGAGCACGGGTACCGAGCAGGAACGGGCTTGAACCCGTCAAAGACACGAAACTCGATGCGCTCGTTCCCTACGCCGGTACTAACCGGATCAGGTTATACGGGTATCTCTCAGCTTGATATCAAGCACCCCGACAAGACTATAATGGGTCGGCCCGCCAATCGGCCGGACCAAACGCCGCAGGCAGTCTAGTGAACTCCGCCCTGACTGTAAAGGCAGGCCCGCGCCCAACGCTTTTGTCGGATACACTCTCGGCTCACTCACTCCGCGCGGAATCAGGGTTGCACGTAAAGAATCGTTACACTTTTTAACAGGATATCTCGCCGCCGGGCCTCGACCTGCGCGGGGCAAGTGGGTAAACTCGTGCCGTTTCCCACCACTGAACCAATCCGCCAACGGAAGGTTACACAGGATTTTGCATGAAAAAGCTATTATTTTCTCTCACCGCCGGATTTATGATGTTCGGCTCGGTATCCGCCAGTGGCGAATCCCTATTGGATATCTACCAACTGGCGCTGGAAAATGACGCACAGTTAAAGGCCGACGAAGCGGCTTATCGCGCGGGACTGGAAATGCGGGCCATCGGCCGTGCCAACCTGCTGCCACAGATCAGTGGCTCCGCACAATACA
>DAHVRW010000131.1 GCA_027322215.1 Marinimicrobium sp.
TTGGTGTGCCGGTGAATAAACTCGGGGCGCCCAATGCCCCGAGCTGAACGCCGCATACCGGTGGCTCGGGTGCGGCACAGTAGTGATAACAATAAGCCAACTCTCTAAGCTAAGCGTGGAGCATAAATTGTGATGAAACAACATAAGCATCTGTCGCAGCGTGGTATGGACCGAGTTCCACCCATGTTTCTGACAAAAAAACTGGCCCGGTGCATCAAGCTCGGTTCCAGTGCACTGGCTATGGGGGCCTTGGGTTTAACGCCTGCCTGGGCTCAAACGGACGCTCCGGCTCTGGAAGAAATTCTGGTGTCCGGTCAGCGTCAAAGCATTCAGTCAGCGCAACTGATCAAGCAAAACGCCGATCAAATCGTTGACTCCATCGTGGCGGACGATATCGGTAAACTGCCGGACCGTTCCGTGACGGAAACTCTGCAACGCGTACCTGGTGTCACCATCGAACGCTTTATGGACATCGGTGACCCCGAGCACTTCTCAGCCGAAGGTAGCGGCGTAGCTGTGCGCGGCATGAAGCACGTGCGCAGTGAGCTGAATGGCCGCGACACCTTCTCCGCCAGCGGTGGCCGGAGCTTGAGCTTTGAAGACGTTCCCGCTGAGCTGATGGCCGGCGTTGATGTGTATAAGAACCCCTCTGCCGACATGGTGGAAGGCGGTATTGGCGGTACGGTTGATTTGCGCACCCGCATGCCTTTCGATGCGGAAGGTCAGGTCGTGTCCGGCTCCGTGAGCTTGAACTACGGAGACTTTATTGAAGAAACCGACCCGTCAGCGTCCATCCTGTACAGCAACCGCTGGGATACCAATGCCGGCGAGTTCGGCCTGCTGCTGAACTACGCTTACTCAGAAATTTCTACCCGTACCGATGGCATCTTCTTGAGACCTTACTTTGCCCGTACGGATATTCTTGAAGATCAAACCGCCTGGATTCCGCGCGGTGCGGACTGGCGCCGGATGGACTTTAACCGGGAGCGGGAGGGTAGCTACGCGGCGTTCCAGTGGCGTCCCAATGACGAGCAGGAGTTCTACTTCACTGTCTTCCGCAGTGAGTACGACATGCAGTGGAACGAAGACGCGATCTTTGTCGATAACGATCCCTGGGCCATTCAACTGTCCGATGACGCCCGGTTTGATGACAATGGCGTTTTCCAAAGCGGTACCCTGAGCAATGCCACGCCGCCGGAGTGGTCCCCAAATTCGCCGGGTATTCCATTCGGCGCGGACATTCGGGTATCCGCTCGTAACTCCGTTACCACCGATTATGCAGCTGGCTGGTCTTTCGCGCCGGGCAACAATTTTGAGTTCAGTACCGAGTTTCAGTACACAGACTCAAAAACGGATACGCTCGACAGCACCGTGGCCACGGGCATCAGCCTGGAGAGCCTGACCATTAACGCCGCCGCGAAGCCGCCGAAAATTTCCACCGACGAAGACTACCTGGCCGACCCGTCCAACTATTATTGGGCATTCGCCATGCCCCACGTTGAAGACAGTAAGGCTGAGCAGTTTGCATGGCGAGCAGACGCTGAGTTTTTTGTGGACGACTCGATCATCCGTTCGGTCAAAACAGGTGTTCGCTTAACCAAGCGCGAAGCGGACAACATCAACACCGGTTACGACTGGCAAGGCATTTTTGCATCCTGGATGACCACGGATTGGGAAGGCGGCCTGAACATCAATGACCTCGGCATGCCGTACGTTAATGACAGCTCAATGATGTCCTTGAACACCTTCGATAACTTCTTCCGCGGTGACGCCGACTTGACCGGTGTGGTGTGGGCGCCCAATAAAGAACTTGCCGAAGGCTACCCTGACAGCTATGTCGATTTGTATCGCCAGGCTGCTGAGTACGCGGACTCCTTGGGTCACCCTTACTCTGAAACGTATGGCCCGTACCAGCTCCGTGACGCCAATGATCCACAGTGGCGTAACCTGCAATCCGAAGACACTTATGCCATTTACGGCGTGGTGCGGTTCGGATTTGACAACTTGCCGATGCCGATCGACGGTAACATCGGGGTGCGTTACGTGGATACCCGCTCTGAATCCGACGGTTTCCTCGTTTACCCAACGTTGGCGCCGTACGGTAACGGGCAAATGGAGCCCATGAGCGTCAGCAACGATTACGACAACGTGCTGCCGAGCTTGAACCTGCGTATGCAGATCACCGATGAGCTGATTGCACGCTTTGCGGTGTCTAAAGCCATGGCCCGTCCGAGCTTTTCGGAAATGCAGGCGTACCAGATTCTGGATGCCAACATGGATGAAGAGACTCAACGAGTTAACTTGACCTCTGGCTCTTGGAACAACCCGAACCTGAAGCCATTGGAATCGGATCAAGCTGACCTGTCATTGGAGTATTATTTTGATGACGCCGGCGGTATGGCCCACGTGAACCTGTTCTACAAGGACATCGATGGTATTGTCCGTAACCAGACAGGGATCGAGCAATACGTGGATCTGAACGGCCAGATGCAAGACTATACCGTGACTCGCCCGGTCAATGCCGGTAGCGCCAAAATCAAGGGTTTCGAAGTGGGCTACAACCAATTCTTCGATTTCCTGCCCGCGCCATTTGATGGCCTGGGGATACAGGCGAACTACACCTACATTGACAGCAGCACGAATATCCCCAACAGCATTGACCCCGATACGGGTGCGCTGATCGCTCCGACGGATACCGACGGCACAGCGTTTACGCAAAACCTGCCGTACGAAGGTTTGTCAAAGCATGCATACAACCTGGTGGGTATGTATGAAAAGGATAAGTGGTCAGTCCGTTTGGCCTGGAGCTGGCGTGATGATTACCTGATGTCTGTCGGGCCTAACGGCTTTAACGGCGACAACGGGGGCGTCAATAGCAGTGCTGGCGATTCCGGTGATGCAATTCTTTGGAAGCTGCCGGTCTATAGCGACGCATCAGGACAGCTCGACGGTTCGATTTTCTACGAGATCAACGATAATTTTTCGGTGGGTCTAGAAATGAATAACCTGACCAATGAGCAAACGCGCACCATCATGCACCAGAAAAACGGAGGCGCCGGTCAAAACTATGCCTCTTACTTCGTGAATGATACGCGCTACGCGCTCACGTTGAGAGCCACCTTCTAAGCTCGTATTCGAGGGCAGGGACGCCCGAGAGCCAACCAAAAAAAAGCGGGGCTTTGCGGCCCCGCTTTTTCTGCTCCGGTTTTCTTACCGGCTACTCAAACTTCGCCCAGACCGGGCAGTGATCCGAAGGTCGCTCCATACCTCGCACTTCATAATCGACTCCTGCATCGACGCAGCGCTGTTGTAGCGGTTCGGTGGCCAGGACCAGATCAATGCGAAGCCCTCGGCGGGGATCCCGCTCAAAGCCTCGGCTGCGATAATCAAACCAGCTGTAAATAGCTTCAGTTTCCGGCGTCAGAGCGCGAAACGTATCGGTGAAGCCCCAATCCAATACCTCCTGCAGCCACTCGCGCTCCTCGGGTAAAAAGCTGCACTTGCCTTCACGCAGCCAGCGCTTGCGGTTGTCTTCGCCAATGCCGATGTCGCAGTCCTGATGAGACACATTCATGTCCCCCATCAGCAGCACCTGTTGGCTGGGCTTAAATTCGTCGTTAAGCAGCTTGAGAAGGTCGGCGTAATACTTTTCCTTCGCGGGGAATTTAATGGGGTGGTCGCGGTTTTCTCCTTGGGGAAAATAACCATTGAGCACCGTAATTTCACCGCCCAGGGGCGACTCAAATACGCCTCCGATAAACCGACGCTGCGATTCTTCGCCGTCATTGGGAAAGCCTTTAAAGTGCCGCTTGAACGGGTGCTTGGATAGCAACGCAACGCCGTAATGGGTTTTCTGACCGTGGTAGTGCACGTGGTAGCCCATATCGATGATGGCTTGCTCGGGAAAATCCGGATCGTTTACTTTCGTTTCTTGCAGGCCGATAAAGTCCGGTTGGTATTTATCGATGATGCGCTGCAGTTGATGAAGGCGTATGCGGAGACTATTAATGTTGAACGAAACGGCTAACATAGAGTAAACCTGTTGTTATGGCTGTAGCAGCCATGGCCCCAGAGCGAACAGGGCCACGGCTTGGAAACTAAAAGCTGGCGACTTTACCCGGACTTTCTAAACTGTCCTGCAGTCGAATAAAGTCAATCAGGGCGTGCCCAGCGGCGCTCAGGAACGGGTCGTTGTATGGGTCTATCTTGCCCGAGTGATGCACTTCCATCTCCGCCGCCGCGCTGTCTTCATCGCTGGCCGTTACGTCTTCTCCGTTACGAATCGCGGCATAGCTTTCATAGGGCTTCAAACCCTTGGCTTTACGACGCTCGTTCTCCAGAGCTAACAGACGGTCTTCCAGCGCACGCTGTTCGGCCCGGCGCTTCGACTTATTCAACGACACGCTGGTGCGCTCATCATTCGCTTCTAGCAGCTCGCGTTGCTTGGACAGAAAACGCAAGTCCGGGTCACTCATCGTACGTTGCTCATGACGCTCTTTGAGCTGCGGCAGAAGCGCCTGAATATTGTGATAGACCGGGTGGGATACCCGGTGAATCTTATCCCACGGCAGAGCGTGATCATACGTCCCTTCGCCCACCAGGTTCACGTTGACCATGCTGGGCAGCTCCAGGTCCGGTACGACGCCCCTGTGCTGGGTGCTCTCGCCCGAGACCCGGTAGAACTTCGATTCAGTAATTTTCAGCTGCCCGCTACTTAACGGGATCAGTGATTGGACTGTGCCTTTACCAAAGGTGGGCGTGCCAATGACCAACCCGCGCCCGTAATCCTGGATCGCACCGGCAAAGATCTCTGAGGCCGATGCGCTCATACGATCAATGAGCACCACAATCGGCCCCCGATAAACGGCGCGAGAGTGCGAACGAAAATTGCGAGAAATGGTTTCGCTGGTCTGTCGAATCTGTACCACCGGTCCCTGGTCGATAAACAGATCCGTTAACGTGGTAGCCTCCTGCAGTGAACCGCCGCCATTGCTGCGTAAGTCGACGATAATGCCGTCCACTCGTTGTTTTTCCAGCTCTTGTAGCAAGCGATAAACGTCACGGGTGGTGCTTTTGTATTCGGGGTCGCGCTGCCGGTAGGCTTCAAAGTCCATATAAAAGGTCGGTACTTTGATAATACCGAGCTTAAAGCTCTCATCACCGTCGTGCAGCTCAAATACTTCTTTCTGGGCAGCCTGTTCCTCCAGCTTGACCTTTTCCCGGGTGATGCGGATGGTGGTGGTGCTGCTATCGGCGGCGGCGTTGGCGGGCAACACTTCCAGACGCACAACGGTGTTTTTCGGTCCCCGAATCTGTTCGACGACCTCGTCCAGACGCATTCCGATGATATCCATCATTTCGCCATCTTCCCCTTGGCCCACGGCGACAATTCGGTCCGCGGGCTTAAGCTGCCCTTGCTTGTCGGCCGGGCCCGCGGGTACCAGACGCATCACCTTGGTGTATTCATCTTCGGTCTGTAACACCGCGCCTATGCCCTCAAGTGACAGAGACATATTGATGTTGAAGTTCTCCAGCGTGCGCGGCGATAAATAATTGGTGTGCGGGTCGTATAGCGTCGTCAGGGAGTTGATGATAATGCCGAATGCATCTTCCTGATCCTGTTGCTTGGCGCGACGCAGCTGATTGGTAAAGCGCCGGTGCAAAATCTCTTTGCCTTCTTCCAGCTCGGTGCCGGCCAATGTCAGGCTCAGCAGACTGGACTTGATGCGCTTGCGCCACAGCTCATCGGCGGTTTTCTTGTCTTTGGGCCACTCGGCCTTGTCCCAGTCGGTGATCAGAACTTCATCCTGATCGAAATCAAAACTGAGGTCGTCGCTTTCCAGCTCGGCAATGACCGCTTCCAGGCGCGTCGTCAGGCGTTGGCGGTAGGTGTTGAAAATTTCAAACGGCACCTTTAGGTCGCCCTTGGCCAAATAATCATCGAACCGGGCCTTGTGGGTTTCGAATGCATCGACGTCCGCCTGAAAGAAGAAGCTTTTGGCTGGATCCAGATTTCGCAGGTAATTGTTCAGGTACTGAGCCGACAGCTCGTCGTTCAGGGCTTGCTCGCGGTAATGTTTTTGCACCAATTGGCTAACCACTTCAGTGGTGGTTTTTTGGTGCTGGGGGGTGTACTCA
>DAHVRW010000132.1 GCA_027322215.1 Marinimicrobium sp.
GTTGGGCACCGTGCGCCAGTGGCACTGGATCAGTTCGGCCTTGTGTTTGGTGGCCATGCTGTTGTTCGCCATCACAGGTATTACTTTAAATCACGCCAATCAAATTGAGGCGCAGCCAAAAGTAATCACCATTGAACACCAGCTACCGGATGAGCTATTGCCATTGCTGCATGGCGCGTCGGCGTCCTCCGCGACGCTGGCGCCGCCGCTGCGAGAATGGCTCGAGCAAGAGCTGAACGTGCGCCGCTTGCATCGGCCGGCGGAGTGGGACGACTACGAGCTTTATCTGAGCTTGCCCAGACCCGGAGGAGACGCGTGGCTCACTATCGATCGAACAACCGGCGAGCTGTTGTATGAGCGCACGGATCGAGGCTGGATCGCGTTCCTTAACGATTTGCATAAAGGGCGTAACACTGGGGTCGCCTGGTCCTGGTTCATCGATCTGTTTGCCATCGCCTGCGTGATTTTTTGTGTTACTGGTTTGCTGCTTTTACAGCGCTATTCGGGCAGCCGGCCCATCACTTGGCCACTGGTGGCTTTGGGGCTGGTGCTGCCCTGGATTTTGATTCTCTTGTTTATTCATTGAGGACCCCGTTATGCGATCCACCCTTATAAGATCCACAGCGCAGCGCATGTTCTTCGCGGCGCTGTTCGCTCTAACCGCGCCGGTATACGCCGGGAGTTTATCGGTATCAATTGAGGTGCCGCGCTTGCAGGTGAGCGAGTACCACCGCCCCTACGTGGCGTTGTGGATTGCCCGAGAAAACCACCAAGTGGTGACGGATCTCTCCGTTTGGTACGACACGGCTCTTCGTAACAACGAAGGGGAAAAATGGCTCAAGGATATGCGCCAATGGTGGCGCCGCAGCGGTCGCAACCACACCATGCCCATCGACGGCGTATCGGGCGCGACCCGAGCCCCCGGCGTTCATCAGTTGGTGTTTAAAGCGGGCGAGGCGCCGCTGGGTAATCTAGAACCAGGAAGCTATGTGTTGAACATCGAAGCGGCTCGGGAAGTGGGCGGGCGCGATCTGGTGCAAATTCCGTTTGAGTGGTCCGCTGAGAACTCTGAACGAGTTTACAAAGCCTCAGGCGACAACGAGCTGGGCAACATTACCTTACGGGTGTTTTGAACCACAAAGTGCGCGCCTCAGGCAGCCAATAATGAATCACGATCGAATCACTGAGGTGTTCGAATCACAAAGATGAACTTTAAAAGTTGAAAGACGAGAGGTGGAACATGAGAACATTAATGAAACGCTCCTTCGCCGCATTGTTTATATTGAGCCTGGCGGCCAACAGCTACGCCCATCGCGCCTGGATTCTTCCGGGGGCAACTGTACTGTCCGGCGACGACCCGTGGGTGACACTGGACGCCGCCATCTCCAACGATATTTTCCACACCGATTATCATGCCATGCGCCTGGATGACGTGAACGTTACCTCGCCCAAGGGCGTTTCGGTGGCATTACAAAACGCCCACACCGGGAAATACCGCTCAAGTTTTGATTTGAACTTAACCGAGCCGGGCACTTACCGAATCTACACCGCCAGCAACGGTCTGCTGGCCCAATGGCTGAGCGACGATGGACAGCGTCGGCGCTGGCCGGGTCGCGGCGAAGCGTATACCGACGAGGGTTTTCAGAATAACGTACCGAGCGAGGCCAGCGATCTGCGTGTGACTCAGGTCTCCCGGCGAATCGAAACGTTCGTCACCGCCGGTGCGCCCACTGAGCAGGTTTTGGCACCGAGTGGAAGCGGTTTGGAGTTGGTGCCAGTCACCCATCCGAACGATCTGTTTGCCGATGAAACGGCTGAGTTTCAGTTTGTGATTGACGGTGAGCCGGCGGCGGGAACCCAGGTTGTCGCCATTGCCGCCGGTATGCGTTATCGCAACTCCCAAGACGCCATTGAAACCACCGCCGACGAACAGGGTAAGGTCAGCATCACCTGGCCCCACGCGGGTATGTACTGGCTGAGCGCAACCTATACCGATGAGCGCGCTGCCGAGCCGGCGACGCAGCGCAGCGGCGCTTACACGGGCGTGTTTGAAGTCTTGCCACTATAAGCGATGTAGAGATGGCGTATAGGTGACGTATGTGGGCTGAACCCCTTTGGAATGCGGCGTCGGTACTGTTGGGTTACAGCATCTTTTGTGCGGTAATCTGGCGGCGCGCTCGCCGCAGCTCGGCGCCGCCGTTTTTGTCGGACCCCAATGGTGACGGAGTGCTGGTGAGCTACGCGAGCCAGGGCGGCACCGCCGAGCGCATTGCGCGACAAAGTGCCCATCGTTTGCACGGCAAGGTGCCGGTGGCCGTTTTGCCCATGAATCAAGTCAATGCCGACACATTGCGCCAATTCAAGCAGGCTCTGTTTGTGGTGAGCACCTACGGCGAAGGCGAGCCACCGGACAATGCGCTGCTCTTTGCGCGGCGGTATCTGCGCCGACGCGTTCAGCGCGGCTGGTCTGGTATTCGTTATGGGGTACTCGCGTTGGGGGATCGCCAGTACGCCCATTTTTGTGGTTTTGGTCAGAGCGTGCACGAAGGTCTGGTGCGCAACGGCGCTCGACCACTGTTTGAACCGGTTCTGGTCGACCGGGAAGACCCACAGGCACTGGACCAGTGGCACGGTCTTTTGAACGGGTTGGGTGTGGGCAACGTGAACGCAGATGCCGAACCTGCTTGCGCAGCCAATGACGAGAGCGCCTTTAGCGCGTGGCGTTTGCAAAGCCGCCAGCGGCTCAATGCCGGTAGCTCCGGCGCGCCGGTATACCTCTTACAATTGGTGCCGGCGGATGACGGGGACTCATTGCCTCCATGGGACGCGGGAGACATTGCGCAAATCCGTGTGCTTGATCAACACAAGAAGCAACAGGTACGGGATTATTCCATCGCATCGCTACCGAGCGACGGGGCGCTGGAGTTGGTGGTGCGCCAGCATCAGTTTGACGATGGCCGCCTGGGCCTCGGCTCCGGCTATTTAACCTCGGAGCTGCCGGTCGGTGGCGAGCTGCCGGTCAGCATTCGTCGCAACACCGGCTTTCATCCTCCGCCCATCAATCAGCCGATGATACTCATCGGTAACGGCACAGGCATCGCTGGTTTGCGGGCGCATTTGAAAGCACGTGAACAGGAAAGCGAACAAAGCCGCAACTGGCTGTTGTTCGGCGAGCGTAACGCACGCAATGACAGTCTGTTTCATGATGAGTTGATCAATTGGCAACGCCGGGGGCACCTACAACGTTTGGACCGCACGTTTTCTCGCGATCAGAAGGAGCTGCGTTACGTGCAACATGCGCTGGGGGAGGCGGCGGCATCATTGCGCACCTGGGTACGCCAGGGCGCGCATATTTATGTGTGCGGTAGCCGAAACGGTATGGCCGAAGAGGTTGATTTGGCGTTGCGACTTCATCTGGGTGAACGCTGCGTCGATAAATTACTCGCGCAACAGCGCTACCGCCGAGATGTGTATTAACCCAAAAAGGCTGACGACAAAGGACGATGACTATGTTTCTCGCAACACTTTCTGCCGCTGGACCGCATTCCATTGTTGATGCGTCCGGACTTGGCGCGCACGACCTATCCGCCTGGAGCATGTTTCTTATGGCCGACTGGGTCGTGAAGGCGGTGATGGTCGGACTGGCATTGGCGTCGGTACTTACCTGGACCATCTGGCTCGCCAAAACGTTGGAGTTGAGCAAGGCGCGTCGCCGCTGTCGTCAGCCGCTAACGTGTTTGCACAGCGCGAGCTCTCTAGCCGAACTCAACCCTCAGGCGGAAGCGTTTGAAGGGCCGGCCAGAACGTTATTGATGGCCGCCGAGTTAGAGTGCCAACAATCCCGACAACTGCCCAGCAGTGGCATTAAGGAACGCTTGCGGGGGCGATTCGCACGCATCGAAGCGGACGAGGCGCGCAAGGCCAAACGCGCCACGGGCATTCTTGCCACTGTGGGCTCGACCGCTCCGTTTATCGGTTTATTCGGCACCGTGTGGGGCATTATGAATAGCTTCATCGGTATCGCCCACACACAAACAACCAACCTGTCGGTGGTGGCACCCGGTATCGCTGAAGCCCTGTTAGCGACCGCAATGGGTTTGGTCGCGGCGATTCCGGCAGTCATGATGTACAACCAATTCGCCCGTAAGGTGATGGATTATCGGGCCATCATTAACGCGATGGCTGGGGATGTGCTGCGGCTAGTTTCCCGGGATCTCGACCGTCAGAGCGTGTTTGGTGAGCGGGCGTACAAACAGGAGGTGGCCTGATGGCGGGATCAGTGTACGACGATGATGACATGCTTGAAACCCACGACATTAATGTCACCCCGTTTATTGATGTGGTGTTAGTGTTGTTGATTGTGTTCATGATTGCCGCGCCCTTGTCTACGGTGGATATCCCGGTGCAATTACCCAGCACCCAGGCACAACCCCAAAAGCGGCCTGACGATCCGCTGTACCTTACCCTTACAGAGAATTTAGAGATTCGACTGGGCAACGATGTAGTGGCCAGAGAAGCGTTGGCAACGGAGCTGGAGCGCTTGACTGGCCCCGATAAATCCCAACCCGTTTACCTGCGTGCGGATCGAAGCGTCGATTACGGTGATTTGATGGAATTGATGAACCTGCTGCGCAGCGCTGGCTACTTGAAGGTTGCGTTGGTGGGCCAGGAGTCGGCCTGATGGTTGAACGGGACGATCAAGACGAGCGCAGTTGGCGGCTCTGGTTGACGTCGTTCGCGGTGGCGTTGCTCGCCCACGGGGCCCTCGCAACCGGAGTGCTGAGCAAGCGTGCCCAGGAACCGGACGCCATTGGTCAAGGCGAGCCGATGCTCATTGAGCTGGCGGTGAGTGAGCCGGCGGCGGTGGCCGCCAGTGCTGCACCGGCTACGGCGACGGAGCCGGTTGCGGACCGGCCAAATGAATCAGCACCCTCAGAGCCAGAGCCAGAGCCAGAGCCAGAGCCAGAGCCAGAGCCAGAGCCAGAACCAGAACCAGAACCAGAACCAGAACCAGAACCAGAACCAGAACCAGAACCAGAACCGGCCGAGACGGCACCGGAGCCTGAGCGACAAACTGACACGGCAATAGAGCCCGATCAGGTGCAACTCGATAGCAGTGAACATGTTGGTAAAGCGACCGAAAATGCCCAAGCGCAACATGCGAACGAACAAAGCGAGGCTCGCATTGCCAGCTTGCGTGCCAACTGGCGAGGTGAAGTTAACGCGCACCTGGAGCGACACAAACGCTACCCTCACGCAGCCCGCACGCGCCGGGAACAGGGATCGGTCAAGCTGCGCTTTAAAATCGACCGGCGAGGACACGTGCACAACGTGGCGCTGGAGCAAAGCTCTGGTTCGTTTCTGTTGGACCGCGAAGCCCAAAGCGTAGTGCAACGCGCTCAGCCTCTGCCCAAACCGCCGGCGGATGTGGTGGGGGAGTTTTTAGAATTGGTGTGGCAAGTGGACTTTACCCTGCGCCGGTAACTCTTTTACGCGATGGGTAATTTTGTTGTTTTTTCAATAACGTACTAACGAGGAAATTCTATGAAACTTCTAAAAGTGATAACAGTGGTAGCCATGAGTGCTTGCCTGTCCCTGCCGGTTATGGCCCATAGAGTGGAGCACTATGAGGGGAAGTCGTCTGATACGCTCAGCGATGCGTTGAGTAATTTTCGGGAATACAATCGGATTTTGGAGCAGCATCTCTCCGGCGATCTCACAGATGAGGATTTGGCCCGCGTCCACGAGTTGACCTATACCTTGGAAAACGCATTGGAAAAAATCAACGACGAACTAAGTGATCTGGCTGAGGTGTTGGAAGAAGTGCATGTTGCGTCTGAAAGCTATAACCGCGACGCCTTGGCGGAGCCCGCCAAAAATTACCTGCGGGTCATCAAGATTTTGGAACAGTACAGCGGTCAGTAGAACCGCCGGAAAAGCCGCGGACGTTGACCGGGGGAGACTGAACCGCCCCCGGTCAAATGCGCCAAGCTAGTTGCCCGACTGCTCTCGCTCGATCGCCCGGAAGGCGATGTCGGTGCGGTAGTTCATGCCCGGCCAGCTGATTTTCTCAACCAAACTATAGGCGCGCTGCTGGGCTTCGCTCACGGTGTTGCCTAACG
>DAHVRW010000133.1 GCA_027322215.1 Marinimicrobium sp.
ACTCAGGTGCCCCGCCAGCGGTACTTCCATCAGCAAGTACGCTAACACCGCCACCAGCAAGCTGCCGCCGCCCTGTACCACCACTTCTCGAGGGCCCTCTTCCTCCCACAAAATGGACATGCGCTCGATGGTCCAGGCGATGATGATCATGGGGAAGAACGTAATCGTCATGCCGGTGCTCAGGCCCAGCTGATAACCGAGCAGGCTCAAAATGGAAATCAAAATCACCACGAGCACCACCAGCGTGGCGATGCGAGAAACCAGCAATAAATTCAGGCGCGACAGATAGGTGCGCAGCAACAGGCCCAGGGCCACCACCACAATAAAACTGAGCAGCCCCGGTATCAGCGAGGTTTGCAAAAAGGCCAGGGAAATCAGCACCGGCATAAAGGTGCCCGACGTTTTCAGCCCCACGATAATGCGCATAAACACCACCACCGCAGCGCCCAGGGGCAACAGAAACAGCAGTTTGAACATGCTCTGCTCTTCAATGGGCAATTGCTGAACGCCCACTAACGCGAAAAAATTATTGCTGAACTGGTCCGGCACAAGCTCCAGGGCGGGCACGCTTTGACGAATCATGGAAAAGTTTACCTGGGAGCCATGTCCGCCGGTCACATCCAGCAGCGATTGACCGCCCCGGTGCCACAGCAGCAGGTTGTCCGGCACCCCTTGCTCGCCGGTGACCGGGTTAAACAACACCCACCCCTGATCCGTATAGGTTTCCACCATGGGGGTCAGGGACTGGCGCCGGCGCGCATCCTCTAAGTGTAAGCCCATTACCAGACGCGCGGGAATCTCCGCCTGGTTGAGTAACCGGGTCAACAAACGTGCACGCTCCGGCACTTCTTCCAATAACAGTGCCGCATTCTGGTCGGCCTGGGTGTTGTTCAGCAGCTTGATCAGCTCGCGCGTCAAGCTCTGAGGGGTGCTGGACGTTTCCAGCGCTTGGGTTAGCAACTGGTTGGAGGCGGTGGCCAGAGGCTCATTCCAGTAAACGGTAGTCGGCTCGGGTGGCGACTCGATAACCGCATCCGCTCGCCGGGTCTCAGTCGGGGTCAGCTGCACTTTGTAGTACAGAGTTTGGGGCCCCGAGGCTGAGCGTTTGGACCACTCACCCCGCCGGTTGCCCTCGTGTTCAATAGTGGAAAAGCCGTAGCCGGGTGAGGCGGCGTGCTCGGCGAACATTCGAAAACCCGGCGGGGATGAAGGCAGGTCAAGGCTGACCAACGCCTCGCCGCCGCTGGCGATAAAGTCCACCCGGGCTTCCACTAGCCAAACGGGCTGTCGTTCGCCGGGAAAAAATGGAATTTCCATTTCCAGATGGCGCATCCATGCTGTGGTTAAGCCCACGATTACCAACGTGGCAATAATGAGATAGAAGGGGATGCGGGACTGGCCCATAAAAAATTATTCCTGGCCGTTGCTAGATGTGGGTGGTTTCGGATCGGATAAATATTGCTGCCCAACGTCAACCAGCATCAGATCACGCAGTACGTTACGGCCAATCAGTACGGGAAACTCCAAATGGCTGCGATTGGACAGAGTGAACTCGGCCACCTGAGTAATATCGCCGATGGTTATGCGCATTTCGATCACCGGCCGGCGCTCAGGATCTTCGGTGTTGGCCTGGGTGATCAGCACCCGCCTCACCCGCTTGCGCTCAAGCTCAATCGGCTCGTCGCTTTCGGGGTTAATAATCTTAAACCGCACCCATTGTTCGCCATCGCGCTCAAAAATCTCCACATCTCGTGCGTCCAGAGATGAGGTGGTGGCGCCAGTGTCGATGCGGGCCTCGTGCACAATGCCCAAATCGGTCAGCAGGACTTTCTCCCGACTGCCGACAACTTTCTTGTCCAGAGGCAAGGGCTGAAAGCGCTGCAGCTCTTCCAAAGAGGGGCAGGACTGCTCAGCCGGTTCTTCGGTGCGGGTATCCCGCAAGAACTCCCGCACCGCGGAATCTCCCCGGCGCTGCAGTTCCAGGGATTCCCGTAACAGAGCAAGCGTCTCCGCGATATGCTCGTGGTCGCGGTTGGCGGCCAGCGCCGACTGTTGAATTAACAGACACTGGTCCGCGGCTTCAAAATGTTCTTTTTTAACCAGAACGTGGCTGGGCCCGCTGCAGGCGGACACAATGGCGACTAACGAAATGACTAGACTGAGCCGGATACAACGTTTCATAAATAGGTTCACTGGTTTTTTGCCGGACAAACTAAGGGCGTTTATGCTCGATTTCAAGATGCAGTGCACAGCGCCAGTTTAAAGCGCTTATATAGGGCTCCTCTACAAAACATAAAGCGCCTGGTAAATGAGGGTATAAGCCTTATCGTCCGAGGCACTGGCGCTATGGCCTGCGTGCTGAGCGCCTGCGGGTTGAGCCATAATGCACGGGATATTCCGGGGGCAGCCGGCGCAGGCGTTTGTACTCCCACTGATACTGCTCCGGAACCCGTCGCACACAGGCTTCCACGCTGCGGTTGAGCGCCGCGACTGAGCTTGCCGCCTGCTCGTTGAAAATATCTTGATCGGCTGGTAACACCACCATCTTAAAACCGCCGGGCACCCGCTCGGCGTACACACTGAGCACCGAACAGCCGGTGCGCTGGATCAGGTTGTGTACCAGGGTCATGGTCAGCGCCGGCTGACCAAAAAACGGGGCCACTTCGGCGCCGCTGCCGGGTTCTGGCACCTGATCGGGCAATATACCGACAATCTCACCGCGCTTTAGTGCCTTTAAAAGCTGTGCCACGCCGCGCCGGTTGGTGGGCGCCATATCAATATTGTCGGAACTGCGGCCTTTGAGCACCAACGTATCCAAGGCTTCCAGTTTTGGAGGCTGATACAGGGCCGTTAGGGGCGCGAAGCCAGCCAAAAACGGGGCCACTACCTCCCAATTGCCCAAATGCGGCGCCAATACCAGCAGTCCGCGCCCTTCGGCCACGTGGTGGTGCATCAAGTCCTGCCCCTCCACGGCTACGATTTTGCGCTGTAACCATTGTTTTGGGCGAGTCCACACCGCCGCGGCTTCGGGAGCGGTTTTGCCGGTTTCCATTAAACTTAGGCGCCCAAGCCGTTCGCGCTCCCGCTCGGACAGCTCGGGCCAGCAAAGGTGCAGATTTTCTCGGGTAATTTTGGCGGGACGGCTGTTGCTGTACCAAAGCAGCCACCCCACCAGGGCGCCCAGAGCGCGTCCCGCGCTCAGTGGAAGGCGTCCCAACAGCCTGATAACAAAGGGTACTAACCAGTTTTTCATTCGACTCCTGCACACGCGCCGACCTGCGCGCAGCTTAACGGAAAATGCCGTCAATTTGAACGCCAAAGCCCCAGTTGTACCAATCACACCCCAACTACCGCTATAATTTGCCGCGGCTTGCACGATCAAACCATTGCAAACGCCATTTTTGCGGCGCGCCCTTTGAGCGCGCCGCGTCATTTATTCCAGCGATACATGGAGGCAGCCAACCTGTGTCTGAGCGTCATCCCCCGGCCAATAGCGACCGGCCCGATGTGAGCACTTTTCAGGGCCTGATTTTGGCTCTGCAAGCCTTTTGGGCCCGCCAGGGTTGCGTCGTTTTGCAACCGTTGGATATGGAGGTGGGCGCAGGCACCTTTCATCCGGCAACCTTCTTGCGCGCCATTGGCCCCGAAACCTGGAACGCGGCCTATGTGCAGCCTTGCCGCCGGCCCACCGACGGCCGCTACGGCGAAAACCCCAATCGCCTGCAGCATTATTACCAGTTCCAGGTAGTGCTGAAGCCCTCGCCGGACAATATCCAGGAGCTGTATCTCGATTCGCTGCGCGAGCTGGGGGTGGACCCACTGGTGCACGACATTCGGTTTGTGGAAGACAACTGGGAATCTCCCACCCTGGGCGCCTGGGGGTTGGGCTGGGAAGTCTGGCTCAACGGCATGGAAGTGACCCAGTTTACCTACTTTCAGCAAGTGGGTGGCCTGGAGTGTTACCCGGTGACGGGTGAGATCACCTACGGCGTTGAGCGCATCGCCATGTATTTGCAGGGGGTCGATTCCATTTACGACCTGGTCTGGACCATCAGCCCCGATGGCGAAAAAGTGACCTACGGAGACGTGTTTCATCAAGAAGAAGTGGAAATGTCCCACTACAACTTCGAGCACGCGAATGTGGACTTTTTGTTCCATAGCTTCGATGTATACGAGCGCGAGAGCAAGCATCTGATTGAACAGAACCTGCCGCTGCCAGCGTATGAAATGGTCATGAAAGCCTCCCATGCCTTTAACCTGCTTGACGCTCGCCACGCCATTTCCGTGACCGAGCGACAGCGTTTTATTTTGCGCGTGCGCACCCTGGCCCGAGCTGTGGCCCAAGCCTACTACGACGCGCGCAAGGCCCAGGGCTTCCCCCTGGCGCCGGAAGAGTTGCGTACCCTGGCGTGCGCAGGAGAAGAATCTTAATGAGTGCCGATTTCTTACTGGAGCTGGGCACCGAAGAGCTGCCCCCGAAAAACCTGCGCCGTCTGATGGACGCGCTGCGGGATAACGTGGTTGCCGGTTTGCAACAACACGAACTGAGCTTTGGCGAAGTACACGCTTATGCCAGCCCCCGGCGCTTGGCCGTGCTGGTGGAACAGCTGGCGGCCCAAACACCCCAAAAAGAACTGACTGTGTGGGGCCCTCCCGCCAAGATCGCCTTCGATGAAAATGGCGAGCCCACCAAAGCGGCCCTGGCGTTTGCGCAAAAAAACGGCATACCGGCCAGTGACCTGCGCACAGAGAACGATGGCAAAGCCGATAAACTGGTGGTGCGCCAAACCGTAGGCGGTCAATCCTGTACCGAATTGCTGGGCGATATCGTCAACGACGCGCTGGGCAAGCTTCCCATCGCCAAGCGTATGCGCTGGGGCGCGCACCGGGCCGAGTTCGTGCGCCCGGCCCACTGGTTGCTGATGCTGTATGGAAAGGAAATTGTCGACGCGGAAGTATTCGGCCTGCGCGCCAACCGCTGCACCTGGGGCCATCGCTTTCATTACAACCAGTCAATCAGCCTGGATCAGCCCAGCGAATATTTGAGCAAACTCAAGGGCACCGGTTTTGTTCTGGCCGACATGGACGCCCGCCGTGCGCTGATTCGCCAACAGGTGGACACAGCGGCCGGCGAAGTGGGTGGCCGGGCGGTCATCGACCGGGATTTGCTGGACGAAGTGACTGCCCTGGTGGAATGGCCCGTAGCGCTGTTGGGCAACTTTGAAAAACGTTTCTTGAACGTGCCCGCTGAAGCGCTGATCGCCTCCATGAAAGAGCATCAAAAATACTTTCACCTGGTGGACAGCCGGGACCGTTTGTTGCCGCACTTTATTACCGTGGCCAATATTGAAAGCAGTGACCCGCAGCAGGTGATCGACGGCAACGAGCGGGTGATTCGCCCGCGCTTGGCCGACGCCGCGTTTTTCTTCGATAGCGATAAAACCCGCACCTTGGAAAGTTTGCGCGAGCGCCTCAAACCCATCGTTTTCCAAGCACAGCTGGGCACCGTCTACCAAAAAACCGAGCGGGTCGCCGCCCTGGCGGTGGCCATCGCCGGGCAGCTTGATGCCGATGTGGACTTGGCGCGTCGCGCCGGTCAATTGTGTAAGTCCGATCTGGTCACCCACATGGTGAGCGAGTTCGACCACATGCAGGGCATCGCTGGGTACTACTACGCCTTGAACGATGGTGAGCCAGAGGAAGTGGCCCAGGCTCTGAACGAACAGTACCAGCCCCGATTCTCTGGCGATGTGTTGCCGGAGACGATGACCGGCACGATTTTGGCACTGGCGGATCGGCTCGACACCATTGCCGGCATCTTCGGAATCGGCCAACCCCCCACAGGCTCTAAAGACCCCTTTGCCCTGCGTCGTGCCAGCCTGGGGGTATTGCGTTTGCTGGTGGAAAAACAGCTGGATCTCGATTTGCGCACCCT
>DAHVRW010000134.1 GCA_027322215.1 Marinimicrobium sp.
GACGGCGTTCATCACCTGGCCCTTCTTCACCCGACCGCGGGGAATGGCGTCTTTCACCGTTACTTTAATGATGTCGCCCACGGCGGCATAGCGACGATGAGAACCGCCAAGAACCTTGATGCACATGACCTGGCGCGCACCGCTGTTATCAGCGACATCCAGGTAACTTTCTGTTTGAATCATCGTCCGTCTCCGAAACTAATAGTCGCCTGAATCACTTAGATTACAGTCGCGCGCTCTTCAATTTTCACCAACGCCCATGACTTTGTTTTGGACAGAGGCCGAGACTCAGCGATGGTTACCAAATCGCCTATCTGACACTCGTTACCTTCGTCATGCGCTTTTAACTTAGATGACTTACTTACGTATTTGCCGTACAGCTTGTGCTTTACGCGACGCTCGAT
Organism: Marinimicrobium sp.; assembly: GCA_027322215.1. GTDB lineage: Bacteria > Pseudomonadota > Gammaproteobacteria > Pseudomonadales > Cellvibrionaceae > JAVDDU01. The sequence goes on from DAHVRW010000134.1 coordinate 405, forward strand.
CAGCACAGTGACAGTCTTGTCCATCTTGTTACTGACCACGCGACCGGTCAGAGTACGAGCTACTTTTTCTGCCTGAGCCATCGTTAATCACCTGCCTTCTGTTTGAGCACCGTCTTGATCCGAGCAATATCCCTGCGATTCTTACGCAGCAAATGGGTCTGACCCAACTGGCCAGTAGCCGCTTGCATGCGAAGCTTAAACTGCTCTTTCATTTGATCGAGCAGCTCGCTGTTCAATTCTTCAACGGTTTTTCGCTGGAGTTCTGAAGCTTTCATCACATCACCGACCGTTTTACAAATGTTGTAGTAATGGGCAGCTTAGCCGCGGCCAGTGAGAAGGCTTCGCGAGCGAGCTCTTCGCTCACACCGTCCATCTCATACAGAACCTTCCCAGGGCGTATCTGTGCTACCCAGTATTCAACGTTACCCTTACCTTTACCCTGACGAACTTCCAGCGGCTTCTCGGTAATCGGTTTGTCTGGGAACACACGGATCCAGATTTTACCGCCACGCTTAATGTGACGTGTCATCGCACGACGAGCCGCTTCAATTTGGCGCGCTGTGAGTCGACCCCGACCAGTAGCCTTCAAGCCAAAATCACCAAAGCTAACTTTGGAACCCCTTTGGGCCAGACCGCGGTTGCGGCCCTTCATTTGCTTGCGAAACTTCGTACGCTTAGGTTGCAGCATCTTGCGTACCCCTTACTTAGCTTTAGAGCCTGTTTTCTTAGGCGTGGTTTCAGCGTCAGTGTCGCCGCCGATGACTTCGCCTTTGAAAATCCAAACCTTTACACCGATGATGCCGTAGGTGGTGACCGCTTCGACGGAGGCGTAATCAATATCCGCCCGTAGGGTGTGCAACGGCACACGTCCTTCACGATACCATTCACTACGTGCAATCTCGGCACCACCCAGGCGGCCACCCACCTGAATTCTGATGCCTTCGGCCCCTTGGCGCATGGTGTTCTGAACTGCGCGCTTCATGGCGCGACGGAACATTACCCGGCGCTCCAATTGCTGAGCAACGTTCTGAGCAACCAGTGCAGCATCCAGATCCGGCTTGCGAATCTCTTCGATGTTGATGTGCACGGGCACACCCATCTGCTTGCTCACTTCGTTGCGGAGTCGGTCGACGTCCTCACCCTTCTTACCAATCACAATCCCCGGCCGCGCCGTGTGGATAGTGATACGAGCGGTGTTGGCAGGGCGTTCGATTTCGACGCGACTAACCGATGCGCTGGCCAACTTCTTCATGATGTAGGCGCGCACGCTCAAATCGTTGTTTAATTTGTCTGCGTAATTGTCATCACCGGCATACCAGACCGAGGTATGCTTTTTGACGATACCGAGACGAATACCTGTCGGATGTACTTTCTGACCCATAACGTCTGCTCTCTTACTGGTCGGCTACTTTTACGGTGATATGACAAGTGCGCTTGATAATCCTATCAGCCCGACCCTTTGCACGCGGTTTGATACGCTTCATGCGCAAACCTTCGTCAACAAAGATCGTAGACACTTTCAACTCGTCAACATCAGCGCCCTCGTTATGCTCTGCGTTGGCAATTGCAGACTCAAGCACTTTTTTAATCAGTGCAGCGCCCTTTTTCGGGCTGAACGTCAAGAGATCAAGCGCCTCTTCCACGCCCTTACCGCGAATCTGATCGGCTACCAAACGCGCCTTTTGCGGCGACAGGCGAGCACCGTTCAATCTTGCTGCTACTTCCATCGTAATACCTCGTAGGCACTTTAACGCGCTTAGCGTTTCTTAGCTTTCTTATCTGCAACGTGACCGCGATACGTGCGGGTGGCTGCAAACTCGCCCAGTTTGTGTCCAACCATCTCTTCGTTAACCAGAACCGGCACGTGCTGACGACCGTTATGTACTGCCAGCGTCAAACCCACCATCTCCGGCATGATCATTGAACGCCGTGACCAGGTTTTGATTGGACGACGATCTTTATTTTCGATCGCTGCCTCGACCTTCTTAATCAGGTGAAGGTCGATAAAGGGACCTTTCTTCAGTGAACGTGGCACTGTTGCTTCCTCACTCAGCTGGTAGATAGTCGCTTACTTCTTAGTGCGACCACGAACTATCATGTTGGTAGTGCGCTTGTTCTTGCGCGTCTTGTAACCCTTAGTGGGCACACCCCAAGGAGTTACTGGGTGACGACCGCTAGAACTGCGCCCCTCACCACCACCGTGCGGGTGATCCACCGGGTTCATGGCGACACCACGAACTGTTGGACGAACCCCACGCCAGCGGCTAGCGCCAGCCTTACCCAGCGAGCGCAAGCTGTGCTCACCATTGGAAACTTCGCCCAATGTCGCCCGGCACTCGGCTAGAACTTTGCGGGTCTCACCGCTGCGAAGGCGCAAAGTGGCGTAACCGCCATCTCGAGCCACCAGGCTCGCGGATGCACCGGCAGAGCGGGCCATCTGAGCACCCTTGCCAGGCTTGAGCTCGATGCAATGCACGGTGCTACCCAGCGGCACGTTACGCAGCGGCAAAGTGTTGCCCGCTTTGATCGGCGCTGCTTCACCGGATTGAATCTGGTCGCCTGCCTTCAAACCTTTGGGAGCGATAATGTAACGACGCTCACCGTCGGCATAGCACACCAACGCAATATTGGCGGTGCGGTTCGGATCATACTCAATCCGTTCAACAGTTGCCGGAATACCGTCTTTGTTACGACGGAAATCAATCTTCCGGTAGTGCTGCTTATGGCCACCACCGATATGACGACTGGTGATACGGCCATTGTTATTACGGCCACCGCTTTTTGATTTCTTTTCCAACAGCGGCGCGTAGGGCGCCCCTTTGTGCAGGTCCGGACTAATGACACTTATTACAAAGCGACGGCCGGGCGAGGTTGGTTTACGTTTTACAATAGTCATTGCAACAATCCTCTTACTCAGCTGCCGCAAAGTCGATGTCCTGACCCTGCGCTAGACGAACGTATGCTTTTTTCCAGTCGCTGCGCCGGCCAATACCAAAGCGTGTGCGCCGTGTCTTACCTTTAACGTTAAGCACTCGCACCTGCTCAACCTTAACGTCGAACAACGCTTGCACAGCATTTTTAATTTCCAGCTTGGTGGCACTCGGCAGCACCTTGAAAACCACCTGATTGCCGGCATCCGCCGCCAACGATGCCTTTTCCGATACAACCGGACCTAGCAATACTTTATAAATGCGCTCACGGTTCATGCCAGGATCTCCTCGAACTTTTTCAGGGCCGGAACAGTCATCACGACCTTGTCGAATCCGACCAGGGACACTGGGTCGACACCTTGAACGTCGCGCACTGCCACTTTGTGCAAGTTGCGGGAGGCCAGATACAGGTTCTCGCTCACATCCTCGGTCACAATCAGCGCCTCAGACAGGTCGAACTGAGCCAGCTTTTGGATCAGCGCCTTGGTTTTCGGCTCTTCCAGCTCAAAACCTTCCACCACCACCAGACGCTCCTGGCGGTTCAGCTCGGAAAGAATGCAACGCAACGCCGCGCGGTACATCTTCTTATTCAGCTTTTGTTCGAAATCACGAGGCTTGGCCGCAAACGTAACACCACCAGCACGCCAAATCGGGCTGCGAATGGTTCCGGCACGAGCACGGCCAGTACCTTTTTGACGCCACGGCTTCTTACCACCACCGGATACTTCCGAGCGGGTTTTTTGTGCTTTAGTGCCCTGGCGCGCGCCGGCCATGTACGCCATCACCGCCTGATGCACCAAATCTTGATTAAACTCTTTACCGAAAGCCACTTCAGATACGCTTACCGTACCTTTAGCACCACCGGGAGTCACAATATTTAATTCCATCGTCGCTTCTCCTCGGACATTAACCGTTGCTGCGCGCTTTAACTGCTGGACGCACGATGACGTCACTACCGGGTGCACCAGGTATGGCACCCTTTACCAGCAGCAAATTGCGTTCAGCGTCGACCCGGACCACTTCCAGATTCTGAACGGTGACCCGCTCGGAACCCATGTGACCCGCCATCTTTTTGCCCTTGAAGACGCGACCCGGAGTTTGGCACTGACCAATAGAACCAGGCGCCCGATGGGAAAGTGAGTTACCGTGAGTGGCGTCTTGCATTGCAAAATTCCAACGCTTTACGACACCGGCAAAACCTTTACCTTTGGAAGAGCCAGTCACGTCGATCTTCTGCCCCACTTCGAAAGTGTCAACAGTGATCTCGCTACCAACTTCAAAATTTTCTTGACTATCGTTGCGCAGCTCCCACAAACCACGACCAGCTTCAGCGTTAGCTTTAGCGAAATGGCCGGCAAGGGGACTACTGACGCGGGAGGCACGACGAGACCCTACGGTAACCTGCACAGCAGAGTAACCATCGGTTTCTACATTCTTGACCTGGGTGACGCGATTGGGGACAACCTCAATCACAGAAACAGGAATGGAAACACCATCATCGGTAAATATACGAGTCATACCGCTCTTGCGGCCGACAATACCAATCGTCATGTTGCTAACCTCTCAGTGTACGGGGCTTTTACCCGCTATGGCCGCCCATTTCAGAGCGTTACACAACCCAGCCGCTTTGTTGCGACCGGGCGTTAACATTTACTAGCCGAGACTAATTTGGACCTCTACGCCCGCAGCCAAATCCAGCTTCATCAGGGCATCGACAGTTTTTTCAGTAGGCTCAATAATATCCAGCAAACGCTTGTGTGTACGAATTTCGTACTGATCACGGGCATCTTTATTAACGTGCGGCGAAATCAGTACAGTAAAGCGCTCTTTGCGTGTCGGCAGAGGAATTGGTCCCCGCACCTGAGCACCTGTGCGCTTTGCTGTCTCAACAATCTCCTGGGTCGAGGCATCAATGAGCTTATGATCAAAGGCCTTCAGGCGAATGCGAATGCGTTGACTCTGCATGTGGACCAAACTCCAATAAAATACTTAAAGAACAATCCAATTCGGCTGTGACCGGAGCTGAGCCCGCTGGTCCCCTGCAAAATGGAGGCGCAATTCTAATGGTGGACTGAGTGCCTGTCAAGGAAATTTCCATAACAAAGGCAAATATTCACTTGTCAGCCCAGAAAAACGGTAAAACTACTGCACAAACTATGGACATACAAAAAAAGGGCCCCTAAAACGGGACCCTTTTCGGCTTTGCCAAACTTATTCGATAATTTTGGCAACCACGCCAGCACCGACGGTACGGCCACCTTCGCGTACCGCGAAGCGCAGACCTTCTTCCATCGCTACCGGGTGAATCAGGGTAACGTTCATTTGAACGTTATCGCCCGGCATTACCATCTCAACGCCATCGGGCAGCTCACAGGCGCCGGTAACGTCAGTGGTACGGAAGTAGAACTGCGGACGATAGCCCTTAAAGAACGGAGTGTGACGACCACCTTCGTCTTTGGACAGAATGTACACTTCCGCCTCGAACTTAACGTGCGGCTTAACAGAGCCGGGCTTAACCAGAACCTGGCCACGCTCAACTTCGTCACGCTTGGTACCACGCAGAAGAATACCAACGTTCTCACCCGCACGGCCTTCGT
>DAHVRW010000135.1 GCA_027322215.1 Marinimicrobium sp.
GATCCGGTAAGACCCTCCTTGCTCAAACGTTGGCAAAGCTCTTGGAGGTGCCGTTTGCCATTGCCGATGCAACGGCGTTGACTGAAGCCGGTTATGTGGGTGAAGACGTCGAAAATATCATCCAGAAGCTGCTGCAAAAGTGCGACTACGATGTCGATAAAGCTCAGCAGGGCATCGTTTATATCGACGAGATTGACAAAATCTCGCGTAAATCCGACAACCCCTCCATCACTCGCGATGTGTCGGGTGAAGGCGTTCAGCAAGCGCTGCTCAAACTGATTGAGGGAACGGTTGCGTCAGTACCACCGCAAGGGGGCCGCAAGCATCCGCAACAAGAATTTTTGCAGGTGGATACCGGCAGTATTCTGTTTATTTGCGGCGGGGCGTTCGCCGGCCTGGACAAAGTCATCCGTGACCGATCGGAAAAGGGCGGCATCGGCTTCGGCGCTGAAGTAAAAAGTAAGGACGACAACAGTAATTTTGGTGAGATTCTGCACAAGCTCGAACCGGAAGATTTGGTACGCTACGGGCTGATTCCAGAGTTTGTTGGCCGTTTGCCGGTTATCGCGACGCTGGATGAGCTGGATATGCCAGCACTGGTGCAAATTCTGACCGAGCCGAAGAACTCGCTCATCAAACAGTACGAGCGACTGTTTGAGATGGAAGGTGTACAGATTGATTTTCGTCCTGATGCGCTCGAGGCTGTTGCCAAGAAAGCCATGGAGCGAAAAACCGGTGCACGGGGCTTGCGTTCGATCATGGAATCTGTGCTGCTCGATACCATGTACCGGATTCCATCTGAGGAGAACGTCGTCAAAGTTGTCGTTGATGAAGCTGTGATTCGTGGCGAGTCCGAGCCATTATTGGTTTATGAGCGTACGGAAACTCCCGCAAAAGCGGCGAAGGAAGACTGATTAAGTCCGGCGTGCTAGATGAGTTAAAAGCGCCTTTTTGGCGCTTTTTTTCGATGTTTCGCGGTTAAAGCTTGTATTTGTGCCTGTTCGTCCCAATTTCACTTTATAAGCCCGAAATGCGGTTCGCTTATTCAGAACGAGGGGAAACTCAATGGTTGATCAAGAATCGATAGCTGCACAAACCAATGAATTGCCGCTGCTTCCTTTGCGGGATGTTGTGGTCTATCCCCACATGGTCATTCCATTATTTGTGGGCAGGGATAAATCCATAGAGGCGTTGGAAAGCGCCATGGCTACTGATAAACAAGTGTTGTTAGTAGCGCAAAAAAATCCGGCCGATGACGATCCTAAACCAGAGGATGTTTATGGCATCGGCACCATCTCTACAATTTTACAGTTACTGAAGTTGCCCGACGGCACCGTCAAGGTGCTGGTGGAAGGCGGCGCTCGCGCAAAAATTGACCACATTGACACCACTGAGAATCATTTTCGGGCGCAGGTAAGTCAGCTCACTGAGGAACCGCTGCAAACGAATGAGGCGGAGGCGTTGATCAGCTCCACTATCACTCAGTTCGAGCACTATGTGAGTTTGAGCAAAAAAGTTCCCTCCGAAGTGATGACCTCCCTGAGCGGCATTGAGGATGCGGGCCGGTTAGCCGATACCGTGGCCGCCCATATGTCCATGGAGTTGCCCCACAAGCAAGACATTCTCGAAATGGTGAGCATACGCGAGCGCATAGAGCATCTGCTCGGTTTGATGGAAGCGGAAATTGACCTGTTTCAAGTTGAGAAGAAAATTCGCGGTCGTGTTAAACAGCAGATGGAAAAAAGCCAGCGCGAGTACTATCTGAATGAGCAAATGAAAGCGATTCAGAAAGAACTCGGCGATATGGGTGAGGAAGGCAACGAGACAGAAGAGCTCGAGAAAAAAATTGCCGAAGCCGGTATGCCGGCCGAGGCTGAAGAGAAAGCCCGTGCCGAACTGAACAAACTGAAAATGATGTCCCCGATGTCGGCTGAGGCCTCTGTGGTGCGCGCCTACATTGATTGGATGATCCGGGTGCCCTGGACCAAGCGCAGTAAGGTGCGTCACGATCTGGCGCGCGCAGAGGCGGTGCTGGAAGCCGATCATTTTGGGTTGGATAAAGTCAAGGAACGGATCGTCGAATATCTGGCCGTCCAGGCACGGGTGGATAAGGTCAAGGCGCCGATTCTGTGTTTGGTGGGGCCTCCGGGGGTCGGAAAAACTTCTTTGGGAAAATCCATCGCACGCGCCACCAATCGCAAATTTGTACGCATGGCCCTCGGTGGCGTTCGAGACGAAGCCGAAATCCGCGGGCACAGACGTACCTACATTGGCTCATTGCCCGGTAAGCTGGTACAAAAAATGGCCAAAGTGGGTGTGCGCAACCCGCTGTTCTTGCTCGACGAAATCGACAAGATGGGCATGGACAACCGCGGTGACCCGGCCTCCGCATTGCTGGAGGTGTTGGACCCTGAACAGAACAAAAATTTTAACGATCACTACTTGGAAGTGGATTACGATCTGTCGGATGTGATGTTCGTGTGCACATCCAACACAATGAACATTCCCGGCCCGCTGTTGGATCGTATGGAGGTGATCCGGATTCCGGGTTACACGGAGATCGAAAAGCTGAATATCGCTAATCGGTATCTGATTCCTAAACAAATGAAAGCCAACGGTCTTAAGAAGAGCGAAATCGAAATTAAAGAAGAAGCGCTTCTGGACACTATTCGGTACTACACCCGTGAAGCGGGCGTGCGTGGGCTGGAGCGGGAGATTGCCAAGTTATGCCGTAAGGTGGTCACCAACCACGTCAAATCCAAAAAAGCCGAGCTGGAAACAATCGACTCCAATTCTTTGGAAGAATATCTTGGTGTGCGCAAGTTCGATTTCGGTCGAGCTGAAAGCGAAAACCAAGTGGGGCAGGTCACCGGTTTGGCCTGGACCCAGGTGGGTGGCGAGTTACTGACCATCGAATCGTCGGCGGTCAAAGGTAAAGGTCGGGTGATCAAAACCGGCTCCCTTGGCGATGTGATGCAGGAATCCATACAGGCGGCGCTGACCGTGGTGCGCTCCCGGGCGCAAGTGCTGGGTATTGCCCCCGATTACCATGAAAAGGTAGATGTGCACATCCACGTCCCCGAAGGCGCTACGCCCAAAGACGGCCCCAGTGCCGGTATCACTATGTGTACGGCTCTGGTCTCTGTTCTCACTGGTATACCTGTGCGGGCGGATGTGGCCATGACGGGTGAGATTACCCTGCGCGGAGAGGTGCTTAGAATCGGTGGCCTGAAGGAAAAATTATTGGCCGCGCATCGGGGCGGCATCAAGACGGTGATCATTCCGAAAGACAACGCCCGTGATTTGAAAGAAATTCCGGACGATATTAAAGGCGGCCTGGATATCAAGCCGGTACAATGGGTCGATGAAGTGCTGCAAGTAGCATTGCAGGAGTTGCCCAAGCCGCTGTCAGACGAAGAGTTCCAGGCATTGGAAAAGCAAGCGCAGCGTGAAGCAGGAGCCGATAGAATCAACACTCATTAAGAGATTGATGACCGGTCAGTACGATGGTGAAAACGTCCGAACACACGTCTTATTTTAAGTGCGCGTGTTCGGATAAGGTTGCAATAGGCAACGCGGTCATGTACAAATCCAACCGGTAAACAGGGGCTTGAAGTCAAAGTTGCTCAAAATACCAACAAAGTCCTCAAGAATGATATAAAGGCCAAAGAAAGCCGCAATGTGTTCTTGACCCGCCTAATGGCAGTTGGTATAAATCGCAATTCATTCGCCGAACAGGCGGCATTGGGACCTCAGCAGTCCGTACCATAGAAGCATACCTGTATAGTCGATTTTTGAATCAAATAATCAAAAGGGGTTAAGTGTGAATAAATCCGAGCTTATCGAAGCAATCGCCGCATCTGCGGATATTCCAAAAGCAGCCGCGGGGCGCGCCTTGGATGCCATGATCGACAGCGTAACCGGCGCTTTGCAGAAAGGCGATCAGGTAGTGCTAGTTGGTTTTGGTACCTTTTCGGTAAAAGATCGCGCTGCACGTACTGGCCGCAATCCGCAAACTGGTGCTGAAATTCAGATCGCCGCCGCCAAAGTACCTAGCTTTAAAGCGGGTAAAGCGTTGAAAGACGCCGTCAACTAAGCGTTTTGGCCAGCAGCTTGGTCGCCGCACCGAGCTGAAACTGAATCTGCCGTTTGTATTTGGGTATCCCATTGAAGGGTGGCAGTAGTAGCAGTAGCAAAAGGGCGCATCCGAAAGATGCGCCCTTTTTATTAGCAAAACCGATGGTGCTGAATTTATAATTCGGTTCGGCCGCGGCAGATAATAAACACCGTTTCGGAGCACCACCGAAGCCAGTGCGTCTTGCCCGTAGACAATGAATGTTTACCGTTGGCCATGCCAAAAAGAAAATAGCTATATCCATAAGCTATACCCATAAATAGGAGCACACACAATGTTGCAAAGCCTTCGTGACAACTCCAGAGGAGTTGTGGCGGGACTGTTAATCGGCCTCTTAGTGATTATCTTTGCCCTGACCGGTGCTGAGGCACTGTTTACGGGTGGAGGAGCGCCGAGCGCCGTCGTAACCGTCAACGGCCATGACATCACTGAACAGGACGTCGCCCGTCAGATCACCGCGGAACGACGCCAAATGCTCAACCGATTTGGTGAGTCAGTACCCGATGAGTTTCTCAGCGAAGAGCGACTGCGGCCAGGCGCGATTGAAACCCTCGTAGAGCGCCAGGTGCTGGTTCAGGAAGCGGCGGCAAAAGGCATGGCCGTCAGTGTGGAAACGCTCAACAACATCCTTCTTGCCACCGAAGCTTTTCAGGGGCCCGACGGCCGGTTTGATCCGGACCGATACCAGCAACTGATCCGCTCGGCCGGGTACACGCCCGCGACTTATCGCCGCGCCCTGGAAGAAGATATGTTAATCAACCAGTTAACCAGCGGCATCGCCGGTAGTGGTTTCGTAACGCCGGCAGAACTGGAACAGGTGATTGCCCTTAGCTATCAGTCCAGAAACTTTCGGTACGTAATGCTGAGCGCGGACAATGTAGCGGATGAGGTCAGCATCTCTGAGGCGGAAGTGCGTGAATACTACGAAAATAATCAGTCTCAGTTCACCCAGGAAGAGCAGGTCGCTGTGGATTATGTGGAGCTCAGCATTGAGAGCTTGATGGCTGAGATCGACATTCCCGAGTCCGAACTGAGAGCGCAGTTTGAGCAAAATCAGGCTCAGACACGTAGCGCCCAAGTACAGCGCCGGGTCGCTCATATTTTAATTGAAGAGGACGATCAGGAACGGCTTGATACAGTGGCCGAGCGTTTGGCCGAGGGCGAAGATTTCGCAGAGCTTGCGCGGGAGTTGTCCGACGATTTAGGCACTCGTAATGAGGGCGGGGATCTGGGCTTTGTAGCCCCTGGCGATTTGCCGGAAGGTCTGGAGCAGAGCCTCGAGGGTTTGTCGGTGGGCGAAGTAGCAGGGCCTGTTGAGAGTGAGTACGGAACGCATTTTGTCACCTTGCTGGACGAGCGGCGGCCTGAGCCGGTGCAGTTTGAAGACCAGCGCGATGACATCGAACAGCAGTTACGGCGCGTTCAGGCGGAAAACCAGTTTGCCAGCTTGATTGCTCGCCTGGGCGAGGTCTCATTTAATGTGGACGACCTGTCTGAAGTTGAAGAGGCCATGGGCTTGCCGGTACAAAATACCGGTTTGTTTGGGCGCTCGGGAGGCGAGGGCATCGCCAGTAATTCGCAGGTGATCGAGGCGGCATTCTCAGAAGAGGTGCTTCGTTACGGCAGCCCCAGCGATGTGCTGGAGTTGAGCCCTTCACGGGTTGTCGTGCTGAAGCTAACCGATCAGAAAGAGGCGTTTGTACGTCCGCTGGAAGACGTCCAGGCAGACATTGCCCGGCAGTTGCGCCAAGACGAAACCCGCCGTTTGTTGGCTGAACGCGGAGAGCAG
>DAHVRW010000136.1 GCA_027322215.1 Marinimicrobium sp.
GTACCGCGACCCCAGTCAAATGACCGGAAGCAAACGCCAGTTGCTGATAGAGCGCGTCGAGTGGCTTGAGACCCAACAGCAATGCTTGGCAAAAATGCGCGACCTGCTCCTGGACATGATTCCCCCAAGTGATGCCGACGAAGGAAGCGCGCACAGCACGACCCGACGCCCCGTTCAAACCCCAACCCACGGCATGAGCTTCACGTTGGTGGACGCCAAGTCCTAGCCGTGGCGGTTCCAGCTAAGGGTGCTTCTGGGGTAGAATGCGCGCCTTCATTAATTGTCTGGCCCGCTCGGGCCAAGGGTGAGCGCCTGTTATGGAAATTAATCCCCTGTTGAACAGCTTAAAAGATTTAGCCGAGCGTACCCAGGTGCTTAGGGGGTACCTTTGACTACGCTGAAAAGAAAGAACGCCTGACTGAAGTCGAGCTTGAGCTGGGAGAGCCGTCCGTATGGGACGATCCCGAGCGCGCCCAAGCGCTAGGCCGCGAGCGCGCCTCTTTGGAGCTGGTGGTAAAAACCATCGAAGAGCTGGAAAGCGGCGTCTCCGACTGCCACGAACTTCTGGACATGGCCACTGAAGAGAACGATGAGGAAAGCGTGGCGGATGTGGCCACGGAAATTGAGCGCCTTGACGAACATCTGCAAGCGCTGGAATTTCGCCGCATGTTCTCTAACGAAATGGACCCCAACAACGCCTTTTTGGACATTCAGTCTGGCTCCGGCGGTACCGAAGCGCAGGACTGGGCCGAAATGGTACTGCGTATGTACCTGCGGTGGGGTGAGAGCAAGGGTTTTAAAACCGTTCTGGAAGAAGCATCCCCCGGCGAAGTGGCTGGCATCAAAAGCGCGACGATTCGGTTCGAAGGCGAGTACGCCTACGGCTGGCTGCGCACAGAAACCGGCGTACACCGTATGGTACGCAAATCACCTTTCGACTCGGGCAATCGTCGCCACACCTCATTTTGCTCCGTGTTTGTAGCGCCGGAAGTCGACGAAAACATCGAGATCGACATCAACCCTGCCGACCTGCGTACCGATACCTATCGGGCCAGTGGCGCGGGTGGCCAGCACGTAAACAAAACCGACTCGGCGGTGCGCATTACCCACCTGCCCACCGGTATTGTGGTGAGTTGTCAGAGCGAACGCTCCCAGCACCAAAACCGTGATCGCGCCATGAACATGCTGCGCGCAAAAATGTACGAGCACGAGATGCTCAAGCGCAATGCGGAAAAGCAAGCGCTGGAAGATAACAAGGCCGACATCGGCTGGGGCAGCCAGATCCGTTCCTACGTGCTCGATGACCAGCGCATCAAAGACCTGCGCACCAATGTGCAAACCAGTAACTGCCAGGCGGTTCTGGACGGCGCGCTGGACCAGTTTATTGTTGCCAGCCTCAAAGCGGGATTGTAGGCAATCATCAGGTTGCCAGTGATTAAATCGGTAAACATTATGAGTAACGTGCAAGACACCCAGCAGGACGAGAACCAATTGATCGCCGAACGGCGCGCAAAACTCACGGCGATACGCGCCAAGGGTAACCCGTTCCCCAACGATTTTCGCCGCGAACACACCAGTGCCCAGCTGCAACAGGCACACGGGGAGAAAACCAAAGAGGAGCTGGAAGCGCTCGATCATAAGGTCAGCGTAGCCGGACGCATCATGGCCAAACGCGGCCCGTTTATGGTTCTGCAGGATGCCAGCGGTACCATCCAGCTGTATGCGGACAAAAACACCCAAAATATTATTAAAGACACATGGGGCCAATGGGATATTGGTGACATAGTGGGCGCCAAAGGCGCGCTGCAAAAATCCGGGCGTGGCGACCTGTATGTGAACATGGAGCACTATCAACTGCTCACCAAATCCCTGCGGCCGCTGCCGGAAAAATATCATGGCCTGAGCGACCAAGAGCAGCGTTATCGCCAACGCTACGTGGACCTGATCGTCAACCCCGAGGTGCGCGAAACCTTCCGCTTGCGCTCGCGCTGCATCGAGTTTATCCGCCAATACCTCAATGACCTCGGTTTCATGGAAGTGGAAACTCCCATGCTTCAATCGATTCCCGGCGGCGCCACAGCCCGGCCCTTTGTCACCCATCACAATGCGCTGGATATGGATATGTATCTGCGCGTGGCGCCGGAGTTGTATCTTAAGCGTTTGGTGGTGGGCGGTTTTGAGCGGGTGTATGAAATTAACCGAAATTTTCGCAACGAAGGCTTGTCTACCCGGCACAACCCTGAATTCACCATGCTGGAGTGGTATCAGGCTTACGCCGACTACCAAGACCTGATGGACCTGACCGAAAACCTGTTGCGCGATTTATGCCTGACGGTAAAAGGCACAACCAAAATTCACTATCAGGGCAGTGAGTTTGATTTCGGTGCGCCGTTTCGTCGTCTGTCCGTATTCGATGCCATTCTTGAATACAATCCCGACTGGTCCGCCGAAGCCATCAGTGATTTAAGCTCCGCCCGTGCTTTGGCGGAAGCATTGAATATCCCGGTCAAAGACACCTGGGGGCTAGGCAAAATACAAATCGAACTGTTTGAGGCCACCGTTGAAGAGCGTCTTGAACAACCCACGTTTATCACCGAGTACCCGACCGAAGTGTCGCCTCTGGCCCGTCGCAGCGACGATAATCCGGAAGTGACCGAGCGCTTTGAGTTTTTCGTCGGTGGCCGGGAAATCGCCAACGGTTTTTCCGAGCTGAATGACGCCGAGGATCAGGCGGAGCGTTTTCGCGAACAAGTGGCTGAGAAAGAAGCCGGTGACAATGAGGCCATGCACTACGATGCCGATTACGTGCGTGCCCTAGAGTACGGCATGCCGCCCACAGCGGGCGAGGGCATCGGCATCGACCGGCTGGTGATGTTGCTGACCGACTCACCATCGATCCGCGATGTGTTGCTGTTTCCCCACATGCGGCCCGAAACGTTGTAAAGCGCAAAAAAGCGGTAACCCCTAACAGCGGTATCTAGGAGACTTTGTCCATGCACAGCGTTGACGTTACGTTGGATAACGCCCAACAAATGATTATCGATGAATCTTTCCAGCGCCCTGTGCTGGTGGATTTTTGGGCGGACTGGTGCGGCCCCTGTAAAACTCTGATGCCAATTTTGGAAAAGCTTGCCGAGCAATACCAAGGCCAGTTTTTGCTGGCCAAAATTAACGCGGACGAACAGCAAGCGTTGGCGGCGCAATTTGGCGTACGCAGCTTGCCTACAGTAATGCTGATTAAAGACGGTCAACCCTTGGATGGTTTTACCGGGGCGCAGCCGGAACCGCAAATTCGCGAGCTCCTGGATAAGCACCTTCCCAAGGCATGGGAACAAACTCTTATTCAAGCGCAAGCGCTTCTGGAGCAGCAGGATTTCTCCGGCGCCTTGCCTCTGTTGCGTCAAGCTTACGAAGAATCCGGCGAGGCGCCGACCGTTGGCTGCCTGCTGGCACAGACGCTGGTGGAGCTGAACCGCGTTGACGAGGCAGAGCCAATACTGGGTGCGATTAAACTCGCCGATCAGGATGCGCTGTATCAGCAGGTGCTGGCGCAGCTGGAATTGAAAAAGCAGGCCGAAAAGAATCCGGAGCTAGAGGCGTTGGAGCAGCAGCTGGAGCAGGACCCGGACAACCTGGAACTGGCCCATAAGCTGGCCGTGCAGTTAAACCAGGAAGGGTATCACCGCCAAGCACTGGAATTGTTGCACGACATACTGAGAAAAGATCTGAACCACGCCGAAGGCCAAAGTAAAAAAGCGCTGATGGATATTATTGCCAGCTTGGGCAAAGGCGACCCCCTGGCGGCGGAATTTCAACGCAAACTATTTACATTACTCTACTGAGTCATGATCGACATGCTGACTAAAAAAATAATATTTCCATTTACCGCGGCAATAGCCAGCTTGTGCCTTCTCAGCTGTGCGAGTCACCATGAATCCAGCGGGCACGAAACCGCCGGGGTTATTCAGGGGGAGGACGCTAGCTATTACTTTCGCCAAGGCCCGCTGAGCGTGGAGATTGTGCCGGATGCGGGCGGGCGTATTGGGGCGGTCCAGTATCGCGGCCAAGATGTCTTACTGGCCGACGATCGGACGGTGAGTTTTTTCTGGGGCAACGTATTCTGGACCAGCCCGCAACGCGATTGGGGCTGGCCTCCAGATCCGGTGTTGGACAGCGAGCCTTATACGGTGCTTCAGCAGGATGATGCGTTGATCTTAACCAGCGCCGTGGCGCCCGGTACGGGTTATCAGTTCGTTAAGCGTTACGCCCTGGACGCCGACACCAGCGCGCTGATCATCGACTACCAAATTCACAACCATAGTGATGAAACCCGGACCCTCGCTGCCTGGGAAATTACCCGTGTGCCACCCAGCGGCATCGCACTGTTCCCGACGGGTGAAACGGAGTTTATCAGCGGTCAGTTCAGCCCTATGCACACGGTTACCATTGGCGATATTACCTGGTATGAATATGATCACGAGCGGATTGAGAGTGATCAGAAAATGATGACCGACGGCGCCGAAGGTTGGCTCGCGTATGTAAACGATGGCATCGCGTTAATCAAAGAATTCGCCGATGTGCCGGCGGCCCTAAACGTACCCGGCGAAGGTGAGATTGAGATTTACACCAACGCCGCGAAAACGTATCTGGAGATCGAGCAACAGGGACCGCTGACCGAACTGGCCCCGGGGGAATCTTTGAGCTGGCACGTACGCTGGCACCTGCGGGCGCTGCCGGAAGGTGTCGCCGCCCAGGTTGGTGATCAAGCGCTGGTGGACTGGATTCGCGACCAGCTAGGCGCCACCCCTTAAGCACTGGAGCCTGCCGGTGAGCAAAGCAACCATTAACCATGTGGCGCAGCGGGCAGGCGTGTCCATAAAAACCGTGTCCCGCGTGGTTAACAATGAGCCTAACGTGAGCCCGGCCACCCGCGAGAAGGTATTAAAAGCGGTTGAAGAGCTCGCCTACCAGCCCAACCCGTCGGCGCGCAGCTTAGCGGGTAAACGCACCTTTGTGCTCGGCCTGTTATACGACAATCCCAGCGCCAACTATGTGATTGATGTTCAAAACGGAGCCCTGGCCGCCAGCCGTGCACAGGGTTACGACTTGCTGATTCACCCCTGCGATCACCGCAGCCCGACGCTGATACAAGAAGTCGCCGAGCTGTTGGATCAGTCTCGAGTGGACGGGCTGATTCTGACCCCGCCTTTATCCGATCTGAGCGCTGTATTAGAACGGCTGATCGCCAGCAAATTACCTTTTGTGCGCATCGCTCCCGCCGTAGACAAACACCTGTCCCCCTATGTTGCTACCAACGATAGGGATGCGGCTTATCAAATGACTCTGCAGCTGCTCACCCTTGGGCATAAACGCATCGGGTTTATATGTGGCCACCCCGATCACCAAGCCGTAGCCGGTCGCTACCAGGGCTACTGTGCCGCACTGGGTGATCACGGTATTGAGGTTCAGGAAAAGTATGTGGTGCAGGGCTACAACTCCTTTGAATCCGGCGAACAAGCGGCCCGTAAACTGCTGGCTTTGACACCCCGCCCCACCGCCATCTTTGCTGCCAACGACGACATGGCCGCCGGCACCATGATGGTGGCCCACCAACTGGGGCTAAATATTCCCAACGATATTTCCGTCGCCGGTTTTGATGACACCCCAGTCGCCCATCAAATCTGGCCGTCCCTCACCACAGTACGCCAACCCATCCAAACGATGGCCCAAACCGCTGCGGAACTGTTGCTAACTCAAATTCAGGGCAAAAAACTGCCAAGCGCAGACACTGAGCTGGAATCGAGTTTAATTCTGCGGGATTCAACGGGGCCGATGTTGGGATAAGCCATTACACTCCTGGCGTTACAGCGTCACCCCAACCGAAGACCAATTATGTCTTTAATGCCGGCACCGTATCGTGCAAC
>DAHVRW010000137.1 GCA_027322215.1 Marinimicrobium sp.
CACCGAAGCCTTCCTTCTCCTCTCGCTCACTCGCGAAGCGTTCAAACAGCGGTCTCAGTTCGTCCAAAATCTGTGTTTCGTCGATATTTTCCCGATATAAACGATTGAGGCGCTGGCCTCCGGTGTCCGCACCCAGGTAGAGGTTGTACTTGCCCGGTGCTTTGCCGGTGAGCCCGATCTCGCCCATATAGGGTCGGGCGCAGCCATTGGGGCAGCCGGAAATACGCAGTTTGATCGGCTCGCCGGCGATGCCGGTTTCGGTCATAAGCGTTTCGATTTTTTCGGTCAGCTCTGGCAGGTAGCGTTCCGATTCCGCCATGGCCAAACCACAGGTGGGAAAAGCCACACAGGAAATGGCGTTGCGGGCCAAGGGTGTTTGGCGAGTGCCATCGTCCAGGCCGTATTGATCGACGATGCGCTGGATGGCGTCTTTGGTTTGTGGGTCAACCCGGGCAATAATCAGGTTCTGATTACAGGTCACCCGAAACTCGCCGGTGTGTATTTGGGCGATTTCCCGCAGTGCGGTACGCAGCGACAGTGATTCAAAATCGCGCACGCGGCCGCTGCGAATAAACAGCGTTAGGTGGTGATTTCCCTGTTGGTCTTCCATCCACCCGAACTGATCGCTGGTATCGGTCAGTTCAAAGGGACGCAGCGGCTCCAACGGTGTGCCTGAGTACTCGGCAAAGCGCTCTGCGAACCACTCCAGCCCATAGTCATCAATGGTGTATTTGAATCGTGCGTGGGCCCGGTCGGTGCGACAGCCGTGATCGCGCTGAATCGCCGCGATGGTTTCACAGGCGTCCACGACCCGCTCGACGGGCACAAAGCCCACCGGGCTGGCCAGGCGCGGGTAAGTGCCCGGTTCGCCGTAGGTCATGCCCAGGCCACCGCCCACGGCGATGTTGTAACCCACCAGTTGGCCGTTTTCTTCAATGCCGATTAGACCGATGTCATTGGCCAGCACGTCACAGTCGTTATGGGGGGCCAGAGTCAGGGCAATTTTGAATTTGCGGGGCAGGTACAGGTGGCTGTAAAACGGTTCTTCGTTTTCTTCGCTCTGCTTGGGCGCTTGATCCAGCCAGGTTTCTTCGTAGGCCGCGGAGCGCCACTTGAGCCGCTCGCTGATGTTCACCGCATCATCGTATACCTGTTGATGGCTGCGTGACAGGTGTGGATTCACGCTGGTGACCACGTTGCGGTTGACATCACCGCAGGCGCCGCGGCTATCCAGCCCCAATTTGTCCATCGCTTGAATTAACGCCGGCAGGTTTTCCTTAAACACCCGGTGAAATTGAAATGTCTGGCGTGTGGTCAGGCGCAGACTGCCGTCGGCGTAGCGATCGGCCACATCATCCAGCCCAAGCCATTGTTGGGGGGTCAGCACACCGCCAGGCAGGCGCAGACGCAGCATGAACTGAAAGTGCGGCTCAAGCTTTTGCAGGCGCCGCTCGTTGCGTAGGTCACGGTCGTCCTGCTGGTAGAGGCCATGAAATTTACTCAGGTGCGTGTCGTCGTCATGCAGGGCACCGGTGGCGCGATCGGCCACGGACTCGCGCAGGGTGCCGCGCAGGTAGCGGCTCGCGCGTTTAATTTTTTCGGGTTCGGGCAGAGGTTGTTCGCTCATTAGTAAACATCCCTTAGGTAACGTTTGCTGCGGGTCATATCCCGCAGGTACTGTTCGGCGCTTTCGCGGCTTTTGTGTCCCTGGGACGAGACCACATCAATCAGCGCTTCGTGTACATCCGGCGCCATGGCTTTGGCGTCGCCGCACACGTATACGTGTGCCCCTTCTTCTATCCAGCGCCAAAGATCGGCCCCCGCTTCGCGAATACGGTGCTGAACATAAACTTTGTCGGCGCCGTCTCGGGAGAAGGCCACATCCAGTCGGTCCAGTAGCCCCTGTTTTCGCCAGCGGAGCCATTCCTGTTGGTAGAGAAAGTCCGTCCGGAAGTTCCGATCCCCAAAAAACAGCCAGTTGCGGCCCGGTTGCTCCAGCACTTCGCGCTCTTGCATAAAGGCGCGAAAGGGGGCGATTCCCGTGCCGGGGCCAATCATGATAATGGGCGTCTCACCCGACTCGGGCAAACGGAAGTTTTTGTTGGTGTCGATAAATACCGGCGCGGTATCGTCCAGTGCCACGCGATCGGCGAGCCAGGTGGAGCCTACGCCTTCGCGCAACCGGTCGCGCTGTTCGTAACGTACCGCCGCCACGGTCAGATGCACCTCTTCGTCCACCGCCGTCTGGCTGGAGGACACGGAGTAGAGCCGGGGCGGTAAATGGCGTAAGTGCTCCACTAAAGTCTGTGCATCCAGCCCAGCTACCGGGTAATTCTGTAGCAAATCCAACAGATCACGCCCGTACAACCACTGAATCAGTTCGCGCCGGTCTTCGGTGATTTTTTTCAACTCTGCCGATCCGCTCAGTTCGGTCCACTGTTTTACCGTAGGCGGGGTGAGCAGCGTCAGCTCCAGATGATGTTGCAGCGCCTTTGTCAGCGGCATCGCTTCGTCTTTGATGGTCACGCTCTGTTCCGGGTCCAGCCCCGTGTGCTCCAGCAGTTGTTCCACCAATCGCGCATCGTTCTGTGCATACACGCCTAAAGAATCTCCGGGCGCATAGGTCAGTCCCGAATCTTCCAAGGATAATTCCATGTGATACACCGCTTTGCTCGACCCTCGGCCGGTGAGGTTAATTCGCTCAAGCAGTGGGGCTGAGAAAGGGTTTTTCCGATCGTAGGCACTGGTTTGCGCGGCTACCGCTGGCGCCGTTTGTTGAGCAACACTGGCTGGGCTCGCCTGGGCGACGCGCTCGAGCAGCCGTTCGATCCACTGATTGGCTGCTTCTTCGTAATCCACGTCACAGTCAACTCGGTCGATCAAACGTTCAGCGCCCAAGGCGGCGAAGCGTTCATCGAAATCCTGGCCGGTTTTACAGAAATATTCGTAACTGGAATCCCCAAGTGCCAACACGGCGTACTGAAGCTCACCCAATTTAGGTGCCCGGCGGCCGTGCACAAATTCGTGTAAGTCCATCGCCGTGTCCGGCGGATCGCCTTCGCCGTGCGTTGAAACAATAACCGCGATTTGCCGAGTCTGTTTCAACAGCCGGTTGGGAAATTCGTCCATGCTCAGACATTCGACGTTTAGCCCCTTCGCACGGGCCAGCTCAGTCAGGCGCTCGGCCAGGGTTTCGCAGTTACCGGTCTGGGAACCATAGAGCACGGTTAAGACTGGGCTGTCCGGGGCGCTTGGGGCAACCGGTGCGGCCCCGGGTTGCAAAGCGGCCCGATAGCCGGCCAGATAGCCCTGCATCCAGTCCAGTTGCTGTGGATTAAGCTCCCGGACCAGTGCATCGATCTGCTGGCGTTGGGTGTCGTTTAAAGGTGATGGCGGCAAGGATGCATTCATTCAATCACAATACTTCGGTAATTGGTGAGAAGTGATCTGGGGCACACGCGCCCCCAAAATGATGGGAATAGCTTACCAGCGATAAGATGCATTAAGAATGTATTTAATAGACCAATTCGCTTTAAGCAAAGTCCTGAGAGGCATAAGGTCTTAGCGGGTGCCGACAAAGGCGCCGCTTGTGCCTAATCGCGGCCACAATGCCAAGGTTTTGAATGCCGCCTTTACGGCTTCAGAGTTTTCGCAACGGCTATAACGTCTATGAAGGCCCGAGTCGCTGCAGGTATTCCTTCAGCACTACGGCATGGTTGTGGCGCGCATCCCGCGCGGCGTATAAAAGCGTTAAGCGCTGACTGCGGGCTTCACTGAGCAGTTTTTTCGCTTCCGCCTTGTGTTCCTTTAGTTCAGACAGGTAGCGCTTGCGAAACTCGCCCCACTTTTCCGGATCGTGGGCGAACCACTGGCGCAGTTCGGTGCTCGGTGCTACGTCTTTATTCCAGTCGTCCGCGGCAAGATCCTTCTTGGAAATTCCCCGTGGCCAGATTCTGTCTACCAGAACGCGAGTCCCGTCCTGCTTCGCTGGGGGATCGTAAACCCGTTTGACGGCGATTTCGACCATAGTGGACTCCCATCTCTGGCTAGGCGGCACTCGTTGGCTAGGCGGCACTCATGTGTATGGAGGGCGCGGTTGCGGATTAGTTTCCCGTATCCGGTTTCAGTATTGGCGTTGTTCGTGTCTAATCGCGTGAGCCGGATGAGTCAGTGAAAAAGGTGCTGATACCGCTGCACCCAGGCGCGGGCGCGGCGAAGATTTTCGTCATTGGTGTCCTGGATGAGAACCGTCGTCAGCTGCAGATAATGGCCATCGGTTTTGGCCATTAGCTTCGGGTCTTGGGATGCGAGCATCAGCGCGTAGAGTGCCAGCTTTAGCTCGTAGGGGTCGGTGGTATTGAGTCGCTCGATTAAAGCAGGGATGGCGATTTTTCCCATAGCGCCTAGCGCTTCGGCGGCGGTGTACCAGGTGCGCGGGTGTTCTTCGCCACCGTAGGTGTCCACGAACGTTCGGTCGGGCAGCTTGCTAACGTAATAGCGCACTTCCGCTAGCTGTTCGGCTTCCGTTTCCTCTGTGTTATCTGTGCTGTGTTGCCCTTGTCTTTCCGATGACTGACTCGTCGGTGAATGACCCCCAGGTGTCTGTGGCGGAGGTGCATCGGTGGGAGACGGAGTGCAGCCGACGAGTAGCGCGGCTGCGGTAATCACCTTAAGTGTTTTCCATGAGCGAGTCATAGTTGTCTCACGTAATGGGTAGGGCTAAACCCCGTCCGTTATTGAGGTTAATAAAGATCCGGCTCACCCTCGGGCCGGGTTTTGAAACGCCGGTGTACCCACATATATTGCTCCGGACATTCCCGCACACGAGCTTCAATAAATTCGTTGATGCGCGCCGCGTCCTGATGCTCGTCGCCTAGCGGAAAATTTTCCAGAGGCGGATAAATTTTTACATCGTAGCCGCTGTTATCGGCACGTCGATAATGAGTAAACGGAATCACTTTGGCTTTGCCCAGGCGCGCCAGTTGTGCGGTGCTGGTAATGGTGGCCGCCTGAATGCCAAAGAAGGGCACGAACACATGATATTGGCGGGTGTAGTTTTGATCCGGCGCGAACCAGACCGCGCGCCCGGCTCGCAAGCGTCGGACCATGGTGCGGATATCGTTGCGCGGAATTGTAAACCCTCCCTGTACGTGCCGCTCCCGGCCGCGGCGCTGTACCCAGTCGTACACGGGATTTTTGTGGGGGCGATACAAGCCGTCGATGGAGTGCTGCATGGACAGCAGCTTGGCGCCGAGGTCCAGATGGGTGAAGTGCATGGCCAGCAAGACTACCCCCTGATTTTCCGCTTTGGCCTGCTCCAAATGCTCAATGCCCTCCAGGGTATACAGCTTGCGCAGGCGCCACTTGGGCCAAAACCAGGCCATGCCGGTTTCAAACAGAGCCATCATGGTGGAGTCCATGTTCGCCCGCACCATGCGCGCCTGTTCCTCGGGGCTGAGTTCGGGAAAACACAGGGCGATATTCCGCTCGACGATGTGCCGACGCCTCTTGGCCCGCTTCATTACCAGCCCCCCCAATTGCCGCCCCAGGGCTAATTGCCAGCGCCGGGGCAACTGAATAACCAGCCACCAGAGGCCCAGGCCAATCCAGGTGGGCCAATAACGGGGGTGCAATATATGTGGGGTGGTGCGGGCCATACAAAACTTCTCATCTAGCGGTGTATCAGGGCCGCCATTCTACCCGGTTTGCTTTCCGCTCGCAGGGATCCCGACGGCTACGAGTACGTCATTCGACTCCGACACGTGGGTGTAACGGTCGATGGATCGTAATTAAGCCCCAGCCCACGTTTTTGTCGTCGCTCAACTACCCCCAAAGAGGTAGCTCTGGCTGGCGCAAATACCCGCTTGGATAAATACCCGCTTGTTCACCGCTGTGGTTCACTGA
>DAHVRW010000138.1 GCA_027322215.1 Marinimicrobium sp.
TTCAACCTGCGGGTTGATCTGACCGATGACTGGATTGCTCGCTTTGCGGTCTCTAAGGCCGTCGCCTGGCCGGATATGTCCGAAGTGCGTAACCAGGCCGTAATTGGCGCGCGTCAAGTTCAGGTCCAGTACGTCGATGCTGACGAGCCGGAAGAGGTGGATCCGGATGCGCCTGTCGATGAGGGCCGCGATATTGCCGCCGTATCTCCGGTTCAGTGGATTGGTAGTGGTGGTAACGTCGCGCTGGCACCCATGGAGTCCACTCAGTTTGACGCGTCGCTGGAGTGGTATTTTGCTCCGGTAGGTTCGTTGACCATGAGTGTGTTCTACAAGGATCTGAAAAACTTCTTTATCCCGGGTGCCTTTCCTCAGAGCTACCTCAACCCCAGCACTGGTGTTAGCCAGAATGTTGAGTACACCACCACCCGTAGCGGCGGCGACGGTAAGCTCGAAGGCTTCGAGATTGCGTATCAGCAGTTCTACGATATGTTGCCGGCACCTTGGGATGGCTTCGGTATTCAGGCGAACTACACCTATATCGATTCTGAGGGTATACCCAACTTTGAGGGTTCTGAGGAAGCTACTGACGCCGAGCCTGGTGAAGTGACGACGCCCCAGCCCGGTATGGAGTCGGTGAACCTGGAAGCGTTGAGCTTGCCGCTGCGTGGCCAATCTCGTCATACCGCAAACTTTGTGGCTATGTACGAGAAGGGTGACTGGTCGGCACGTCTGGCGTATAACTGGCGTTCCAAGTATCTGCTCACCACCCGTGATGCGATCAGTGGAGCGCCGATATGGAACGACGAGCAGGGTTTCCTTGATGGTTCAGTATCTTACGCAGTCAACGATAATATTACGGTTGGCTTGCAGTTTACTAACTTGCTGAACACTCAGACGAAAACCTTGATGACTCTGGACGAGACTGGTCTGCAGACCGGACGTTCCTGGTTCGTCAACGACCGTCGTGCCGCGTTCACTGTGAAAGCAGTGTTCTAAAACCTCTCGGTAGCGACGTAAAAAGCGCAGCACGAAAGTGCTGCGCTTTTTTTTAATTTTGCGAATACCTCGGTTCTTATTATAAGCTGACAGGTTGCGCGCGTATTTGTCCATTGCGCGCGAATCTGCGTAAAATAAAGGCCAAGATAACAATAACGATTGCAGTCCTTGCGAGGCATTGCATGCGCGCTTCAAAACCTCTGTACCGAATTATCATTGTCGGCGGTGGCACCGCGGGCTGGATGACTGCCGCTGCCCTCACACGATTTTTACCTGTCGACCGTTTCCGGATTAGCCTGATCGAATCCGAACAGATTGGTACCGTGGGTGTTGGCGAGGCGACCATACCCCACATCCGCCAATTCAACGCACTGCTGGGCATCGACGAAAACGATTTTATTCGCACGACAAAGGCAACCTATAAGCTCGGCATTCAGTTCACCGGTTGGGGCGTTGAGAGCAGCAGCTATATGCATCCATTCAGCACCGTGGGTTGCGATATCAATGGCTTGGATTTTCATCACTTTTGGCTCAAGGCGCGAGAGGCGGGCGCTGTTACTCATCTCGACGATTTCTCTCCCGCGACAGTTGCCGCTCATGCCGGTCGCTTTGATTACCCACGGGAAGACGTGGATATTCCTTACGGCTATGCTTTTCACCTTGATGCGGGGCGCTATGCTCGCAGCTTACGCGATTACTCCGAGGCGAGAGGTACGGTTCGGATTGAGGGTAAAGTCAACCAAGTCAAACTCAATCCGCACTCGGGTTACATCGAATCATTACGCCTGGAGGATGGCCAAACCCTGGCGGCTGATCTGTTTGTCGACTGCTCAGGCTTCCGAGCCTTATTAATGGGCGAAGCGCTGGGCGTGGGCTACGATGACTGGAGCCACTGGCTGCCTTGTGATCGCGCCGTGGCGCTGCCCTCTGAGCGTCAGACGACACCCGCCAGCTTCACCCGCGCCGCGGCTCAGTCTATTGGCTGGCAGTGGCGCATTCCCTTACAGCACCGCACCGGTAACGGCCAGGTGTATGCCAGCGCTTATATGAGCGATGAGCAGGCGCTCTCGGCCTTACAGGAAAATCTGGAGGGTGAGGCGCTGGCTGAGCCGAATTTTCTACGTTTTACAGCGGGCCGACGTCAAAAGAGCTGGGAAAAAAATTGTATCGCCGTCGGCCTGTCCAGTGGCTTTCTCGAACCCCTGGAGTCCACCAGCATCTATCTGATTCAAGTCGCTATCATGAAGCTGCTTGAGTATTTCCCCGATCGATCTTTTGCCGCTTGCGACGCTCGGGAGTTCAACCACGAAATGGCAGTGGAATATCTCCGTGTTAGGGATTTTCTTATCTTGCACTACAAGCTGAATCAGCGCACCGATTCGGACTTTTGGCGCGACTGCCAGGCTATGAGCATTCCCGATGAGTTAGAGCGCAAAATTCGCCTGTTTAAAGAAGCCGGACGGCTGGAACATTATGAGCAGGGTCTGTTTATTGCGCCTAGCTGGATGACCGTTTACTTGGGGCAAGGGCTGATCCCCGATCGGTACGATGCCCGCCTGACAGGGTATTCCAGCGCCCAGATACAAACCTACCTCGAGCGCATGAGACGCGGCATCGCCGCCGACGTGGAATCAATGCCAACTCATTCTGAGGCGATTCAGCGGGCGCTTGTCAGCCGACCCTCCCGGTATCCGGTGCCGGGATTTAGCTTTTATGGTCGCGTCCGATGAATAATCAGCCTGCTATTCGTTCGGTGGCTATTGTTGGCGCCGGTCTGGTTGGTTGGACGGCGGCGGCGACTTTGGCGTCCGCGTTGAAGGCTCAAGGGGTAAAGGTTCTGGTGGTGGATGACCCGGTTGAAGAGCCCGGGCCTGCAATCGAAGTCGGGCGTTTCGGCATGCGGCGCATGCACGACATCATCGGGCTAGACGAGCGTCATCTACTGGCCACCACACACGGCGCATTCACCTTGGGCGTTGAGTGGACAGGTTGCCGCGGCGAGACATTTATTCATCCTTTTGGAGAGCATGGCATATCGCCGAACCCAATTCGTTTTGAGCAGGGTTTTATCAAGCGTCGTCGAGCGGATCAGTCGGAGGCGTTCAGCGATTATTTTCTAGCGGCGCAGGCGGCTAAAGCGGGCAAGTTCGCGTTTCTAGATCCCAATCCCAGATCGATCCTCTCCACACTCAATCCCGGCGTGCATTTGAATACCGAGCGTTATCGGCAATATTTACAGGCATTTGCCCAACGTTTGGGTGTCGAGTACCTAACGGCTTCCATCGATAGGATCGTTGTGGGAAGCAACGGTTTTATCGAACACCTCGCGTTAAGCGATGGCTCCAGCGTAGCGGTGGATTTCTATATCGATTGTACCGGTGCGCATTCGCGCTTGCTGGGTAAGGCGTTGAAGGTGCCTTTCCAGAGCTGGAGTCAATGGCTCCCCAGTAAGCGCATTGCCACGCTTAAGCGACCTGCCGCGTCGGCGCCCATGCCGTTAACACGTTGCCGCGCTCACCCATGGGGCTGGCATCGTGTAGCGCAGGCACAGTTCGCGACTGGGCACGAATGGGTCTACGATCCGGGGCGAATTAACTTAGAACAGCTATTGGATCGGCTGGGCGATGGCCCGAGCGCCGATACCCATCAGGTGGCGGATGTGGCGATCAATGCAGGACGTCGGGAGGTTTTCTGGCAAAACAACTGCCTGGCTCTGGGTATGGCGGGTGGCTGCGTTGATCCGATTGCTCTGTCCAATTTGCACTGGGCGCATTCGGCACTGATTCTGTTTTTGGATTGTTGGCCCGACCGGGATTGCCTGCCATGTGTGCGTCAGGAGTTTAATCGGTTGTGTGGGGAAACCCTGGAACGCTTGCGCGATTTTCAACAAGTTCATGCTATTCTTCTACAGCCGAATGAATCACAAGCCCAAGTGCCCGAATCCTTGTCACGTAGGTTGGAATTGTTTCGTCATCGGGGGCGGCTGCTTCCCTATGAAAACGATGTGGTGCCGGCAGGTGCTTGGGAGGCGCTATTACTCAGTGCGGGAATCCTGCCCGAGCAGTATGAGCCGGGCGTGGATATCGTTCCCGAGCATGAGCTCGTTAGCCAGCATCGAAAAATAAAACAGGCCATTCAGCGAGCGCTAGAGAAAATGCCGAGCCACGCGCAAGTGCTCGCCAGCTACTGTCCGCCACTGCGGAACTGAGGTTTTGGAGTTGAAGTATGTCCGATAATCGTATTCGAAAAGTCGTTATTGTCGGCGGGGGAACAGCCGGCTGGATGGTTGCTGCCGCCATGGGCAAGGTGCTAAAGAATCAATACTGTGATATCCGGCTCATTGAATCGGAAGCCATAGGCACGGTTGGCGTAGGTGAGGCGACGATTCCGCAAATCCAGCTGTTCAACCGCATGCTCGAATTAGACGAGAATGATTTTATCCGGCAGACCCAAGGGACTTTCAAGCTCGGTATAGAATTCGTTAACTGGGGAAAGATTGGCGATTCCTACATTCACGCTTTTGGTGATTTGGGGACGCCCATGGAGTCTCTGCAGTTTTATCATTTCTGGCTCAAAGTGCAGGGGGAAGAGGGCGTTCCCGGTTTGGAGGCCTATTGCCTGAACTCGCTGGCGGCGTACCGGGGTAAGTTTATGCGCTCGATCAACGCCGGCAACTCGCCCCTGTCGAATATCGCCTATGCGTTTCAGTTTGACGCCGCACGCTATGCCATGTTTTTGCGAGATTATGCCCAACGCCACGGCGTGGCACGCACGGAAGGTAAGATCGTGCAAACTGTGCTGCGCCCGGACGATGGCTTTATTGAGGCGGTGGTGCTTGAATCCGGCGAGCGCGTCGAAGGGGAGCTGTTTATCGACTGCTCCGGCTTCCGGGGCCTGCTGATCGAACAGGCGCTCAAGACTGGCTACATCGATTGGACTCACTGGTTGCCCTGCGACCGGGCGATTGCAATTCCCTGCGCAAAAGTGGCCGACCCCGTTCCATATACTCGCTCAACGGCACACAAGGCCGGCTGGCAATGGCGCATCCCGTTGCAGCATCGCACCGGCAACGGCCACGTATATTCCAGCGACTTTATGAGCGAGGATGAGGCCACCGCCATTTTGCTGGCCAATTTGGATGGTGAGCCCCTGGCGGATCCGAAGCCTATACGGTTCACTACTGGGAAGCGGAAAAAATTTTGGAATAAGAACTGTGTCGCCATCGGGCTTTCCAGTGGGTTTATGGAGCCACTGGAATCCACCAGTATCCACTTGGTGCAATCAGGAATCGCGCGCTTAATGAGCCTCTTCCCAAATAGGGACTTCGATCAGGAGGACATCGATGAATACAATCGGGAGTCGCATTCCGAGTTTGATCGCATACGCGATTTCCTGATTGCCCATTACTGCATTAATCAGCGCGAGGAGCCGTTTTGGCGCGAGTGCCAAAATATGGCTATACCGGAGCCGCTGCGGCAAAAAATTGCTCAGTTCAAAGAGAACGGAAGGGTATCTGATCGCAAAAATGATTTATTCAATGAGCTGAGCTGGTTGGAGCTGATGTACGGTCAGGGGCTGCGGCCGAAGGGCTATCACCCGCTGGTGGATGTGCTGCCGAAAGAGGAGATCATCCACCGGGTAAAAGCGGTTGCGGATGTGATCGAGCGATCGGTGGACATCATGCCCAGTCATGCAGAATTTATTGCCCGCCACTGCCCGGCAGAAGAGGTGGTTTTTCCGACCAAACGTTAAGAAGCCGCTGAAATACTTGCGGCTCCCGCGTCGGCTCATCGTTCCAGCGTCTTCTCGTCATGCCCGCGTCTTCTCATCATGCCCGCGCAGGCGGGCATCCAGAAGTATCACCAGCATGCTTGCTTAC
>DAHVRW010000139.1 GCA_027322215.1 Marinimicrobium sp.
CAATGCCCAGCACCTTGATTTCCGCCGGCTTGACTCCCAGGTAGCCCAGGAAGACAAACGACACCACAAAGCTGACCAGCGCCACCTTGGTCATATTGCCCTTGTAACGCCAGGATCTGACCGGGCTGCGATCCAGCCAGGGCAGCACGAACAGTATGGCAATGGCCGCACCCATGGCTACCAGCCCCAGGAACTTGGAGTCCAACGGACCGATATCAATGGTTACCGCCCGCAAAATGGCATAGAAGGGGGTGAAGTACCAAACCGGAGCGATATGCTCAGGCGTTTTCAGGTTGTTGGCTTCCTCGAAGTTAGCGTACTCAAGGAAGAACCCGCCCATTTCGGGCATAAAGAACAGCACGATGCAAAATACGAACAGGAACACCGCCACACCGACCAAGTCGTGCACCGTGTAGTAAGGATGGAACGGAATGCCGTCTTTAGGAACGCCGTTTTCGTCCTTATTCTTTTTAATCTCCACCCCATCAGGGTTGCTGGAGCCAACCTCGTGCAGTGCCAGAATATGTAACACCACTAACGCCAGCAGCACGATCGGCAACGCGACCACATGCAGCGCAAAGAATCGGTTCAGGGTGATTCCCGAAATGAGGTAATCGCCTCGGATCCACTGCACCAGATCATCACCGATGACGGGAATGGCCCCAAATAGCGAGACAATGACCTGAGCTCCCCAGTAGGACATCTGGCCCCAGGGCAGCACGTAGCCCAGAAACGCTTCAGCCATCAACACCAGGTAGATGGTCATACCAAAAATCCACACCAGCTCCCGCGGGGCCTTATAAGAGCCGTACATGAGACCACGGAACATGTGCAGATAGACCACGATGAAGAATGCCGAGGCGCCGGTGGAATGCATGTAGCGCAGCAACCAGCCGTACTCCACATCGCGCATAATGTATTCGACTGAGGCGAAAGCCCCTTCGGCGGTGGGGACGTAATTCATGGTCAACCAGATTCCAGTAAGGAGCTGGTTAACCAAAACCACCATAGAGAGCACACCGAAGATGTACCAGAAGTTGAAATTCTTGGGCGCGTAGTATTTGCCCACATGGGTATCCCACGCGCGTTGTACCGGCAAGCGGTCATTTACCCACTGCCAAAACCCTGCCATACGGCTCATGCTGCTGCCTCCGTGTCTTCCCCAATAACTAAAATGTTATCGCCTTCATAACGGTGCGGCGGCACTTCCAGGTTGGTGGGGGCCGGGACTCCCCGGAAAACACGCCCTGCCATATCAAAACGCGAGCCGTGACACGCACAGAAGAAGCCGCCCTGCCAACTTTCACCGCCCAGGTCGACGGCGCCCACATCGGGGCGATAGGCCGGCGCACAACCCAAGTGGGTGCACAGTCCCAGCAACACCAAATACTCTTCACGTATCGAGCGCGTAGCGTTTTGGGCGTAAGGCGGCTGTTGCGGCTCTTCGGAATTGGGGTCGCGCAGTTGATTTGCCAGTTTCGCCAACCCCGCGATGGCTTCTGGCGTGCGGCGGACTATGTACACCGGGCGGCCGCGCCACTCCACGGTAATCATCTGGCCGGGTTCCAGTTTGGCGATGTTTTGCCGAACGGGAGCACCCGCCGCTCGAGCCTTGGCACTGGGGTTCCAGGAACCCACAAACGGTACCGCAACGGCCACGGCGCCCACAGCTCCCACCGCCGATGTAGCGGCAGTCAGCACCCGGCGACGTGTTTTGTTCACTACGTCATCTGTCATTGACGGATTTCTCCCATAGCAGCTTCTTAACGGCTAGCAAATCATGAAAATTCAACGATTTAGGACAGGTTTGAGGAACCCAAAAATTGGCCAATCTTAAAGAAATTATGCGCCGCTTACAAGAATAACCCCACAAACATGGGGGTACTGGCCCAGCTTCCTGCCCGCTGTAGCCATAATACACGCAAAAAAAAAACGCCCGGGCCAGTACCGGCCTGGGCGTTTTCTGTACCCAAATACCCTTCCGGCGGCCGGGCCTCCGGTTCGGGGATACTTAACGTTTGGAGAACTGTGGTCTCTTACGGGCTTTGCGCAGACCCACTTTCTTACGCTCTACCGCACGCGAGTCACGGGTTACGTAACCCGCTTCGCGCAAGGAGCCGCGCAGACCTTCATCGTAATCCATCAATGCCCGGGTCAGACCATGGCGAATCGCGCCCGCCTGACCAAAGCTGCCACCACCGCGAACGGTTACTTTGACGTCGAACTTGTCCGTCATATCGACGTTTTCAAGCGGCTGACGCACAATCATGCGCGACACTTCACGACCAAAGTATTCGTCCAACGGACGGCCATTAACCACTATGTTTCCGGAACCGGATTCGATGAAAACTCTCGCGGTGGAGGTTTTGCGACGGCCGGTGCCGTAATATTGAGTAACTGCCATAATCAGCGTCCCGGTTAGATTTTCAATTCTTGAGGTTGCTGAGCAGTGTGCGGATGCTCACTACCTGCGTACACTTTCAGCTTGGACAACATAGCGCGCCCCAGCGGCCCTTTAGGCATCATGCCCTTAACGGCTTTTTGGATGGTGCGCTCTGGGGCTTTTTCTATCAGGTCCTGGAAGCTGATAGCTTTAATGCCGCCGACGTATCCGGTGTGGTGATAATAGATCTTATCGCGCGCCTTTTTGCCGGTCACTTGTACTTGCTCGGCATTAATCACCACGATGTAATCAACGGTGTCCACATGGGGAGTGTACTCAGGCTTGTGCTTTCCGCGCAGACGGTCGGCAATCTCGGTGGCCATACGCCCCAGAGTTTTACCCGCTGCATCGATGACGAACCAGTCACGAGTGACTGTTTCCGCTTTAGCACTATATGTCTTCATGTTATTCCTGCCTCAGGAGGTGCTTCCCACTATTCGGGAGAGAGCGGACCACTAATGGCCGATTCCCACCCTTTATAAAAAACCGCGTGTGCAATTTTCCGTACACCCGGCCTAACGTACATAAACATAAAAAGGCCATCCCCGGGCTTCGGAGATAACCGTCCTATCATTTAAGGGCGCGAACTTTACCATATGGGCGCACCTTATGGAAGCTTATTTTACCGTAACGGGCGCAACGCCGTCCCGCACCGGCCAACCGATCCGCCGCTTGGCAAATAAGCCCTCGCCGGGCGCTATAATCCCCCAACCCCCGGCGCCTAAAGTTGCTCCGAGGAGGTAATTATGCCAGATTGAGGCATAAACCAGGCCGATGGAGCGGCAATAAAACAAAGGGCGACGAACAGCGCCCAGAACCACTATAACGAAGTGCCGTCGGCCTAACTCCAATGAAAAGTTATATTTTTAACATTCACGACGTCGTGCTCTTGATGACCGCGGCAGAAAGTATTCTTCTCGCACTTTTGCAAGCGGCTATGCCCGCACAGACCCGCCTGTACGGCCGTCTGTTGAGCCTGTTCCTTGTGGTCATTGCCACCGTGGCGGCCGCGACGTTAATTTTGTGGAATGACCAGATTTACTTGGGCCATACCATTGATCGCTACTGGATTCCGTATCTTCTAATCTTTGCCCTGATGCTCAAAGGGCCCGCATTATTCCTGTATATCGCGGCCATCACCCGGCCCCGGTTCACCCTCAAACCGACTTATCTGGCGCACCTGGCACCGGGCATCGTCAGTGTTGGGGTAATGGCCCTGTTCGGCATTGATGGCCACGACATGCGTCATATATGGACCATGGGGCAGAACTCACCAGAAGCCCAGGTGGCCCTTTTGTGGGATGCCGCCAAGCTGGTGCCGCTGATTTATGCTCTAGCAGCGGTGATTCTGGTACAGCGATATTTCGCCAAGCTTAAGGACGAATACTCGCACTTTTCCAACACGGAGCCCCGCTGGCTACATATCCTGACCATGGGCTTTTTAATCAGTTGGGCATGGAGTCTGGTGGTGCATATCATTGCCAAGTACGCCTCTGAGGAAACCGCCGATTACCTGGGCATAGCGGATAACTACCTGACCTTTATTCTGATCAACGCGCTGTTCACCTATAGCCTTCTGTACGCACACCAGCTGTTGAGCACCCGCACCGAAGAAACCCGCGCCCCATCCGAGGCGGTGCCCTCTGACTTGGCCATCGAGCGGGTCCGGCAGGCGATGGAGGAAGAAAAGGTGTTCCTGCGCGCGAACCTGAATATCGAGCAATTTTCCAGCATGATCGATTACCCGGTTAAAGATGTCTCCTCGGTCATCAACAAGCATTTCGGTACCAACTTCTTTGAATTCGTCAACTCCTACCGGGTTGAGGAGGCCAAGCAGTTGCTGACCGATCCGGCCCATGCGGACAAGACCATTTTGGATATCCTCCTGGAGTCGGGCTTTAACAGTAAGTCGGCATTCCACCGGTTTTTTAAACGCCTGGCGGGCATGCCGCCATCGGAATATCGCAAACAGCATAGTCAGGCCGCCCCCAAATCCGTGGACGAACGGTCCGTTGAAAAGCGCAGCACTGACGCTTTGCCAACACCATAAAAAAAACCGGGCGCTAAGGCCCGGTTTTTTTTATGGTTAACGCTCGGTTAAGAACGACTTACAGAGAGTGCAAAAAGCGTAGCACATCATCTTTTTGCTGAGGGGAGAGCGCCTGGTAGGCCTGTTTAGAAGCCTCCCCTTCGCCCCCGTGCCAAAGTATGGCCTCTTCTATGGTCCGTGCCCGGCCATCGTGCAAGTAGCCCTCCTGCGGCGTACACACCCTATTCCCTTGCCCGGCGTCGTTCATGCCACCCACCACACAGGCGGTGTGACCCAACCCCCACAAGGGCGCCGTACGCCACTCAGCGCCGCCGGCATCACCCTCGCCTAGGTTATCGGCAAGGCCTGGGCCCATATCGTGCAGCAACAGGTCGGTGTAGGGGTAAATGGTCTGATCACGCAGCTCTGCCAGCGGATGGAACGCGCTGGTTTGGAAGCTGGGCGTGTGGCAACCGGCACAACCCATATTGTCGAACAGCGTTTCACCGCGCTGGACGGCCGGATCGTCATAGTCCCGCTGAGGGGGCACACCCAGCAGCGATACGTACGTGACCAGTTTGTCCAGGTAGTCATCGCCAAGATTAGAGCCGCTCGGACCGCAATCATGCTGAGCACTGCCGCAGTCTGGATGGGGCAGAACGGAGGTCGTCACCCCCATATCGGTGTTCAGCGCCGCGGCGATTTGGTGCTTAACGCTGATTTTGCCCGCCTTCCAGCCGAAACGTCCCAGACGGGTTTCACCCGTTTCGGGGTCCAATACGCGGTGCGCCCGACCGGAGATGCCATTACCGTTGGAGTCGTGCGGGTCTTCCAACGCGAGAATGGCTTCTTCGGGGATCGCTTCCAGCAGTCCCATGCCCACCAACTGTGGCGAGATACGGGCCGAATACCGGTCGGGAGTAACACCGGTGAATTCATAGTTGGGCGAGCGCAGGCCGTTGCTTTCGTTCGTCCAGGAGGCGATGTAAACCCCACCCTCACTGGCGGCGCCGCTGTTGGCCTCGCGCTGCAGAACACGACCCAGGTCCGGGTGCGGGTGTCCGTGTTCATCGCCCACCTGAAACACCCACTGATCCAGGTGCTCGCCAATAGGTGCGGGCACGGCACGACCGTTGCGCACGTGACAATCGGTGCAGGCCTCGTTGATATAGCGGGGTCCGGAGGTGCCGACTAACTCGGTAAATACCGGGTTCTCCCAGGGCAGCTCGTCATGAGTACCATCGACGAATGAGGTGTGCAAAATACGTCGCCCTTCCACAAATCGCTGAGCATTTTCATAACCAATGTTCGTGGCCATTTGCATGAAACGGTTGTGCGGCTCATTGGACGTATCGGCATGA
>DAHVRW010000013.1 GCA_027322215.1 Marinimicrobium sp.
TATGGCAAGGTTGAGTTGGCGTAAGGCGGGTGTTTGCGGTGTATGCGCTGGGCGGCGCCTTAACTTCGGCGCCGCCGCAGCGGTTTAGAGGCGCTTAGCCTGCTAGGTGTCGTTCTTCAGAGCGGGGCTGCCAAACACGGGCATACCGTCATCGGTCCAGCCAATGCGCTTCACATAGGTATGGCGGTTTGGATCCCACAGCGGGTCGCCTTCAATCTCTGTATAGGTACGGGCGTGATAAACCAACAAATCGGTTACCCCGTCCTCAGCGATGGTAAAGCTGCTGTGTCCAGGGCCGAAGATGGAGCGCTCGGCATCGGTCACAAACACCGGCTCTTGAGCCTTGTTCCAGCTTTTGGGGTCGAGCAGATCGGCGTCTTCATCGGCCCACAATAATCCCATGCAATAGTTTTCATCGGTTGCACTACCGGAATAGGTGATCAGCACCCGACCGTTTCGCACCAGTACCGCCGGACCTTCGTTAACCCAGAAGCCACGAATCTCCCACTCCAGCTCGGGTATGCTTAAGCGTACCGGCTCAGATGAAATAGCGTCCGGCCGATCCATTTTGGCGATATAGAGGTTGGAGTTACCGCGAATGCCTTCTTCTTTCTGCGCCCACACATAGTACAGCTGATCCCGGTGGGTAAAGGTGGTGGCGTCCAGGCAGAAAGTATCCATGCCGGTATCCACTTGCACCGGCTCTTGCCATTCGCCTTCCAGCGGGTTGTCTGCCGTGGTGGAAATGGCGTACATGCGGTGCTGAAACAGATCGTGTTTAATCTCGCGGGACGGCGCAGCGGCAAAGTAAACGTACCAAGCGCCTTTGTTAAAGTGAATCTCCGGTGCCCAGATCAAGTCACTCAACGGCCCGGTATCGGGCTTGTGCCATACCATTACCGGTGTCGCTTCGGCCAAGCCGGCAATGGTTTTCGCCCGGCGCAGTTCGATGCCGTTGTAGGCGGGCACCGAGCCGGTGAAATAATAGTACCCATCGGTGTGCTTGTAGATAAACGGGTCGGCCCGCTGTTCAATCAAGGGGCTAATCAGTTCTGTCATTGGGTTCTCCAAAGGTTAAAGTTCCAATGGTTCAAGTAAGACGGGGCGGATGCTCGCTTGTTTCGCGATGCCCCGCCCCTGCGTATGTAAGTTGATTGTGTTGGTTATAGCGGCTGTTCGTTCAAGTACTCTTCCGATAGACCGCTCTTGGAGGAACGAATATCCGTTTTGCCTTGCTGCGCTTGCATGTCGATATAAAAATCGTTGGTAATTTTGTATTTGAACATCACCAGGCCCATGAGCGCATGGAATACTCCCGGGAACACCGTGAGCATGAGAGCAATTCCGGTGACGGTGAACTCCGATTGTGCTTGCCCGGCCTCGTAGCCGTAATACGTTAACAGTAAGCCCGTGATGAAGCCGGCGATGCCCATGCCCGCTTTTTGGCAGAACGATATGCCACCAAAAGCCAGACCTGAAACCCGCTTGCCGTTTTTGAACTCACCGTAGTCCACCACTTCGGCGATGGCCGACCAAAATACCGGCGCGTGCAGATCCACAACAAAACACAAAAGAATGTACAGCACAAAAGCCAGCCAGATGTCGCCGGGTGAGACGAGAACAAAAATCGCCACACTGATCAGCATTACCAGCAGTTGGGACCAGCGGAACAGCTGGACTTTACAGTAACGTTTGGTGATCCAGGTGGATGCCACCATGGAGGCAATGGAGGCCACAATTCCCGCTCCGACAAACTGCCCCGCCACAATCTCGCTGGCACCGAGAAAATAAATGGCGTAGTACAGGGCAACACCGCCACGCATGGCGTATCCCAACGTGCCGAATACGCAGCAAGCCGCCAGTACCAGCCACTGATCATTCTTTAGCAACAGTTTGAACTGCTCGCTCAGTGGCTTTTTATCCACTACGTGTTCGACCCGCTCGCGGGTAGAAAAAAAGCAAAACAGCAGCAGCAATACGCCCACAAAGGACATCAAAGCCATTGCCAGCTGATACCCTTTAGCCGGATCTCCGTTACCCCACATGCTGGCAAGTGCCGGAATCGATGAAATGATCACCCAGTTGGCGATCTTGGCAAAGAACATCCGGTAGCCGTTGGCGGACAAGCGTTCTTTTGGATCGGCCGTCAGTACACCGATGTACGAAATGTACGGAATGGCAACGCCGGTGAACATTAACGTGGCGAACAGGTAGGTACTGTAGGCCCACACCAGCTTCATGTTGTAGCTGACATCCGGCGTCGTAAACAGCAGGAAAATCGCAAACCCGTAGGGGACGGATAAGAACAAAAAATACTGACGAAAACGCCCGTAACGGGATTTGAACTTGTCAGTAATTAAACCCATTAGCGGGTCGCTGAAGGCGTCAACAAACCGGGCCGCTAAAAACAAAATGCCGACGTGCGCCGGCTTAAGACCGAAAATATCCGTATAAAAATATTGCATGAAAAAGAACATGGCGGCGATCATTACGTTCACCGACATGTCCCCGGCACCGAAGCCTACTTTCTCCAGTACCGATAATTTATGGGTCTGCTTTTCAGTCGTTGCTGTAGTAGTCATTATGGGGCGCTGCCTTTTATGGTTTTAATAACGCGGGCGGCGGCCCAACGGCCCGCCGCCATAGGCGAATGTTATACGCCTTGCTTCAGATGGTAGTAAGCGGCGTTTTGGCGCAACTCGTCTTTAAACTTGCGTACCTGAGTGTCATTGTCGATTACGACGGCTTCCACACCCGCCATCTCTGCAAAGTCGATGATCTGCTCGGTGGTCACCCCCTGGCTGTACACGCTGTGGTGCGCGCCTCCGGCGTGAATCCAGGCGGCGCCCGCAATACCCAAATTAGGCCGCGGCTCCCACAGGGCAGAGGCCACAGGCAGCTTGGGCAAGTCGGCTGGCGGCGCCACGGTATCCAGCTCGTTGATCACGATGCGGAAGCGAGTGCCCAGGTCCACTGTAGTGATATTCATAGCCGGACCGGGCTTGCCGGTAAACTTCAAGCGGGCGATGTCTTTACGGATACCGATGGTATGCAGTGCGACTTCCAGGCGGGGCTTGTGCGCCGCGATGGTGGGGCAGATTTCCAACATGTGGGCGCCCAGCACCTGGTCCCGCGTGCCCAGGTTATAAGTGTAGTCCTCCATAAAGGAAGTACCACCTTCTTTGCCCTGGCTCATTACTTTCACGATCCGGGTCATGGCCGCGGTCTTCCAGTCACCTTCGCCGCCGTAGCCGTAGCCTTTGGCCATCAGCCGTTGGGTGGCCATGCCGGGCAGACCGGTCAGGCCGGTGAGGTTTTCGAAGTTGTTGGTAAAGGCTTTAAAGCCGCCTTTTTTCAAAAAGCGCTCCATACCGATTTCCAGTCGCGCTTCGTTTTTAATCATGGCCATTTGGTGCTCGTCTTTGAGCACGGCGTCGGCCACATCGTAAGTTGCCAGGTATTCCTCAACCAGCGCGTCGGCGTCCGCATCGCTGACAGCATCAACCACAGTGGCCAGCTCACCCAGACCAAAGGCGTGCACTTCATAGCCGAAGTGAATCTGGGCAGCCACTTTATCGCCTTCGGTTACCGCTACCTGCCGCATGTTGTCACCAAACCGGGCCACTTTCAGGGTCTGAGCCTCGGCCCAACCCATAGCTACGCGCAGCCAATCATCGATTTCTTGCTGAACGCGCTCTTGTTGCCAATGGCCAACGACCACACGACGATCCTGGCGCAGACGGGTGCTGATGTAGCCGAACTCTCGGTCACCATGGGCACTTTGGTGCAGGTTCATGTAATCCATGTTGATTTCGGCCCAGGGCAACTCGGCGTTGAACTGGGTGTGCAGATGCATGTAGGGCTTGTTCAGTGCCTTTAGGCCCGCAATCCACATTTTCGCCGGGGAGAACGTGTGCATCCAAAGAATCAAACCGACGCAGTTGCTGTCATTATTGGCGCGCTGACAGACGGCCAGAATTTCCTCGGGGGATTTAACCGTCGGCTGGGCGACGATTTTGGCCGACAGTTTGTCCGAGCCGGTCAAACCGTCGGCAATTTCTTGGCTGTTCGCCGCAACCTGCTCTAATACTTGGGGCCCATAAAGGTGTTGTGAGCCCGTGACGAACCAGATTTCTTTGTCACCGTAAATTTTCATAGCTGTAATCCTAACGAAGGCGGTTGCCGAAAAGGGTTGATCAATCCTGGCCGTAGTAAGCGTTTTTGCCGTGCTTACGCAGGTAGTGTTTGTCTACAATGGCTTGCTTGAGAGGCGCTACATCGGCGCGCAGGGTGCGCGTGAGGTACGCCATTTTTGCGATCTCTTCTAGAATCACAGCGTGATAAACCGACTCAGCCGCGTCTTTACCCCAGGTAAATGGCGCGTGGCCGGCAATGATGCACATGGGTGTTTCCACCGGGCTGCGGTTCTTGAAACAGTCGGTAATCTGTACGCCGGTTTCCTCTTCGTAGTCGCGTTCGATCTGCTCATCGCTCATCACAGCGGTGACAGGAATCTCGCCATAGGCGTAGTCGGCGTGGGTGGTGCCAAAACAGGGAATCGCTTGCTGAGCCTGGGCCCAGGCAGTGGCGTAGGTGGAGTGGGTATGGGTGACGCCGCCAATGCTGTCGAAGTGGCGATACAAGTGTGTGTGGGTTTTGGTGTCCGAGGAAGGACGCATTTTGCCCTCGACAATGTTGTTGTCGAGATCGACAACGACAATATCGTCCACTTTCATCTCTTCATAGGCGACGCCGCTGGGTTTGATGGCAACGACGCCTTTGTCTCGATCGATTTGCGATACGTTGCCCCAGGTGTACACCACCAGTTTGCGGTGGTGTAACTCCATGTTGGCTTCATAAACCTGTTCTTTGAGCGCACGATAACTCATGGACGAGCTCCTTCGACGTAGGCGCCAAGGGCCTGATATTCTTGATATAAACGGTCGTAGATTGCGGCGCTCTCGCTGTTCGGGAAGTAAGAGTTACTCACCGGAGAGGCCATCACTTTCTGGGCCGCCTGAACGTTCGGGTATACCCCGGCGATTGTGGACGCGAACATGGCCGCGCCCAGCGCACAACTTTGCTCACTTTCCAGCACGTCGATCTGACAGTTCCACACGTCGGCACACAGCTGCATAATGAAGTCGGACTTCTTGGAAATGCCGCCAATCACCACAACCGAGTTAATGGCCACGCCTTCAGATTTGAAACGTTCAATAATGGCGCGGGCGCCGAAGGCGGTTGCTTCCACCAGGGCGCGGAAAATCTGC
Source organism: Marinimicrobium sp. (assembly GCA_027322215.1). Classification (GTDB taxonomy): domain Bacteria; phylum Pseudomonadota; class Gammaproteobacteria; order Pseudomonadales; family Cellvibrionaceae; genus JAVDDU01. Next base: position 5,271 of record DAHVRW010000013.1, read on the forward strand.
GGCGCCTGGCTGCCCATATCCAGCCCGGCAATGGCCATGGTCAGAGTCTGGTCAGCGTCGGGAGTGCGACGTCCATTAACCCAGTCCAGCGCGGTAATGCCCGTTTCGCCGGGGGGGATCTGACTGGCGGCATCGCCCAGAGCCACCAGGGTTTTGTCTTCGATTTCTTCTGTTAATTTTTTACGGGTGGCTTCGTCCAGGGCGTCAGTGCTGGCGAGGAGCGTCTGCACCGGCCAGTTAATAAGATCCCGGAACCAGGCGTACAGATCGCCAAAGGCGGACTGACCGGCCTCAAGGCCCACCATGCCGGGAACCACTGAACCGTCTACCTGGCCGCAGATGCCGCGAATGCATTTATCGGCAATGTCTTCGTAGCTGGCCACGGTGATGTCGCACGTGGACGTGCCCATAACTTTGGTCAGCACGCCGGGCTTAACATTGGCCGCCACGGCACCCATGTGACAGTCGAAGGCACCGAAACCGACGGGTATGCCTGCGGGCAGCCCAAGTTTGGCAGCCCATTCGGCAGTGAGTGGGCCCACGCTTTCAGCGGCGGTAAAGGTTTCCTTTGGCAAGCGGTTGGCATAGCCGTCCAGCACCGGATCAATGCCGACCCAGAACTCATTGGGTGGGTAGCCGCCCCAGCTTTCATGCCACATCATTTTATGGCCGGCGGCACAGCGGCCGATGCGAAAGCGGGAAGGGTGGGTGGTATCGGTCAATACGGCGGGCATCCAGTCGCAGTGCTCCACCCAGGCGTAAGCGGCCTGGCGCACGGCTTCGTCGGCGCGCAGTACATGCAAGGCTTTGGCCCAGTACCATTCGGACGAGTAAATGCCGCCTTCGTACTGCAAGTAATTGATTTCAGAGCGGTTGGCGGCGGCGGTAATTTCCTGGGCTTCCTTTACCGCGGTGTGGTCCTTCCACAATACGAACATGGCGTTGGGGTTGTCGGCGAACTCGGGTTTTAAAGCCAGAGCAACGCCTTCTTTATCCACCGCCACGGGGGTAGAACCGGTGGTGTCAAAGCTAATGCCCACCACTTTGTCGGCGGCACTCGCCGGCGCTTCGGCCCACAAGCCCTGCACGACGGTAACCAACGTTTCCAGATAATCTAAAGGGTGCTGGCGAAATTGGTTTCGCCCGGGCTCACAATAAAGTCCCTGGCCCCACCGGGGATACATGGCCACCTGCGTGGCGACTTCCTCGCCCGTTTTGGTGTCCACTAACAGCGCTCTTACTGAATCCGAACCATAATCGAGGCCCAGCGCATACACACTCATAACCAGCCTTCCTTTTTTTCCGCTACCGAAGGTTCGTGAGCCGTCTAGTAACAACGGCAGAGCTTCAATCAAAAGCTTCAGCACGCCCATTTGTATTATAATAATATGCAGCGGGAGATGAGCTTGTCAACGAATGAAAACGAAGTTACCGACGCTGAAAAGCGTTACTATCCGCTGGTGGCGGGGGATAAATAGCGCGGTGCTATTAGGATCGCGTTAGGAGCGCGCATTCTGTTATAACAGGGCTCAGGAAAAGCGCGTCAGTCGGCGGGCAGAATAATCATACAATAGGGCGAAATTTGGCGGTTCAGTCAGCGCCCAGTGTTGACCCTAAACAACCTGTGGTGCTTCTTAATATATAGGCGGTGCGTCTTATATAGATGTCCGTGGCGCCGATGCGGGGTTTGGGATGCTTTAGTGAGTCGTGCTGGCGGTCCGCTTCCCACGCTGGGCGGCTTCCGTTACCATGACCGAGGTTCAGCCCGGCTCCGCGTGGCTGTGGGATTTACCGCAGGTTCCCCTACGCCAACAGATGCGCCAACACGCCAACAGATGCGCCAACAGACTCATCTTAATTGGGAGTGTCACGGACAATGACTGACAAGATCGCGCCGGCGGCTTTTCTCGGCCACGGCTCGCCCATGAATACCCTTACCAGCAATCGATTTACCGAAGCGTGGCAAAGTTTCGGCGCGGCGGTGCCCCGGCCACGTGCAATTTTAGTGGTCTCAGCCCACTGGTACATTACCGCCACCGCCGTTACCGCCATGGCCCAGCCGCGTACTATTCACGATTTTTACGGCTTCCCGCAGGAGCTGTTCGAGGTACAGTACCCGGCGCCGGGGTCGCCCGAGATCGCCGGGGAAATTGCGGACCTGTTGCAGCCTCATTGGGTGGGCTTGGATCGCGACAGCTGGGGGCTCGATCACGGCACCTGGTCCGTTTTGGTGCACGCCTTTCCGCAAGCGGATATTCCAGTGCTGCAACTATCGATCAATGCCTCCCAATCCTTCGACTATCATCTGGAGCTTGGCGCGAAGCTGGCGCCTTTGCGAGAGAAGGGCATTCTGATTATCGGCAGCGGCAACGTAGTGCATAATCTGGGCGAGATTGATTGGAAGGCGCCGGATGCGGCTTTTGACTGGAACCGACGCTTTGACGGCGACGTGAAAGAAATCATGACCACCGATCCAGCCCGCTTGCCGTCCGTGCAAAAACATCCAGATTACACCCGATCCGTGCCCACCGATGAGCATTTCATCCCGCTGCTGTATTTGGCCGGTCTGGCGGTGGCGGCGAATCGGCCCGCTGAGGTGCTGGTGGAAGGGTTTTCCATGGGTTCGCTGTCTATGACTTCGTATACTCTTGGCTGCGCGGCGCAACCCGATGACAGCAATACTCGTGGTGCCTCACCCATAATCGGCGTGCCGGGTGATCAATCCAACACCTGAAGCCAATAACTCCAAATAATCGGGAGGCGTTTTATGAGCCAAAGCAGGCACCACCAAATTGTCATTATCGGCGCGGGCAGTGGCGGCACCAGCGTTGCAGCCTCGCTGCTGCGTCAGCGGGCCGGCCTTGATGTGGCAATTATTGAGCCGCGCGATGTGCACTACTACCAGCCAGCGTTTACGTTGGTGGGTGGCGGTACCTACGCCTTGGAGGACACCATTCGCCCCCAGGCCGATACGCTACCGAAAGACGCCACCTGGATTCGCTCCGCCGTGCGGCAGCTGGTGCCCGAGCAGCGGCAAGTGTTACTTGAGGACGAAAGCCGCATCAGCTACGACTATTTAGTGGTGGCGCCGGGCATTGAGCTGAACTGGGGAGCCATTGAAGGGCTTGAAGACGCGCTCGGTAAAAACGGTGTGTGCAGTAACTACGCTCCCGAGCTGGCCACGTATACCTGGACCTGTCTAGACAATTTCACGGGTGGGCGTGCGCTATTCACTCAGCCCTCCACGCCCATAAAGTGTGCTGGCGCACCCCAGAAAATCGCCTACTTGGCGGCGCATCATCTGCAAAAGCGTAACCTCAGGGGTGATGCCACGGTGGATTTTTATAATGGCATGGGTGCGCTGTTCAGTGTTCCGGACTTTGTGCCTTATCTGAACCAAGTGGCTGAGGGCTATGGTATCGGTGTTCATCTGTCCCACAACTTAGTGAAGGTGGATGGCGAGCGGAAAGTTGCCACCTTTGAAGTCAAAGATGGCGAGGGTCAAACACGTCAGATCGAAGAAACCTACGATTTACTCCACGTAACTCCGCCCCAGCGGGCACCCGGTTTTGTGCGTGACAGCAGTCTTGCCAACGAGGGTGGTTGGTTGTCGGTGGATCAGCACACCTTGCAAAATGCCCAGTACCCGGAGATCTTTTCTTTGGGCGACGCCAGCTCTCTGCCCACCTCAAAAACCGCGGCCGCCGTGCGCAAGCAGTTTCCGGTGGTGGTCAAAAACCTGTTGGCCCAATTGGACGGACGCGAACTCACCGCCCGCTACGACGGCTATACCTCTTGTCCACTGGTCACCGCCTACGGCAAAGTTATCCTTGCGGAGTTTATTTACGGTGGGGTCGTAACGCCGACGTTGCCGTTGAGTCCGTTTAAACAATCGCGCTTTTACTGGGTAGTGAAGAAATACCTGCTACCTCCCTTCTACTGGCGTTACATGCTCAAGGGTAAAGAGGGCGATATCGCCCATAAGCCGCGGACCTAGGCGTCGCTCAAGGGCACGCGGTCCCGCAACAGCTCCACCGCCCAATCGATAAAGGCCCGCAGCTTGGCGCTGAGGTGTCGATTGGGCGGGATGGCCAGTTTATCCGCGCGTTCGGCCCCTTTACAGTGCTACGTACTCTTACCCAACGATGTGTTTAACCGATGGAGCTGTTTATGAACACCCGCGATGTTGTCTATTCCCCCAAGCGTCAGGAGCTGTACGAGCGCAATCGCTATTCGCCCGCCATTCGTTCCAATGGGTTTTTGTTTGTGTCGGGCCAGGTGGGCAGCCTGGACGATGGCTCGCCTCAGGAGGGGCTGACTTCGCAGGTGCGCCAGGCCTTTGAAAATTTGAATAATATACTCGCCGCGGCCGGGTCCAGTTTTGCCGATGTGGTCGATGTGACCGTGTTTATGGTGGATGCGGAAAAGAACTTCGAAGAGGTTTGGACGGTTGTGCCCGATTATTGGGGTGAGGCTCCCTTTCCGACACTGACCGCCGTCGGCGTCACTTGGCTTTATGGCTACGATTTTGAAATCAAAGTGATTGCCAAGCTGCCTGAATAATTAACCGAGTAGGCTGCTGGTAATCTTCAGGCGCTCGCCCAAGGGTTGCGCCACCGCATCAAGAAAGTTGCGCACCCGGGGCGCCAGCAGCCGAGCGTGAGGGAACACAAACTGAATGGGCAAGGCGGGAGGACTGAACTGCATCAAAAGGGGTACTAAAGTGCCTCGCTCAATGTCTTCCTGTACTTGATAGCCCAGCACCCGACAGATGCCCAGCCCGTCCCGGGCGGCGGCCAGCCCGGTGTCGACTTGGTTCGCGCTTATTACCGGCTGAATGCGTTGTTCCCAACGTTGGCCGGCCACTTGAAAATGCCACAACTCACCCGTTGATGAAAAACAAATGCTGGGCCACCCGTCGAGCTCTTGTGGGTGCGCGGGTGTGCCGCGCTCGGCAATCAGTGTTGGACTAGCACACACCACATAAGGCGTGACACCAACGGGGCGCGCCACCAGTGATGTGTCCGCCAAATGGCCGATGCGTAGCGCCAAATCGAAGCCGCCTTCAATCATGTTCACTACGTGATCGTTCAGTGTCAGCTCGGCACGCATGGTCGGGTTTTGCTGCAGCCACTGGTTCAGCAGTGGCGCCAGATGCAAACGGCCCAACATCACCGGCGCGGTGATGGACAGCTTGCCAGCGGGCACCGCTCGGCGCTGTTCAAGCTTTGATTCCGCTGACTGAATGTCCGCCAATATCCGGCGGCAGTCTTCCAGGTACTCCTGCCCCTCATTGGTCAGCGCCATCCGACGGGTGGTGCGGTTCAGTAGTCTGACGCCGAGGTGTTGCTCCAGATTCGCCAAGGTGCGCACCACGGCGGCCGGCGATCGGTCCAGCTTATCCGCGGCGGCCGCAAGGCTACCCTGATCCACAATGGCAACAAAGGTGCTCATGGCTTTGAGTTTGTCCATTGGCGAGCCGCTCCGCAGCCAGGGGGTGGGATTTGTGCAAAAAGCTGAACAAAGATAACAGCTCCGCAGCATTTATTGGAAGCGCCCGGCGATGTTTACTGGGCTTATGTAAACAGCGATGCGTAAACACCGATACCTAAACACCGAACAGGAGTCAGTCATGTCTCAGCAACCACAACCCATCCGCCAGTTTGATCACGTGGGCATCCGCGTCAGTGACCGCCAGCAGGCGGTGGAATTTTATCAACGCCTGGGCTTTCAGGAGCTGCGCCGTTTCGATCGCGAGGAAGCGAACGAAATGGAATCCCCCGATGGAGTGCGCATCAACTTAATCTTCAACGGTGCGCGCTTGCCTGACGGGCGAAACCCGCTGCTGGACGAGCCCATCAAATGGCCGGGCGTAACCCATGCGGCATTCGTGGTCGACGATCTGTACCGGCTAAAAGCCTGGCTGGAGAGGGAGGGCATCCCCATTACCCAGGGCATTCATCCGATAGGTCCGCGCCGCATCACTTTGTTTATCCGCGACCCGGACCGCAACGTGCTGGAGTTTAATCAGCTGGTCGGTGAATCCGAGGCTGAGGAACATCCGAGAGCGACAACCTTAGCGAGGGAACAACCTATGAAACTGTACGATTTAGAACTGTCCGGCAACTGCTATAAAGTGCGTCTGTTTGCCGCGCTGGCCGGCATTGAATTGGAGCTAGAGTCGGTGGATTTGTCCGCTGGGGCCCACAAACAACCGCCGTTGTCGACGCTCAACCCGTGGCGTGAAGTGCCGGTGCTGGTGGATGACGACGTGGTGCTGCGGGACTCTCAGGCCATCTTGGTGTATCTGGCCCGCGAATATGGTGGTCACCAGTGGTGGCCCGACGGCGCGGCTCAACAGGGGGAGGTGATGCAGTGGCTGTCCATAGCCGCCAATGAAATTCACCACGGCCCCAACGCGGCGCGGCTGGTGGAAAAGTTTGGTTATCCGCTGGACAAGAATCAGGCCTTGGAGGTCAGCGCGCGTATTCTGCCGCTGATCGAACAACACCTTAACAAACNCCCGTGGCTGGCACTGAACCGCCCGACCGTGGCCGATTGCGCTGTCTTTCCGTACCTGGCGTTAAGCGCGGAAGGCGGTGTGTCGCTGGAACCCTATCCGGCGATTCGTGCATGGATTGAGCGGGTAAAGACATTGCCGGGTTACGTCGGCATGCCGGGAATCTCGGAAGGTTAAGTCGAGGCGCTTTGCCGGAGGCTCTTCGAGACGCCTGTTAAAGCGTTTCTCTGATAACGCTTGTTGAACATGAATCTTGAGACCAATCGTGCTCGTCATCTCTTGCTAACGGCAGTCGCACCCCCGGATAAGAGCGACGTACTTGCCCCAACAAAGGCGCTTTACAGAAGGCTTTTCGAAACTCTCACAAGAGGGATCTTGTGGGAGAGCCCCCAGGGATGGGTCCACGGCGTTTTCGAAAAGCCTTCTGTGAAGCGACTGGGATTCATCTTACGAAGTGATCGCTCAAACCTTCCCTCTCGCGATAAGATTCCGTTACAGTGGGTCTAATCCAACCCACCGCCACGGCGTCACCCGCCGCCAAGGCGTCGGCACCTGTACCGGTTACTTTTGAGATTGTGTTATGAGCGACTTACCCCCTTGCCCCCAATGTTCCTCAGCCTACACCTACCAAGATATGGACATGTTTGTATGTCCCGAATGTGGACACGAGTGGAGCGGGGACGAAGCCGCCGCCGATAGTGATGGTTTGACCATTAACGACGCCCACGGCAACCCGTTAGCGGATGGGGACACCGTAACCGTCATTAAAGACTTAAAAGTGAAAGGCTCATCCTCTGTGGTGAAAGTGGGCACCAAAGTCAAAAACATTCGTTTGGTCGCAGGCGACCATGACATTGACTGTCGCATCGACGGCATTGGCCCCATGAAACTCAAATCGGAATTTGTCAAAAAGGTCTAGCAGACTTCCTCGCGCCGTTAATGGACTCATTTGTTCCGTTAACGGCCCCATTGCACGCTACACTGTCTCTCGATTCAGGCATTTTGCGCTCCCGCTAGCGATCTCCCACGAGCACGGCGCGGGTGCTCGATCCTTGTTATCATAACGACCATAACTTTGGCTCTTCGGGGCTTTGAAAAACTCGTTAATTTCAAACCGCAGGTTCTCTATGATTCCAATAACAAGAAACTGGTTTCGTGTCGGTGTAGCGCTCGTTGCGCTACTTTTGTCGTTCAGCGCTTGGGCGGAGGTCTCTTTGCCACGGTTGGTAAGCGATGGCATGGTGCTGCAGCGGGACCAGGAGCTGACCCTCTGGGGGTGGGCCGATCCCGGCGAATCGGTACAGTTAACGTTTCGCGGTTCGACCTACCGCAGTGAAGCCGATGCCGAAGGGCATTGGCAGGTAACACTGCCGCCATTGAGCGCGGGTGGGCCGGATGACTTGAGCATCAGCGCCAGCAACCAGTTGTTGGTGCGAGACGTGTTGGTGGGGGATGTGTGGCTTGCGTCCGGGCAATCCAACATGCAGCTGACCATGGAGCGCACCGAGCCTTTGTACGGCCGTTTGATGGCGGAGGCGAACAATGACCAAATTCGCGAATTCACCGTACCGGAACGCTACAACTTTCACGGCCCCCAGAGCGACCTAGAGGGCGGTCACTGGCGCTCGGTAAACCCCGACACCATCGCTGGCTTTTCGGCCGTGGCCTACTTCTTTGCCGAAAGCGTACATCGGGAGCAGAACGTGCCGGTGGGCATCATCAATGCCAGTTTAGGCGGCTCTCCCGTCGAAGCCTGGCTGAGCGAAGATGCGCTTCAGGCGTACCCGGACGAGCTGGCTGAGGCCAAACGTTATCGGGACGAGGCGTTCGAAGCCCAGGTTATCGAGCAGGATCAGGCGCGGGCCCAGGCCTGGCACGAAGAGCTGAATGCCAAAGATCAGGGACTGAAAAACGGTGAGCCCCGCTGGTTGGGGGCTGATGTGGATTTGGCCGAGTGGCAGCCCTTTGAGGTGCCGGGACTATTCCCCACCGACGGCGGCAAGCCGATCAACGGCGCATTTTGGTTTCGCACCACGCTAGATGTGCCGTTGCACTTAGCGGGCCAGCCAGGCGAACTGGACTTAGGAAAAATTATTGATGCCGACCAGGCCTACGTCAACGGTGTGCAGGTGGGTTCCACGGGTTACCGCTACCCGCCGCGCTTGTACTCAATTCCCCCGGGCGTACTAAAAGCCGGGGAAAACACCCTGGTGGTGCGTGTAGTCAGTCAGGGTGGCCGGGGCGCTTTTGTTGCCGATCGGTTGTACGAGCTGCGTATGGGACGCCATCGACAGGACTTGAGCGGTACCTGGCATTACCGTCTCGGTACCGCCATGCCGCCCGCCCCATCTCAAACCTTTGTACGCTGGAAGCCCTTGGGTCTGTTTAACGGCATGATTGCGCCACTGCGCAATTACCGCATTAAGGGCGCTATTTGGTATCAAGGCGAGTCCAACGTCTCACGCGCGGCGCAATACCGGGAGCGCTTCACCGCGCTGATAAACGATTGGCGCCAGCAGTGGGGGCAGGGCGATTTCCCGTTCTTATACGCGCAGCTGGCCAATTACCTGGAGCGCGCTGAGCAGCCCGGCCCCAGCGGTTGGGCGCAGCTGCGCGAAGCACAACTTCAGACGCTGGACGCGCCCCATACCGCGATGGCGGTAACGGTGGACGTGGGTGAGTGGAACGACATTCACCCGCTGAACAAAAAGGCCGTGGGCGAGCGCTTGGCCGCCGGGGCTAGCGCCGTGGCCTATGGCGAGAAAGGCACTTACTCAGGGCCGGTGTTTGACAAGATGCGCATTAAAGGTAAACGCGCGACCCTCAGTTTTACCCATACGGGCAGTGGCTTGGCCTTGGCCATTGGGGACCAGCCCCGGGGTTTTGCCATTGCGGGTGAAGATCGGCAGTTCGTTTGGGCCGAAGCGCGCCTAAAGGGCGATCGGGTGGAGGTTTGGAGTGACCAGGTGCGTAAACCGGTGGCGGTGCGCTACGGCTGGGCCGACAACCCCGATGTGAACCTCATTAATAAAGAAGGCTTCCCCGCCTCGCCGTTTCGCACCGACAACTGGAGCGAGTAATTAACACAACCGCCCGGCTCGTTAATCCACGGGCAGGGCGGTGCTGTTAATAGGCGACTTGAGCACAAACGACGAATGCACACCGCTCACCCCTTCTATACGGGTGAGCTTGTGCAGCAAAAACTGCTGATAGGCGTCCATATCCCGCACAATCACCTTCAACTGATAATCCGCCGACTGACCGGTAATCAGGTGGCACTCCAACACTTCCGGATAGTCGGCAATAATCTTTTCAAACGCATCGAAGCGATCCGGCGTGTGCTTATCCATGCTGATCTGAATAAACGCCATCAGATTCAGCCCCAGTTTGCGGGCATTCAGTAGCGCCACATAGCCATCGATCAGCCCATTTTCTTCCAGCTGGCGCACCCGCCGCAGGCAGGGCGAGGGCGAAAGGTTGATGGCGTCGGCCAACTCCTGATTGGAGATACGACCTCGGGTTTGCAGTATCTGCAGTATCTGGCGGTCATAGCGGTTAAGTTCATAAGTCACGGTGTTTGTCTCAATATTGCTAAGGTCGATTAGATTTGGCAATTATATTGCCGAAGTATTTTTTTCATAGGCAATTATAGCAATAATGTGCCGGTGTCATGGGCATATAATACTCCTCATGCCTGAGCTTGGAAGCGAGTATGCACCACCGGTGCACGCACGCCAGTCACAAGCTGTCCGCTGGCCCGACCCAAGGCGTGCACGCTAAGCGCGTTGCCCACCCGGTCAGGTGCGTAAAGAGCCATCCTCTAACGCTCGCCCAACGGAACGCTTCCACAGGCCCATTTTCCCAATAATTATCGTCACCAGAGTTCTCGGTCAGCCTCAGGAGCTAAGAATGATTTCCGACCCCGCCCGCAAATACCGCCGCTTTGAGCCCATTCAACTGCCCGATCGGCAGTGGCCCAACCGCGTGCTGGACGCGCCACCCATTTGGATGAGCACCGATTTGCGCGACGGCAACCAGGCGCTGATTGATCCCATGTCTGTGGAAACGAAGCTGCGCTTTTTTCGGGCTCTGGTAGACATTGGGTTTAAGGAAATTGAAGTGGGTTTTCCGTCCGCATCGGATACCGACTTTAATTTTGTGCGTCGTCTGATCGAAGACGATTTAATTCCCGAGGATGTCACCATCGAAGTGCTCACCCAGGCCCGTAGGGAGCTGATCGAGCGCACCGTCGAATCGTTAAAAGGCGCACGTCGGGCCATTTTGCACATGTACAACCCCGTTGCCCCGACCTTTCGCAAGATCGTGTACAAAACCGATAAGGAAGGCGTAAAGAATATTGCCATCCAGGGCACTCAATGGGTAAAAGAGCTGACCGCTACCCAACCGGATACCGAATGGGTGTACCAGTACTCGCCGGAAGTGTTTTCCAGCACCGAAGTGGAGTTCGCCAAAGAGGTGTGCGATGCCGTGGCGGAAGTTTGGCAGCCCACGCCGGAGAACAAAATTATTTTCAACTTGCCGGCCACCGTGGAAATGTCCACGCCCAACACCTACGCCGACCAAATTGAATGGATGCACCGCAACCTGAACAACCGCGACAGCATTATTTTGAGCGTGCACCCGCACAACGACCGCGGCACCGCCGTGGCCGCCGCCGAGCTGGCCGTAATGGCCGGTGCCGACCGGGTTGAAGGCTGCCTGTTCGGCAACGGCGAGCGCACCGGTAACGTTGATCTCGTGACCTTGGCGCTCAACCTTTACTCTCAGGGTGTGGACCCAGGGCTGGATTTCACCGACATTGATCAGGTGCGCCAGCTGGTGGAAGAGTGCAACCAATTGCCCGTGCACCCGCGCCACCCGTACGCGGGTGAGTTGGTGTTCACGGCCTTTTCCGGCTCACACCAGGACGCCATTAAAAAAGGCCTCGCGGTGCAGGACCCTAACGGAATTTGGGAAGTCCCCTACCTGCCCATCGACCCCGCGGACCTCAAACGCAGCTACGATGCGGTGGTGCGGGTCAACAGTCAGTCCGGAAAAGGCGGCGTTAGCTTCTTACTGCAACAACAAGCCGGTTACGACTTGCCCCGGCGGCTGCAAATTGAATTCAGCGGCGTAGTCCAAAAGGTCAGCGACAGCAGCGGCAAAGAAGTCAGCAGCGAGGACATCTACCGCTTGTTCGACAGCGAATACCTACAACAGGAAGCGCCTTACCGCTACGGCAGCAGCCAGGTAAACGACCAGGCCGGGCAGGGCGAAGATGGCGTGCGCACCGTCATCCGTACCCAATTCCAAGGCCAAGAACTGGAACTGGAAGGCTGGGGCAACGGCCCCATAGACGCCGCCGCCAAAGCGCTCAGCCAACACAGCGACCAGCCCATCACCGTCGTGGACTACCACGAACACGCCATGGGCCAAGGCTCCGACGTGGCCGCCGTCTGCTACGTGGAAATCAAAGTGGGCGACAGCAAGCCGTTGTTTGGCGTGGGGCAAGACCGCAACATCGTCGCCGCCGCCATCAAAGCGCTTATCAGCGGTGTGAATCGTCACCTGAGTGCCTGACTCAGACTTGTGACAAATTGAAATGTATGAAGAAAGTACATTCCCAAAGGAGTTGGCGTCATAAGTGAGCGAACCATACATATCACGCTGGAGTGCGCGTGATTGCGCCATACCGGTTCTGCCAGCGCTCACGTGCTGGCATCCTCTTTCGGTTGTCGTCAATACGTCTCGGTAGTCGAAATGGGCCACACAAACAGGCTCGTCACAAAGAATTGTCGATCCGATTGAGGTAAATCGACATAGTGAGGGAGTGCGGCCCAACAGTTGCCACGGTCGATAAAAAAGTCGCGCTGAAAACGAACGCTAGAACGAATGTTACATAGTGCTCAGGGCTGAACCGGAGACGGACACCTATTCTTATTGAGGAATAATGCGCCAACCGCAAGAGGCTGCTACACTCAATGGTGGCATGTTTATCCGCATCGTCACGGTCCCATGGGTACTCGATGAAAGCCTCACCCTCACATTTGCTTCTGGTTTTTGCGCTGTTCGTGACGATGATCGTCGCGATGGTGCCGAATTATCTGCCGGAACGGGTTTGGCAGGTATTCCCGGATGAGGACGGCTGGTTTGGTCTTTTTGGGGACGAGGAGATAGGCGGGCCCAGTCATTCCGAATGGATCGACAATAAAGTCGGTTACTGGCGGTGCCGGGTGGAAGCGCAGGGCACCTTTAAGTATTGTGGATTCAACATACTCACGTCCGAAAATAACCGCGACGGGGTGGATGTAAGCGTATACGATGCGGTACGCCTGAAGATTCGCCCTTTGACCGAACCCCAACATCTGCGTTTGTTCATGCGCCATTACGACGAGCGCTACGCCAACCCCGACGACGGCAACAGCCCTCAGTTTCTCCAGTTCAGCATTCGCCCCCAGGATCTGCAGGACGAGTTGGTGATTGAGCCCAGCGAGTTCACGGTCGCCGATTGGTGGATTGCGCAACGCGCCATTTCCCGGGAGCTGGCGAAGCCGGCATTTGGCAACATCATTGCGATAGGGCTGGATTATCGGGGTACGCTGCCGCCGGGTGATCATGAGGTAGTTGTTGAAAAACTCGAATTTGTCGGCGCCTGGGTTTCCACCGAAAACTGGTACCTGGGAATCATCATTACGTGGTTGTTGGGGGCGTTGTTGGTGGTCACCGAGCGCATGTACCGTCTTCGCCGCACGACGCGCAGAGCACGGAGTCGCCTGCAGGCGCTGGCTTCGCAGCATCAGGATCTCAGGCAGGAAAAAAACCGCTACGAGCGTCTCTCCAGCCGCGACCCCCTGACCGGCGTTTACAACCGCTACGGTTTTGAGCGGGAGGCCCAAAAACTTCTGGTCCAGAATGAGCGTCTCGAAGCGGCGCTGATTTTGATGGATATTGACCACTTTAAGCTCATTAATGACACCCGCGGTCACAATACCGGGGATGACATTATCGTGGGCTTTACGAAATTAGTCGCTCAGCACACCCGGTCGGAGGATATTCTGTGCCGCTGGGGCGGTGAGGAATTTCTTCTGCTGTGCCCCGGTACCCATCTGGACAACGCTTTCGCCCTAGCCGAAAAAATCCGTAAAATGGTGAGTGAGACGAACTTTTGTCCCGCGGATCCCCTGCAGGTAACCGCCAGTTTTGGGGTGAGCCAGATCGGCCCAGACGAGGAGTTCTTGCACGCCCTGGCGCGGGCGGACCAAGCGCTGTATCAAGCCAAAAAACAGGGCCGCAATTGCACTGTCAAGGCGGACCGGCTGCCTAATTCGCCAGTTTGACATTCTATGCCTTCAAACTTTACAGTCGAGGGCGCCTTTACCTACATATAATTCCTGGCATGGAATGCGCGTCTACCTATGCTATGTGGCGGCCTGGTGCCGGCTGACTAACTCATTGATTGGGCTATTTACTGGCTTACTTAGCGACTGACTTCATCTATTGAAAAGGACTCCCAGCATGCGTTCATCCCCTAACACAGCCTTTGCAGGTCTTTTTGCTCTGGCGTTTACGTTGATCCTGGTCGGCTGCGCCAGCTTTACGTCGGCACCAGCGTCGGTGGTTGTGGAAACCAGCGACAACGATCCCAGAGAATACCGCCACGTCGTTCTGGACAACGGTCTGGAAGTGATGCTGGTCAATGATGCCAATACCGAGGTGTCCGCCGTGTCGCTGAGCGTGGGTGTCGGTAGCTACCATAACCCGCCCGAGTTCCAGGGCCTGGCCCACTATTTAGAGCACATGCTCTTCTTGGGAACGGAAAAATACCCAGAACCCAACGAGCTGCAAAACTTTTTGGCAGAGAACGCGGGACATACCAACGCCTACACTGCGCGGGATCACACCAACTACTTTTTTCAAGCGCCCAATGCCACTCTGGATGCGGCGCTTGATCGCTTCAGCGATTACTTTAAAACCCCGCTGTTTGACGCCGATTACAGCGTAAAAGAGCTAAACGCCGTGCATAACGAGTGGTCCGCAGGGCGAGATCACGACGGTCGAATTCTGTATTTCTTACGGGGCCAAACCGCTAATGAGGAGCATCCCTCCCGCCAGCTGGCCGTGGGTAATCGCACTACTTTGCAGGACACCCCCGAGCAGAGCTTGCACGAGGCCATGTTGTCGCTCTACGACCAGTACTATTCCGCCGACAATATGAAGCTCGTCATGGTGAGTCGCCACAGCCTGGATGAGCTGGAGGCCCTGGCTCGCAAACACTTTTCCCAAGTGCCCAACCGCCATATCGACGACCCCACAGTGCGCACGCCCGGCCTGACCCAGGAGCAGGTCGGCCAGCATATTTACTACCGCCCCCAGAAAGATCTGAAGCAGCTCGTTCTGGAATTCCCAATGCGTGACAACCGCGACGTGTGGCGTTTGAAGCCCAATGAGTACGTGGCCAGTCTAATCAGCTCAGAAGAGCCAGGTACTCTGGCGCAACAGTTGCGGGAATGGAACCTAATCGAGCGGCTGACTGCTTACGCGGACCCGGATTTCTATGGCAGCGATGGTGTGTTCCGGATCAATATAGACCTTACCGAACGCGGTCTGCGCGAGCGCGACCGCGTGGTGGGTGCGGTGTTCAGTTACTTGGAGTTACTGCGTAACGAAGGCGTGAGCGAGCGCCGTTATGAGGAGCTGAAAGTGCTTGAGGAGCGCAATTTTCATGTGCGCGAGGTACCTCATCCTTTACAGCTTGCCGCGGACTTAAGCTATACCTTATTTCGGGTGCCGCCTCAGTACGTGATGTCCGCCGATGCGCGCTTTGAAGGTTTCGATGCTGAGGAGATTCAGCAGGTGCTGGCGCAGTTGGTGCCGGACAACCTGCGTCTGTGGCATGTTAGCCAACATGAGCCGACAACGGAGGATGTTCCCTACCACGCCGGCACATTCGGCGTAGCGCCCATCACTGCAGAGGACTTACAGCGCTGGCAGCACTGGGCGGCGGAGCTGACCTTTGTGTTGCCTGAGGAGAACGAATTTGCCGTTACCCATGACATTGCCAACGTCGTGCCGACGCTGGAAGAAATGACGTTGGTGGTGGACGAGCCGGGCGCCGAGGCCTGGCTGATGCACGCCCAATACCATCCGGGAGACAAAGGTTATCTGCGGTTAATACTCAACCACGATCTGGGTCATCGCAGCGTGCATGACTTTGTATTGGGCGCGCTGTTGAACGGCCTGTTCGAGGAGGCGAGCACCTCGTTGATGGACCGCGCGGGGCGTGCGGGCATCAATATCAGTGTAAGCCGTTCCAGTGAGAACATGCAGGACATCACCCTGAGTGGGCCGAGCGCGAACCACCCGCTCATCCTTGCCCGTTTGTCGGATACCTTCGTGGCTTTGGACTTTACCGACGATGATTTCGAAAAGGCGAAAGATCGCTTCCGTCGCTGGGTTGACGGTCAGCGGCGAGACGCGCCCTATCTCCAGCTGTTCCGTCACCTCGAGCGTATCAACTCGGACTTCCCCTGGCGGGATGAGGAGATACTGGCGGCTGCAGAACAGGTCAATCCTGAGCAATTGCGGGCGTTCCATAGGGAGGTGATGCATCGCTCACTGGTGCGTGTTTACGCGTTCGGCAATTACAGCCCCGAGACAATCACCACCATGGTAGGGGAGTTCGAGGCCAAACTGGGCACTGAGCGCGACCCGGCGCCGGTGGTGGTGCAGAGCTATAGAACGCCAGTCGCCGAACAGCACATCCGCTTCGCGGAAGATGTGGAGCACACCGATGTGGCGCTTTTGGACGCATTCATCTTGCCGGAGCAGTCTATTGAAACCCTGGCACAGCTCCATTTAATCAACGGTTTGTTCCGCAACGCCTTTTTTACCGATCTGCGCACCCGTCAGCAGTTGGGCTACGTGGTCAGCAGCAGTCCGGCGGGTTTTAACGAATACCCGCAGTTCTTGCTGTTTGTGCAAAGCGCTGACCGGCCCCTGATGGATCTCAAAGCCAGTATGGATGAGTTTCGGGTCACCTATCGGGATGATTTCAACGCCGCCGAGCCGGAGGCGATAGAGCAACTTCGCCAATCCGTCGTGGCTCAGTTTACCCAGCGGCCCAACGATTTTTATATAGAAGCGACCCGTCAGTTGGGGGATTTTTACCGAAACAACCGCGCCTTCGATACCCGTGACCGTTTGCTGGCTGGCTTTAACGCCGCCACTAAGGACGACCTGGTCACGCTTTATGACACCCTGTTGCTGGGTGACCGGGCATCAAGGTTGCAGATTCAGCTGCGCGGCAGTGAGTTTCGGGATACAGACTTTATTCCTGCAGACTGAGGTAAGACAGCGCTAGGGCTTTCTGCCAGCTCAGCGCTGTTCCGCCATACCTGCGCAACTCCCACACGAGCTTTTCGTCAAGCCTGCGCAGGCTTGACGAAAAGGTGAGGCGAGAATGTTAGGAAGAATGCCGGCGCGCGAAGCTGCTAGGGCCGTGCAGGCTGAGTGGTTCAGCAAGCCTCACAAGAGGGATCTTGTGGGGCAGTCCCCACGGATGGGTCCACGACGTTTGCTGAACCACTCAGCCTGTGCGGCCCGAGGGCTTGCTTACGAAGCCGCCGAATAGTGAAATTATTCCGGACAGCAGTGCGCACAGGCGGGCATCCAAAAGCCTTGAAGTATGGACTATCCCGGCAACCTATCGTGGGAGAAAGTTACGCCTTGCGTAAACGGGCGTAATAAAAACCGTCCGCCCCGGTCGCGTCCGGCAATATTTGCTGGCCGGCCGTTTGGCCCATTCCCCAGGGCACATCTAAATGATCGCAAATCGCATCGGGTTGCCGGGCGAGAAACGCTTCAATCTGCGCGCTGTTCTCGTCCGGCATAACGGAGCAGGTGGCGTACAGCAGCACGCCGCCTGGCGTCAGCAGAGACCACAGTCTGTCCAGCAAACGCGCTTGGAGCGCCACGAGCTTCGCAATCTCCCCGGGACTGCGCAGATACTTAATATCCGGGTGGCGACGAATAATACCGGTGGCAGAGCAGGGTGCATCCAACAAAATGCGCTCGAACGGTTGCCCATCCCACCAGCTATCGGGGTCGGCGGCATCGCCGCTGACAACGTTTGCCTGGAAATTGAGGCGCGCCAGGTTTTCTTCCACACGCTCCAGCCGGCGGGGGTCGGCATCCAGAGCCACCACTTGTGCTAAGCCGGGCTCGGTTTCCAATATATGACCGGTCTTCCCGCCCGGCGCACTGCAAGCATCAAGCACTCGCTGCCCGGGCGCCAGCTCTAACAAGGGCGCGGCCAGTTGCGCCGCCTCGTCCTGAACACTTACCCCGCCGTCGGCAAACAGCGGCAAGCCTGTGGGGTCACAGGGATTAGCCAGCTGAATGCCCACCTCGCTATAAGGCGTGGGCTGAGCCTCAATTCCGCGCTCGGCCAACATTGCCAAGTATGCGTCGCGACCAACTGCCCGAGAATTCACGCGCAAGGTGAGGGGCGGATGGTTATTGTTGGCGTGAATTAGGGCATCGAACTGCTCAGGCCAGGCGGTTTTCAAAGCATCCAACAGCCAGCGCGGATGGGCGCTGCTGAATACGGCGTATTTTTGCAGCTGTTCGTCCAGGGCCTCCCGCTCCCGCTGAAAACGCCGCAACACGCCGTTTATTAGCCGTGTGGCCCACGGTTTTTTCAAGGCGCGGGCGCCATCTACCGTAGCGCTAAGGGCGGCGTGGTCGGGAATGCGGGTGTAGATCAGCTGATACAGACCCAGCAATAACAGAGCTTGGATGTCACTGTCTTTTGCGCGCAGGGGTTTATCCAGCAGCCGCTCTACGTACAGCGCCAGCTGCGGTTGCCAGCGCAAACAGCCGTAACAGAGTTCTTGCAGCAGCGGGCGGTCCCGCTCCGGCACCTTTGATTGCATCTCGGGCAATAAACTGGACAGCGACCCCTGATGGCGCAGCACCTGCCCCACAACCAGGGCCGCGGCGGTGCGAACGTTCATTGGGGCAGTGCCAGGGTTTGGCCGGGAGCAAACAGATCCGGGTGGCCGCGCAGTAAGTCGGCGATCGGCAGAGCTTTTTTACCGGGCAGCTGCAATGTCGTTAGCCTCAGCATCCCCTCGCCACACGCAATGTCCAGGCCCGTCGGGGCGACGGCAATTATTGTGGCAGGCGTAGCGGAAGCATCGGCGTCCACGACTTCAGCGGCCCATACCCGAATGGGGGCTTCCTGGTCCGGGATGCGCATAAACGCGATGGGGAAGGGGTTAAACGCCCTCACTTGTCGTTCCAGCTCTTGGGCGGGGCGGCGCCAATCCAGAGCCGCTTCGGCTTTGCTGATCTTGGCCGCGTAGGTGCTTTTTGAATCGTCCTGTGATTTGGGTTGCGCCTGGCCACTTTGTAACTGCTGCAGTGCTGTTATTGTGGCTGGGCCGGCCAGCTCCGAGAGGCGGTCATGTAGTGTGGCGGCGGTATCGTCTGCCCGAATGGGGCATTCGGCTTTAACTAACATATCGCCGGTATCCAGTCCGGCATCCATCTGCATGATGGTAATACCGCTGACGGTATCGCCGGCTTCAATCGCTCGTTGAATCGGCGCCGCACCGCGCCAGCGGGGCAGCAAGGAAGCGTGTATGTTGATGCAGCCTAAGCGAGGTATGTTCAGCACCGCCTGGGGCAGAAGCAGCCCGTAGGCTACCACCACCATAATGTCGGCATTCAGCTCGGCCAGCTCCGCCTGGGCCTGCGCGGCTTTGAGTGTTGGGGGTTGGCGCACGGGAATTCCATGCTCCACGGCCAACTGTTTTACTGGGCTGGCGGTGAGCTTTTTGCCCCGGCCCGCTGGGCGGTCCGGCTGGGTATACACGGCCACCAGTTCATGTTCGCTGGCGAGTAGGCTACGCAATTGTTGTGCAGCAAAATCCGGGGTGCCCGCGAACACAATACGCAGTCCCTGAGCTTTGGCTTGGATCATGAGGCGGTTCGCTTGTTGGTGAGGGGGTGAGTGTCCGCTCAGGCCGAGGCGCGCTGCTGCTTTTGCAGCTTTTTGCGGATGCGTTGACGCTTGATCGGCGATATGTAATCCACAAACAGCTTGCCGTTGAGATGGTCAAGCTCGTGCTGAATGCACACCGCCAATAACCCGTCCGGCTCCATTGTGAAGGGCTTGCCGTCCCGGTCCAGAGCATCCACACGCACCCGCTCCGGGCGCGATACGGTTTCATAAAAGCCGGGCACCGACAGGCAGCCTTCGTCGTAATCGCGCAGTGTTTCGGTGTCCAGCACGGTAACTTCTGGGTTAATAAACACCAGGGGCTGGCTCTGATCTTCGCTCACGTCAATCACCACCACACGCTCATGGACGTTGACCTGAGTGGCCGCCAAGCCCACGCCGGGCGCGGCGTACATAGTCTCGAACATGTCGTCTACTAACTGACGGATGCGATCGTCGACTTCAGCGACGGGCTTCGCTACCGTGCGCAGGCGCGGATCGGGGAATTCGAGTATCTCTAATTTCGCCATAATCTTTGTGACAAACTTCTAGTAAAAGGCTAATAAGCGCTGCTAACATTATGATCAGACAGCATTTACTTGCTAAATGTAGCAATAATGTAGAGCATGGCGGTAAAGGCAAGTTCCGCCTCAGACGGCGCCAGTCTACTGCAAGCCGCGCACCAGTCAAATTAGCTGGGCAAACGCAACTGGGGTGGTTCGGGCTAATAACTTGGTACAGTTTGCCGATTGCGGCTCGCCCAGCCACCTATCGCTGACACCTTATTTAATCGCGGGTGCAGTGGCTCAAGTGATTATACACCGTGGTCTGTGTCACAGGATGACACTTCTGCCAGCGAAAATGGGGTCTTAAGGCGTTTGAGCCGCCACTTTCCGACCCCTTGAGCTATTATAGAGCCGGGAGTTCACGAACTGCGTAGTATTGCCCAATGCTTAAGTGTCGCAAAACGTAATAAATAGGCAATCGGGCAATAATCCGGTAAAAACGCAATAGGCGAGTAAGGCAATAACTAGTAAGGCAATAAAAAGAACCGCGAAAAAGCGCCGCATGAAAACAGGATCGGTTTCTATGAAAAAAATAATGATCGCTTTGGCGGCGGTGTCGCTGCTGAGTTTGATGAGCTGGGCCGACGAAAGTGCCTTCCGCTCCGATCACCCAGATGAATATGTCGTGGTTAAAGGCGATACCCTTTGGGATATCTCCAACCGATTTCTCCGCACCCCATGGCTGTGGCCGGAGATCTGGCATATCAACCCCAATATTGAAAACCCGCATCTGATTTATCCCGGCGACGTGATTCAGATGGTTTACATCGACGGTCAGCCGCGTCTGACCGTGGAGCGCACGGTGAAAATGGCACCCGGCGATACCCGGCTGAGCCCCAGTGTGCGGGTAGTGTCCCGAGAGGACGCCATCACCACCATTCCCCTTGATCGTATCAACAGCTTCTTGTCACGCAGCCGCATCGTTACCGATGCTGAGTTGGAGGCCGCATCCTACATGCTGGCCGGGCCGGAACAGCGCGTAATTGTGGGCGCCGGCGACCGCGCCTACGCCCGTGGCGAGTTTGCCGATGACATCCACACCTACGGTGTTTACCGGCGCGAGCGTGCGTACATCGATCCGGTTACGAAAGAGTACCTGGGTACCCACGCTAAAAACGTGGGCACGGTGAACCTGATTGCCACCGAAGGTGATGTTGGCACCGTCAACGTTGTCCGTTCTTCGGAAGAACTGCGCCCCACGGATCGTCTGCTGCCCAGCGAGCAGCTGGCGATGGATTCCACCTTCTACCCGAGCGCACCTGATGCACCGATTGAAGGCGTGATAATGGAAGTGGAAGGCGGCGTGGCTAACGTGGGCAAAATGGATGTGGTTATGATCAACCGCGGCGACCGGGAAGGGTTGCTCGTGGGCAACGTGCTGGCTGTGTACAAAGTCGGCGAAACCGTGCGTGACCGAGTCACCAACCGCAATGTTAAATTGCCGGATGAGCGCGCCGGCCTTGTGATGGTATTTCGAACCTTCGAAAAAATGAGTCTGGCCATCGTACTTGAAGCCGAACGGCCCCTGGGCGTCAACGATCGGCTGCGCAACCCCTAATGAATCAGTAATCCCCACTGTTCAAGGATGAACGTTATAGCCCAAGTTCAAGGACGAACAATATGGATGACACTCTTCGCACCACACTGTTACTTCAGCGCTTGCCCGGTTTGGGCGTCGGCCGCTACTGGCAGCTTCAGGAAGCGTTTGGCGATGCTCGCCGTGTGTTGGAGCAACCCCTCGATAAGCTGGTTCCCGTTCTCACCGCCCCATCGTTGCAAGCACTGCGCGATTATCGGGCGGACCCAAATAACAGCGCTTTAGGCCAGCAACTTCAGGCGGATCTGGACTGGTTGGCGGCTCATCCAGAGGTGCATGTGCTGCCTTTGGGCAGCCCTGATTACCCGCCGCTGTTGGCGGAAATCCCTCGACCACCGCCGCTGCTCTATGTGCGTGGTGACCCATCCATACTCGGCTTGCCACAGCTGGCTATAGTGGGCAGCCGCAACCCTACACCCGGCGGCCGCGATAGTGCCCATCGTTTTGCGCAGTTTCTCGCCGGACACGGCTTTACCATCACCAGTGGTCTGGCGTTGGGGGTGGACGGTGCGGCCCACAGCGGTGCTTTAGCCGCCCAAGGCCGCACTATCGCGGTTATGGGTACGGGCATAGACCGACTTTATCCCGCCCGGCACAAAGTGCTGGCTGAACAGATTGTGGCCTCGGGTGGTGCCCTGGTTACCGAATTTCCACCGGGGCAAAGCGCCCGACAAAGTCACTTTCCCCAGCGCAATCGGCTGATCAGCGGCTTGAGTTTGGGCACTTTGGTGGTGGAGGCGGCCGCAAAAAGCGGTTCTTTAATTACGGCCCGCTACGCGCTGCAGCATGGGCGCGAAGTCTTTGCCATCCCGGGCTCCATTCACAACCCCCTCGCCAGAGGCTGTCACAGCTTGATTCGCCAGGGCGCTACTTTGGTTGAAACGGCCGCAGATATTGTCGAGCAGCTGGACGGGATGCTCTGCTACCAGCGTTCTCTGCTGCCGCAGGAAGCTGCACCGACAGTGGATATGGCGCAATTCAGTACACAGGAGCGAGCCATTCTCGATGCTCTGGGGCACGATCCGCAAACCATGGATCAGTTGCTGGTCCAGGCCGGGGTTGATGTGGGTGGCTTAGCCTCGGGGCTTGTCAGCCTGGAACTCAAGGGTGCGGTAGCGGAAACACCCAATGGTTACGTGCGCACCCTTGAGTTGACCCCCGACCCGGTTTAAATTGGCACGCCTGTCGCTACAGCGGCATTCGATTTCGTTAAACACAGAGGCAACCATGGTCGATTGGGCCCGCAATCCGCGCATCGCGCGTGCCGCGAGTATTATGCGCGCAGGCGGTGTGGTGGCGTATCCCACCGAAGCCGTCTGGGGGCTGGGTTGTGACCCGAGCAATGCACAGGCGGTTCACCGCTTGCTGGCACTCAAAAGCCGCTCTCCTGACAAAGGGCTCATTCTTTTGGCGGCGGACATGGAACAAATTGAGCCTTTGCTATCGGGGCTGGACGATTTGCAGCGTCAGCGCTTGAGCCTTACTTGGCCAGGCCCCACCACTTGGCTGGTGCCCCACAATCATCGAGTCCCCAGCTGGATCTCGGGCTGTTTTTCGTCGGTGGCGGTGCGCGTAACCGACCATCCCATTGCGGCGGGTCTCAGCCGGGCCTTCGGGGGGCCGATTGTGTCCACTTCCGCCAACCCGCAGGGACGGGCGCCTGCGCGTAGTCCGTTGCGCTTGCGTCAGTATTTTGCCGATGCTCTGGACGACATAGTTCCGGGCCCACTGGGTGGGCGCCGTCAACCGTCGGAAATTCGCGATCTGTTGTCGGGCAACATAGTGCGGGGTGCTTAAGGCTAAGCGCTGAAAAGGCTCTGGGCCAGCTGCATGCGCTCCAATGCCTTTTGCTGCCAGTGGTCGCCAGAATTCGGGCCAACACATTTCTCCAGCGCGGGGATAGGGTGATGCGCATAGCGGGCGTACCGACCGGTCTCGGTACCGTAGTGCAGCAGGTTGGCGGCGATGACGATGTCCACATAATCCGCCTGATGAGAACCAGTTTCACGCAATATCCGTTCGTGCTCACGGGCCATTTGAACCAGTGCGTCCGCCATCTACCAGCGCTGCAACATCATTGCACCTACGGTAGGGTGCAGCAGTTGTTCCAGTTGGTAGCGGGCGCCGGGGGCCAGTTCGGCTCGTTTGGCCAAAAATGTTCGCAGCGGCAGCTTGCCTATATCGTGCAGCAATCCACCGAGTGAGGCGAGTTCCGGATCCAAGTGGGGTTGTTTGCTTGCCAAGCTGTGGCATAGCGCGCTGATGTGCATACCGTTGGTGACAAAATCACGCATGTGGGGAGAGTCGCTGCGTCCTTGCATGCTCTGCAAAATTCCGAGCTGGGTCACCAGCGAGCGAACCAGGTTTATTCCTAAATTGGTGATCGCCTGACGCAATGAGGTCAGTGGCTGACCACGCAGCAGCGCGGCGCTATTGGCTACTTTAACCAGTCGCGCGGCCATGACGGCGTCTTTGGCGATTTCCTGTTCCAATTGTTGGATGGTGCATTCGGGGTCGGCGGTAAGGGTGCGCACACGCACAGCCACCTCGGGGAGCGAGGGAAGCATTGAGTCGTAGGCGGCGAGATCCCGTTGCAAGATCTGCAGCAATTCCTGTGCTTGCGCTTTCATGAGCCTCTCCGGGGCCTTGGCTGAATCAAATCCGTTCGACATTGTAAGCCCGGAGTTGAGAAGCGCAACGATTTCCATGCCGCGCTCGCCTGCTACACTCAAGCGGCCAAGGTTAGTAACATTGATTCACTAAGATTCACGAACAAAACAACTGAAAGGACTCGGTCATGATAAAACTTTCCATCTCATCCGTTCTCGGTTTTATTGTTCTGTGGTTGGCTGCGTTTTGCGCGTATGCGGAGTCTTCCGGGGCCGCTACGCAGGCCATTCAGGTACAGCTGGCGCAGGTCTATGAACCGCATCGTGCTGGCCCGGTTAGCGATTATTTGGTCAGTGAAAAGTATGACGGCGTGCGAGCCATTTGGACAGGAGAGCGCTTGCTCACCCGCAATGGCAACCCGATACATGCTCCCGAATGGTTTGTTGCGCCGTTGCCGGACGTTTGGCTCGATGGCGAACTATGGACGCAGCGCCAAGACTTTGAGGCCGTGAGCCGGATCGTGCGGACCAACACCCCCAATGATCGCTTGTGGCGTAAGGTGCGCTACAAGGTCTTCGACATGCCGGATGCACAGCTCCCGTTTGAGCAGCGCTATAAAAACTATTCAGAGTTAGTCAAACAGATAAACGCTGAGCACATCGAAGCGGTTGAGCAGCGCCGGTTTACCTCCCCTCAGGCATTAGACGAGCACCTAAAAGTGCTGGTTAAAAATGGCGCAGAGGGTTTGATGCTGCACTTGGCAAGCGCCCATCATGCCGCAGGCAGAAGCAATGCCTTACTAAAGCTAAAGCCTTTTTTCGACGATGAAGCGGTGGTGATTGGCCATTTGCCTGGGAAGGGTAAATACACGAATATGCTCGGTGCTCTCAGAGTGCGAAACGAACAGGGGCTAGAGTTCTCCGTTGGCACAGGCTTTACCGATAACGAGCGTGCGAACCCGCCGCCTGTCGGCAGTGTTATTACTTATAAATATCATGGCTACACCAACAGCGGCTTGCCGCGCTTTGCCAGTTTCTTGCGCGTTCGGGACGACATGGAACAATAAAATCTTGCCGAGCAGCAAGGTGGTTGTGTCAAGTAAAACAGGTTGTGTTACAGTAATACAGGGTGACACATTCTGGGGGTATCCATGAAAGCCGAATACGCCTTGCCCGCTCCAGAGCGGGGCGAAATCGCCAAAATGCTCATGACCCTGTTCGACCACTGGCAATTGAGCACCGAAGACCGTCTCGAATTGTTGGGGCTGGCACCCACCAACCGTGCGGCGCTCACTCGTTATCGCCGTGGTGAGCCCTTCGCCCAGAGCCGCGATTTGCTGGAGCGCGCCGGAATACTGCTGGGGATTCACAAAAACCTGCGTCTGCTGTTTCCTCACAATCGGGAGCTGGCCTACCGCTGGATGACCACCCGCAACCGGGCAATGGATGGCATGACGCCCACCGAGGCGATTAAGGAATACGGATTTCCCGGCCTGCTAATGGTGCGGGCCTACCTGGACCGGGCGCGGGGCAGCTAATGACTGATCTGTTCGACCAAGTCGTCAATTACAATTGTGATCGGGACCTGTTCAGGAACATCGTGTCCCTGCGGGATAGCCAAGATCTATTTGATGATTTAAGCGACGCGCCCAGCGCTTGGACAGCCGCCCAGACGCTGGAAATGGCCAGCAAGCCCTATCCCTACGTGAGCCCCCAGTCGGTTATTGATCGACCTTTTGAAGAGTCGGCCTATTACCAAGCTATTCAGTACCCGTTTCGCAATTGGGCACAGAGTCGCTATAGCGACGGCAGCTATGGCGTCTGGTACGGCGCCGATACCTTGGTCACCACCATCCATGAAACCGCTTATCACTGGCGGCAAGGTTTGCTGGCAGATGCCGGCTGGCAGGATTTACTGGGGGTGCGCATTGAGCGCAAAGTGTACAAAGTGCATTGCCAATCCCTGCTGCTGGATTTTCGGCCCCTCATCCGCACCCACCCAGGTCTGGTTGACCCGCGCAGTTATCAGTACACCCAGCATGTGGGTCAGCGCTTACATCGTGAGGGGCACCCGGGGCTGGTCAGTCGCTCCGCCCGCTGCACGGGCGATGTTTACGCTCTGTTTGCCGCTCAGGCATTGTCTACTCCGCGTCCATATTGCTATCTCACCTATCGACTGGACGAGTGCGGTGTGCGCGTTGAGCGAAAACCCGGCCAATACCTGATGACCCTGCCTTTGCAAACCGTCGAGCCAGACGCGGCCGTCCCCGCTCCGAGCGCGTCCGGTTGACGGTTCGCGCCTTGTCGGCGCACTTCCCTGCATACGTATTCACCGCCGTAACCAGGGCCCCCTGTGCTAGATTCCGCTGCCAATCATCATAAGTAACTGGAGAACGACATGCCGAGATTTTCTCGCCCTGGACACCGGGTGCGCGGCCTGCTGATTTTGGTCATGGGGGCTTGTGCAGGCCTCGTGTTGCAGGCCTGCCACGGTGTCCGACAAGCCCCTGCGGTTGAGGCCAGCCTGAAAGGTCCTGTGCCGGCCTTCCGTTCAGTGCTGGATGGCCAGCCTCGTATGCTCACCGTGCGTTTGGATGATAAAGTTCGCGTGGCGTACGATACCGATTCGGGGCACCTGTATAAGGCGTGGGAAGGTGATCTTGAGCTGCAAGGGGCGGTGTTTGATCATCGCCACGGCCCTCAGCCGCGAAGTGATGGCGGTTCATACTTTGTCCAGGAATCTGCCTCCTGGCGGGTGCAAGGGGAGCCCGGCGCACAGGTGCGCTACCGCGGCTATCGGGTCGACGGAGAGCAGGTTAGTATTTTGTATCGGGTATCGGGC
>DAHVRW010000140.1 GCA_027322215.1 Marinimicrobium sp.
CAGTATGAGCATTTTCCACCGCTACCGGGATGCCCGGGGCGGTGGTCCGGTCCAGTTCAGTTTGGCCAATATGGTCAAACCCGGAACCTTTGACCTGGACGCCATGGAAAGCTTTCAAACGCCCGGCGTGAGCCTGTTTATGACCTTGCCGCTGGAAGGGGACAGCGTGGCGGCGTTTGATCTGATGCTGGCCACCGCCAAGACTCTGGCGGAAACCCTGGGCGGTGAATTGAAAGACGAGAACCGCAGCGCCATGACTCGCCAGACCATGGAACACGATCGCCAGCGGGTGCTGGATTTCGTTCGTCGTCAGCTATCCCGCGTGCCTGGTTGAGCTGACATGGCGTAAGCCCGGCGGGATCAATTGCCACCCATAACCGCGTCCGGGTAATAAACCGACGAACGCGGACGTTGAAACCCTCTACACTAAGCCACAGGAAGGCGCTCAGCCCCACGGAAGGGGCGGTAAACCCTACTGCAGGATCAATCTATGCCAAGCGCTGCTGACCCATCCATCTCTGCCGAAACGGTCGCTGAGGTTCAGCGGCTGCGCGGCGAGCTTCAGCGCCATAACTACCGATACTATGTACTCGACGATCCGGAAATTCCGGATGCCGACTACGATCGTATGATGCAGCGGCTGCAGGAGCTCGAAAAGCAACATCCGCAGCTGATCACGGCGGATTCGCCTACCCAGCGGGTTGGCGCCACACCGTTAAGTGCGTTCGCCAGCGTTACCCACGAAATGCCCATGCTGTCTTTGGACAACGCCTTCAATGAAGACGAGATGCGCGCGTTTGATCGACGTATTCGCGAACGGCTGCAAGATGAGGCTGAAATTGAATACGCCTGCGAACCCAAACTCGATGGCATTGCGGTCAGTTTGCTGTACCAGGACGGTCTGTTGGTGCGGGCCGCTACTCGCGGGGACGGCACCGAGGGTGAAGACGTCACCCAAAACGTGCGCACCATCAACGCCGTGCCCTTGCGGTTATTGGGTGAGGGGTATCCTTCGGTTCTGGAGGTGCGCGGGGAAATTTACATGCCCCGGGCCGGTTTTGAGAAGCTGAACGAGACGGCCCGAGAGCAGGGCGAAAAAACCTTTGTTAACCCGCGCAATGCCGCCGCAGGCAGCCTGCGGCAACTGGACGCCCGCATCACCGCGCGCCGGCCTCTGGATATAGGCGTCTATGGGGTAGGGCGATTCGACGGCACTCTGCCTAACGAACACATCGCCACTCTGGAAATGCTAAAAACCTGGGGCCTGCACATTAACGCTCAGGTGGCCACGGCCCGGGGCATCGACGAGTGCATTGATTATTATCGGGAATTGGAGAGCCGGCGCGGGAGCCTTGGTTATGACATTGATGGCGTGGTCTTTAAGGTTAACCGCCGTGCCTTACAGGAAGAGCTGGGTTTTGTGGCGCGCGCGCCGCGTTGGGCTATCGCCTACAAATTTCCCGCTCAAGAAGAGATGACCCGTCTAAATGACGTGGAGTTTCAGGTGGGCCGTACGGGCGCCGTGACTCCCGTCGCGCGCCTGGAACCCGTGTTTGTGGGCGGTGCGACGGTGTCCAACGCCACCTTGCACAACCGCGCGGAAATCGAGCGCTTAGGTGTAAAAATTGGCGATACCGTCATCGTGCGCCGTGCCGGCGACGTCATTCCCCAAGTGGTGTCTGTCGTTGCCAGCAAACGTCCCAATGACGCTAGGGACATCCACTTTCCCGAGCGCTGCCCGGTGTGTGACTCACCAGTGGAAGCTGTGCCCGGTGAAGCGGTACTGCGCTGCGACGGCGGTCTGGTATGTCCTGCGCAGCGCAAGCAGGCGATTATTCATTTTGCCTCCCGTAAAGCCCTGGATATCGATGGTTTAGGGGACAAACTGGTGGAGCAGCTGGTGGATCGGGCGCTCATTACCGCCGTGGCGGACCTGTTCAGTCTCCAGCAGGAACAATTGCAATCGCTGGAGCGCATGGGCCCCAAGTCGGCCGAAAACCTGCTCAAAGCGCTAGAGCACAGCAAAAAAACCACCCTGGCGAAATTCATTTACTCCCTCGGAATACGGGAAGTGGGCGAAACCACGGCACGCAATTTAGCCCGACACTTCGGTACCTTTGATGCCCTGGCCAACGCCGATGAGCAAGCGCTACAGGAAGTGGACGATGTCGGTCCAGTGGTGGCGCATTTTGTGGCCGAATTCTTTCAGCAGACGGAGAATCGCCAGGCTGTACAAGCGCTGCGCGATGCCGGAGTACATTGGGAAGAGCAGGCGCCAGTGGACCGGCAGCAGTTACCCCTAAGTGGGCTGACCTACGTTATTACTGGCACCTTGGAAACCATGAAGCGCGACGACGCTAAAGAGGCGCTGGAAGCACTTGGCGCCAAAGTGGCAGGCAGCGTTTCCAAAAAAACCGATTATCTTATAGCAGGCCCGGGTGCGGGCTCAAAACTGCAACGAGCCCAGGAGTTAGGCGTCGACGTCATCGATGAGGACGCCTTAATCGAACTTCTTAATCTACACCGTTAGGAATTGTTGTTACTGATTATCTATGCCCACTATGCCCACATTAATAAAATTATCCGCGCTGCTCGCGTTATTGGCACTGGCCGGCTGTACCTCACTGCCGCCCAAAAATAGCGATAATATCTGTAACCTGTTTGATGAAAAGCGCGGTTGGTACAAAGATGCCCGGCGCGCCGAACGCCGCTGGGGGACCAGCATTCCGGTGTTGATGGCCATCATGTACCAGGAGTCCAGTTTACGTCCGCGTGCCAAACCGCCCCGGCGGAAAATTTTGTGGGTGTTGCCCGGGCCGCGCAAAAGCAGCGCTTACGGTTTTGCCCAGGTAAAAACGGAAACCTGGCGTGAGTACCAGCGCGGTAGTGGTAACCATTGGAGCAGCCGCACGCACTTTGCCGACGCCGTGGACTTTGTCGGCTGGTACAATACGCAAAGCGGCCAGCGCAGCGGCATTGCGCCCAATGACGCTTACAATTTGTATCTGGCCTATCACGAAGGTCACGGCGGTTTTAATCGAAAAACCTATAACAGCAAACCCTGGCTATTGGACGTGGCGCGGCGGGTCGACAACCGAGCCAAGCAGTTTGAAACTCAACTCAAGTCTTGTGAGCGGCGTTTTCGGGGCCCATGGTGGTGGCCGTTCGGGTAGGTCTTAGCGTCGGTAGTAACTTGTTGGAGCGACTATGGATCAGGAATCAATTGTTTACGGCTGCATCAAAGACTCAGCACCCCTAATGGCGGAGGCGGAGCGCTTGCGCGTAAACCGGCACGCGATGCTGAGCTTGCCCCATGCGGACGACTGGCCGTTTTTATCCCAGGAAATGTTTGCCATCCCGCAAACCGAGTATCGCCCGGGCCACTACCAAACCGAGGTCATGCACTTTGGGGCATCCTACAAGGCCGTGGAATACGAGTGGGATTCCTGGCTTGCACAGTTTGAGGATTTGCTTAGCCGCATGTTTTGGGTTTCCGCCACGGTGCATCTGGAGACCGAATTATCCGGCACCCATACCTTTACGTGGGAGACGGCCGGTAGCGGTCATGTGCCCGGTTCGGGCGATATGAAAATACGCTGCGAGTGGAGCCGGGAAGGTGGTTTCAGCCTTTGAGGCCGAGCGCGTAACTGCCGGCTTCTCTTTTCGACGGCTTTTATTTCAAGTGAGAAGATCATGAACAACACAAGTCCCATCGCGACTGACTTTCGTTTCCGTCGCTTGCGCCGGACCGGTGCATTGCGCGATTTGGTGCGGGAAACGCGCCTGCACCCGAGCGATTTTATTCGTCCGATCTTTGTTCAGGAAGGCATTCAAGAGCCGGTCGCCATTGACAGCATGCCGGGCGTATTTCGCTATCCCGAAGAGCAGTTAGCGGAGCAGGTGCAGGCCAGTTGGAAAAAGGGCATTCGCGCCGTGTTGCTATTCGGCGTTTCCAGCCATAAGGATGCGATCGGTGCGGACACTTGGAATGATCAGGGCCTAATGGCCCGGATGATTCGCGTCGCCAAAGCCGCTCAGCCCGAGATGTGTGTCATCAGTGATAACTGTTTTTGCGAATACACCGAGCATGGCCATTGCGGTGTCGTGCAGGGTGACGACGTAGACAACGATCAAACTTTGGTAAACCTGCAAAAGCAGGTATTGGTGGCGGCTCGCGCCGGGGTGGATGTCATCGCTCCGTCCGGTATGCAAGACGGCATGGTGCAGGCTCTGCGCCGCGCGTTGGACGAGGGAGGTTTTTCACACCTGCCCATTATGTCCTATTCCACCAAATTTGCCTCGGCTTTCTACGGTCCGTTCCGGGACGCGGTGGATAGTAATTTCAAGGGCAGCCGCAACACCTACCAAATGGATCCCGCCAACCCGCGGGAAGCGCTGGCGGAGTCCCTTCAGGATGAAGCCGAAGGCGCTGACATGCTGATGGTCAAACCCGGTCTGGCGTATCTGGATGTGTTGGCCGATATCCGTGCCCACACCCAGCGCCCGCTGGCCGTTTATCAAGTAAGCGGCGAGTACGCCATGATCAAAGCGAGCGCGCAGGCGGGTGTTATTGACGAACAGGCCGTAGCCCTTGAGTCGCTGCTGGCGTTCAAGCGTGCCGGGGCGGACCTGATTATCAGTTATTACGCCGATGACGCCGCCACGTGGTTAGTAGATTCGGCTTCGAAATGACGCTCTGTCTTCACAGTTCCGCAGGATAAGTTCGACGTTCATGTCGGATGGCGATTCATCCAGTGCTGCAATCAGCAATCTGTCATCATGGGATTCGGTATGAAATTTGTTTACGCGCTTGTGGCCATGAGCCTGGGCATTATTGTTTTTGGGCTCTATCTCATTATGAGTGAACCACAAACCAATGAACCGACGGCGCCGCGTGAAATTGGCCTGCTTCCGGTCCCCACTCCGGCCACAGAGAGCGATGTGCCGCAGCTGGATTCGGAGCCCGGCACTGAGCCCTGGTGCGACATGATGATGCAGAAGCCGGGGGATGCGTGGGAAGAGGAAGAGACGCGTATTTTTGCCGACCAGTGCATTTACTTGAACTGATTATTGAATAACCGTCTTTAACGGAATTCAAATTGACGTATTGAGGAGTTTGTGTGAGCCAGTTTGACCCGGTATTGCAACGGCTGGAGCAATTACTTGAGCGCGCCGAAGCGCTATTGCCACCAGCGCCGCCGAAAATCGACTGGGCCGCTCAGGCCTTTCGTTGGCGCACCAGCAAGCGCGGTGGCTATTTGCAGGCGGTGCGTCATCCCCATCGGGTTGCGTTAGATGCGCTGCAAAATATCGAGCCGCAAAAAGCGTCCATCGTACGCAACACGGCACGGTTTCTCGACGGAAAACCGGCTAACAACGTACTGCTAACCGGCGCCCGGGGCACAGGTAAATCCACTCTGATCAAAGCCTGTTGGAACCACTTTTCGGACGCTGGACTCAAGTTGCTGGAAGTGGACAAGGCTGATCTGGAAAATCTGGCGGAGATTCTGGAACAGCTGGAAGAGCGGCCGGAAAAATTCCTTATCTTCTGCGACGACCTATCGTTTGAAGAGGGCGATATGAGCTATAAGCTGCTTAAATCGGCTCTCGACGGCTCCATTGCTGCTCCGTCGGCTAACGTGCTGTTTTATGCCACCTCCAATCGCCGTCACCTGCTGCCCCAATCCATGCGCGACAACCTGGATGTCAGTTACGAAGAGGGTGAGCTCAGACCCGCCGACAGTATTGAGGAAAAGGTTTCGCTCTCGGAGCGCTTCGGTCTGTGGTTGAGCTTTTATCCTTTCAGTCAGGATGAGTAT
>DAHVRW010000141.1 GCA_027322215.1 Marinimicrobium sp.
GTGCTGGTGATTTTTCCGTCGCGTAACGGTACGTTCAAATCTTGGCGGATCAGCACGCGCTTGCCGGACAAATCCTGGTCTTGCATGAGTTTTACGGTCATCGGAGACTCCGTGATTGAAATGCGTTGTGGGGAAACCAAAAAACCTGAACGTGCCGGTGCGGACACCGGCGCCTTCAGGTTCTTTGGACGGCATCGCTGCGACTTACAGCAGCTCTTGCGCGGTTTTAACGATATTTTCGACCGTGAAGCCGAAGTGCTTCATCAGGTCCTCACCTTTTGCGGACTCACCAAAAGTGGTCATGCCCACAACCTTGCCGTTCAGACCGACGTATTTGTACCACGGGTCCACATGGGCCGCTTCCACCGCCACACGAGCGCTGACGGCGGCCGGCAACACCGCCTCGCGGTACTGGGCATCCTGCGCATCGAAGGTGCTGGTGCTGGGCATAGAAACAACACGCACAGCGTGGCCCTTAGCTGTGAGTTGCTCGGCGGCCTGCAAAGTGGGAGTCACCTCGGAGCCGGTCGCAATCAGAATCAGATCGGGCTGGCCTTCGCTGTCACGCAGCACATAGCCACCTCGGGCAATATCAGCCACTTGCTCTGAGGTGCGCTCAACAGCGTCCAGACCCTGACGGCTGAGCACCAAAGCGGTGGGGCCGTCGCGACGCTCTACGGCCGCTTTCCAAGCGACGGCGGTTTCGGCGCCATCACAGGGACGCCACACGTCCAGGTTGGGCGTGGCACGCAAAGTAGCCATATGCTCGATGGGCTGGTGAGTGGGGCCGTCTTCACCTTGACCGATGGAGTCATGGGTGTACACAAACACGTTGCGCAGTTTCATCAATGCGGCCATACGCACGGCGTTACGGGCGTAGTCCATAAACATCAGGAAGGTGCCGCCGTAGTTAATAAAACCGCCGTGGGCAGCGATACCGTTCATAATGGCCGTCATGCCGAACTCACGCACGCCGTAGAAAATATAGTTGCCGTCGGCATCTTTGGCAGTGATGGGCTTGGAGCCAGACCACATGGTCAAGTTGGAGCCGGCCAAGTCAGCCGAGCCACCCAGCAGCTCAGGCAGGATAGCGCCAAACTCTTCGATCGTATCCTGAGACGCTTTACGAGTGGCCAGTTTTTTGGCGTCTTTTTGAACGGTCTGGATAAAGGCATCGGCCTTAGCGGCGAAGTCTTGGGGCAGGTCACCCTTGATCACCCGACGCTCAAATTCCTCGGCCAACTCGGGATAGGCCTTTTGATAAGCGGCGAAGCGCTCGTTCCAGTCCGCTTCGGCAGCGGCACCCTTTTCTTTGGCGTCCCAACCGGCGTAGATCTCGTCGGGTACATGGAAGGGCTCGTGCTTCCAGTTCAGCTCTTCGCGAACCAGTGCAATCTCTTCATCACCCAGAGGAGCGCCGTGAACACCGGCGGTGCCGCGCTTGTTAGGGGAGCCGAAACCGATCACGGTTTTACAGCAGATCAACGTCGGACGCTCGGTTTCCGCGCGTGCTTCTTCCACCGCTGCCGCCACCGCTTTCGGATCGTGACCGTCGACGTTGGGAATCACATGCCAGCCGTAGGACTCAAAACGCTTGGGTGTATCGTCGCTGAACCAGCCCTGAACTTCACCGTCGATAGAGATGCCGTTATCGTCGTAAAAACCGATCAGCTTGCCCAGGCCCAGAGTGCCGGCCAGGGAGCAGGCCTCATGGGAGATACCTTCCATCAGGCAGCCATCACCCAAAAATACGTAGGTGTGGTGATCGACGATGTTGTGACCGTCTTTATTAAAGTGAGCGGCCAGCGCCTTTTCAGCCAGCGCCATACCGACGCCGTTGGCAAGACCCTGTCCGAGCGGACCGGTAGTGGTTTCAACACCGGCGGTGTAGCCCAGCTCCGGGTGGCCCGGGGTCTGGGAGTTTAACTGGCGGAAATTGCGCAGCTCGTCCATGGACAAGTCGTAGCCAGTCAGGTGCAGCACGGAATACACGAGCATGGAACCGTGCCCGTTGGACATAATGAAGCGGTCACGGTCGACCCAGGAGGGGTTTTGCGGGTTGTGCTTGAGGAAGTCGTTCCACAGCACTTCGGCGATGTCAGCCATGCCCATGGGCGCTCCGGGATGCCCGCTGGCGGCTTTTTGTACCGCATCCATACTGAGGACGCGAATGGCATTAGCGAGTTCTATGCGAGATGGCATGGGTGTGAAAACTCCTTAAAGATGGATTATTCGGTTGAATGCCGCTACCCGCGGCAGAGCGAGCCGCCATTGCAGCGCGAGCTGTTATTAATGGCGCAGGGCTATAAATTCAAAATGCCGGCAACGAGGTATTAGGCTCTTTACTCCGTCCAGGCATCCCATACGAGGGCGCCCATTGTCCCCCAGACGGTGCCCGGCGTAAAGCCGCATTATAGTCACAATGACATAAAGGCCGCATCATAACAGGCCCGAAGCTATATCAAATTATTTTGATATAGATCAGCGCCCCTGCTACACTGCGCGGATGAACTCAGCTCAGCCTATACAATTGGACACCCCGCAGGATCTATCCCTGCTGCTAAAAGCGGCAGGCGACGACCTGCGTCTGGATATACTCCGAATCATGGCTCAGGACTCTTTCGGGGTTCTGGAACTATGCCAGCTGTTTGACTGCAAACAATCGGGAATGAGCCATCACCTGAAGGTGCTGGCCACGGCCGGTTGGGTCAGTTCGCGCCGAGAAGGTAATTCCATCTTCTACCGGCGCGCCTATCTGCCCCCCGACCACACCATGGCCGAGCTGCAACAAACGCTGTTCGCCACTCTGGACCGGCAACCTCTGAGCGCCGAGCAGACGCAGCGGCTGAAGGACTTGCAAGAGGAGCGGGCCCAGGCATCTCAAGCGTTTTTCGCTCAAAACGCGGATAAATTTCGTGCCCAACAGGATCTGATTGCCAGCTATCCGGTATACGCTGAGCAGGTCAATCAGCTGCTGGCTAACACACCGCTGCCCGGCAACCATCTCGCGTTGGAAGTCGGACCGGGGGAAGGGGAATTCCTGCCCCATCTCGCGCGCCGCTTTACCCACGTGGTGGCGCTGGACAACGCCGCCCCTCTGTTAGAGCGGGCACGCACGCGATCGGAAAACCAGAAATTCAGCAATATTGAATACATTCTGGGCGACACCACGAGCTTGCCGCAACATCGTGTGTTGGCCGATTGCATCGTAGTGAATATGGTTCTGCACCACACGCCGTCACCCGCGGATATCTTTAAAGACCTGAGCGCCGCTCTCGTCCCCGGTGGTGCATTACTGATCACCGACCTGTGCCGCCACGAACAAACCTGGGCGCGCGCCGCTTGCGGCGACCTCTGGCAGGGCTTCGAGCCCCAGGATTTTTCCCGCTGGGCCGAAGCGGCGGAACTGAGCGAAGGCCAGAGCGTTTATTTCGCCCTGCGCAATGGGTTTCAAATTCAACTGCGACAATTTTTCAAACCATCCAATCAAGGAGCCAAGCATGGCTGAATACGCACTGTTTACCTCTGAGTCGGTTTCTGAAGGACATCCGGACAAAGTGGCGGACCAGATATCCGACGCGATTCTCGATGCCATTTTGAGCGATGATCCCGACGCGCGCGTGGCTGTGGAAACAATGGTGAAAACCGGTATGGCGATCGTCGCTGGTGAAGTTCGCACATCGACCTATGTGGACTTGGAAGATTTGATTCGCCAGGTGATTCTCGACATTGGCTACAACTCCAGCGACGTGGGCTTCGACGGCGCCTCCTGTGCTGTACTCAACGCCATTGGCAAGCAAAGCTCGGATATCAGCATGGGTGTGGATGCCACCGAAGACAAAGATCAGGGCGCCGGAGACCAGGGTTTGATGTTTGGCTACGCCAGCGACGAGACTGACGTGCTGATGCCCGCCCCCATTTATTACGCCCACCGCTTAGTGGAGCGCCAGGCGGAACTGCGCAAGAACGGTACCCTGCCCTGGCTGCGCCCGGACGCCAAAAGCCAGGTGTCTTTGCGCTACGAAGACGGCAAGCCGGTGGCCATTGATGCGGTGGTGCTCTCCACCCAACACAGCCCGAGTGTCACCCAGTCGCAAATTCACGAGGCCGTGCGCGAGGAAATTATCAATAAGGTACTGCCCGAAGAATGGCTGCACGCCGGCACTCGCTACCACATTAACCCCACCGGACAATTTATTATTGGCGGTCCCGTGGGTGACTGCGGTCTGACCGGGCGCAAAATCATCGTCGACACCTACGGCGGTATGGCCCGCCACGGCGGCGGCGCTTTTTCTGGTAAAGACCCCTCCAAGGTGGACCGCTCCGCCGCCTACGCAGGCCGCTACGTGGCCAAGAATATTGTAGCGGCAGGGCTGGCTCGCCAGTGCGAAATTCAGGTGTCCTATGCCATCGGTGTGGCCGAGCCCACGTCCATCTGCATCAACACCTTTGGCACCGGCCGCCTGCCCGATTTGGAAATTATCAAATTGGTGCGGGAACACTTCGACCTGCGTCCTCGCGGCCTGATTGACATGCTCGATCTAAAGCGACCCATCTACCGAGACACAGCGGCCTATGGTCACTTTGGTCGCGAGCTGCCCAACTTTACCTGGGAGCGAACCGATAAGGCCCAGGTATTAAAGCAATATTTGTAAGTTATTAAAGAATCCGCTGGCGTTTAAACGCCAGCCACTCATGCCCCTATTTCGACAGCAACCGGAGATGAACATGAACATCGCTGCCAACTTTACCGACTATAAAGTCAGCGCAAAAAGCGCGGCTGAGTTTGATCAACTGGCCCAGTGGGGCCGCCGTGAAATCGACATTGCCGAAGGCGAAATGCCCGCGTTGATGGCGCTGCGCCGCAAATACCGGGACAGCAAACCCCTGGCCGGTGCCAACATCATGGGCTGCATTCACATGACCATTCAGACGGCGGTGCTGATTGAAACTCTGGTGGAACTGGGCGCTCAGGTGCGTTGGTCATCGTGCAACATTTTTTCGACCCAAGACCACGCCGCCGCCGCCATCGCGGCCGCCGGAGTGCCCGTGTT
The DNA here is from genome assembly GCA_027322215.1 of Marinimicrobium sp. Taxonomy (GTDB): domain Bacteria; phylum Pseudomonadota; class Gammaproteobacteria; order Pseudomonadales; family Cellvibrionaceae; genus JAVDDU01. The sequence continues at coordinate 5,055 of DAHVRW010000141.1, forward strand.
TGCCTGGAAGGGCCAGACCGAAGAAGAGTTTTGGTGGTGCATTGAACAAACGATTTTGAAAGACGGAAAAGTATGGGACTCTAACCTGATTCTGGATGACGGCGGTGACCTCACTCAGCTGATGCATGAAAAATACCCGGAGCAGCTCGACAAAATTCATGGCATCTCCGAAGAGACCACCACCGGTGTTCACCGACTGTTGGATATGCTGAAAAAGAACCAGCTCAAAGTACCTGCCATTAACGTCAACGACTCGGTTACCAAAAGTAAGAACGACAACAAATACGGATGCCGTCACAGCTTGAACGATGCCATCAAACGCGGCACGGACCACCTGCTGTCGGGCAAAAAAGCGCTGGTGATCGGCTATGGCGACGTGGGTAAAGGCTCGGCCGCTTCACTGCGACAGGAAGGCATGATCGTAAAAGTCACCGAAGTCGACCCCATCTGCGCCATGCAGGCCTGTATGGATGGCTTTGAAGTGGTATCGCCCTACAAAGACGGCATCAACACCGGAAAAGACGCGGACATAAACGTCGACCTGCTGCGTAACACCGACCTTATCGTGACCACCACCGGTAACGTCAACGTCTGTGACGCACCTATGTTGCGCGCCCTGAAAAGCAGCGCGGTGGTGTGCAACATCGGCCACTTCGACAACGAAGTCGACACCGCCTTCATGCGCAAGACCTGGGAATGGGAAGAGGTAAAGCCGCAGGTGCACAAGGTCTGGCGCGAC
>DAHVRW010000142.1 GCA_027322215.1 Marinimicrobium sp.
CAGGAAATTCAAGCACTGTTAAACCGCACGGAAGATCTGGCGCTGGCGGCGCCGCTGCGTACCGGCACTACGTCCAGCAACCTGGGCACGGGTTCGGTCAGCCAGGGGCAGGTGCTTAGCCTGACCGATGTCAACGGCAATACCTTGCCGGCTTTTGCCCAAACGGGGCAACTGTCCCCGCCCGTGATTGTACACTTTACCTCGCCCACCACCTACGAGGTGCTGGATAACTCCGATCCCAGTAATCCGCGTCCACTGGTGCCGCCGATTCGGGAGCAGGTCTTTATACCGGGGCGAGACAATGCGATATTTTCCTCCGACCCCGGCGAGCGCCGGGTCAGCGGTAATGGTCCGTTAATGGGACTGCCCGAGGGACGCTTGGCGCACACCGTCGGGATCGGCGGCCCGGCGCAGAGTAATGGTTACCCCGCCGAGCAACTGAGCTTTAACTGGCAAAACCCCCATACCGGCGAGCGCGTTACCCAGGCGGTGAATACCAGCGCCGGTGCGTCGGCGGCACAAATTGCCCAGCAACTGAACCAAGTGCCGGGTGTATCCGCGAGCGCGTTTACCAGCGCGACTTTGTCGAATATTCGCGTGGAGGATTTTTCCAGCCCGTTACAGATCACCATTAACGGCGAGGATCTACTGGAATACGAAGACGGTGTCCTCAGCGACCGGGTGCCCAACCCGGCTACGGATGCGGCGGCGTTTAACGATTATTTAATGCAGCGCATCAGCGAGAACGACAACCTAAACGCCTTGGGTTTGCGCGCCACCAGTGCCGGTAACCCGGTGACTGGTGCACCCGAGTTACAGCTGGTGGCCTCCTCAGGGGTGGATCTGGATATACGCCTCCAGGCCGACGTTGCTGGCAACAACTCCCTGGATGTGAATGACGGCAACGGTAACCCCAATGTGCGTCTCAGCGGCGCGGGCGCCGGGAACCAGTCGGCGATCACCGTGGGCGGACGTTTAGATGTGACCCTGGCGGATGGCGTAAACATGCGCACCGCGCCCCAAAGCAGCCAGTTGTTTGGTGACTCGGCCGCCGCCGATTTTGCCCAATCCTCCTACCTGGGCTACCAGATCACCATTAAAGGTCAGCCCCAGGCGGGCGATACCTTTACAGTGGACTTCAACCTTAACGCCAGCAACGACAACCGCAACGCGTTGTTTATGGCGGGGCTTGAAACCGCCGGCGTTATGCAAGGGCAGGTGAGTTTCGGGGACGGCTATGGTCGCTTGGTGGAAGAGGTGGGCACCCGTAGCGGCTCGGCCCGTCAAAATACCCAGGCCGCCAAAAGTCTAATGGAGCAAACCCAGGCATTGCGGGACAGCGTGTCCGGCGTAAATCTGGATGAAGAGGCGGCGAATATGATCAAGTACGAGCAAATTTACAATGCCAACTCGCGCATGATCTCCGTCGCGCGGGATTTGTTCGATACCTTATTGAATGCGGTGTAACCGCTAAGGAATCGCTGAATAACGTCATACTCGTCATGCCCGCGGAGGCGGGCATCCAGGGCAATCAACAACATGGATTCCCACCTCCGTGGGAATGACAAGTTTTAAATAACGTCATACTCGTCATGCCCGCGGAGGCGGGCATCCAGGGCAATTAACCACATGGATTCCCACCTTCGTGGGAATGACAAGTTTTTAGGGCTGGGAATGACGAGTTTTTAAGACTGGGAATGACAAGTTTTTAGTGCTGAAGAAGGCGAAGGTTTCAGCAGTCTGTTAGCTAGAGGAAAACAACATGCGTGTTTCCACATCACAAATATACAACCTGGCCGCCATCAGCATGACCAAGGCCCAGGCGGCGGTTAACAAAACCAGCGAGCAGATGAACACCGGTAAACGGGTTCTGTCGCCCGCCGATGATCCCGTGGCTGCCACCACTATTTTACGCTTGAACCAGGAGCTGGCCCGGGCCGAACAGTTTGCCAAAAACATCAGCGTCGCCGAGCACTCACTCAATCAGGAAGAGCTGGCGCTGGACGCGATAGCCAACCTGCTAACCCGGGTAAAAGATCTGTCCGTACGAGCGGGTAACACCGGCGTGCTTACCCGAGAGGACTATCAGCCTTTGGCCGCTGAGGTGGAAAGCCGTTTGGAAGAGCTGCTCAATTTGCAAAACACCCGAAATAGCTCTGGCCAATATATTTTTGCCGGTCATCAGGGCAACACCCAGCCGTTTGTGGCCGATGGGGGAGGCAACTTCTCCTACCATGGCGACGAAGGGCAGTTGCGTTTGCAAGCGGCGGACAACATGACCGTACCCGTCAGCGATTCCGGCAAACGACTGTTTGTGGATATTAAAAGCAACCATAATACCTTTGATACGTTCCCCAGCAGCGCCAACCGGGCGGATCCGCCAGCGGGTATCAGCGTAGGACTGGTGATCGACCAGGAAGCTTTTGATGAGTTCTACCCTAAAGACTTGCGCATTACGTTTAACGCCGAACAAGCCGTGAACCCGCCGGGGCCCAACTTCACCATTACTGAACGTGCCAGCGGGGCCGTGTTGATGGCCAATGAGCCCTACAAACACGGCGAAAATATTGAACTGCACGGTATGCAATTTCAAATCACCGGCCAGCCGATGCCCGGCACCGCCGCTCAGCCCGCGACCATCGATTTTGGTGCTGTGGCGGCGGTGGATTTCTCAGCCGCACCAGCCACTGTCCGGGTGCGTGTGGGCGGCGTGACGGAAACCTTGGTATTAGATCGCAACATCACCAACGCAACGGAACTCGCCGCCGCTTTAAGTAGCGATACCGACACAGTACCCGGCAGTGGTGCCGCCGCCAACCGCGCCAAACTGGCCAGCCTGGGCGTCACTGTGAGCGAGCAGGGCTTTAGCTCCGATCACGGGCTGGATATCAGCATCACCAGCGGCACCGCCGCCACCGATGCGGCACTGGGCTTCGCCACGCAAAATGAAGGCACCACGGCCAATAACGGCCAAACCGCCCAGCCCGGCGACGCCTTCCACGTGCGCACCACCGATAAGCAAGGCTTACTGACCACGCTGTCGCGCTTGAGCCAGGCCATGCGTAATGTGGAAGACAACCCAGAAAGCAAAGCCGCACTGGGGGAGATGGTGGCTAAAACGCTGGAGAACCTGGATAACGCCCTGACCAATGTGATATCCGTACAGGGCGAGGTAGGCGCGCGCATGAATACCCTGGAAAGCGCCCGAGAGCTTAACGCCGATGCCAAATTGCACACTGACAAAGTATTGTCCGACGTCCAGAGCCTGGATTATGCCGAAGCCTCAACCCGGCTGGCCATGGAAAGCTTTATCCTCAGCGCGGCCCAACAAAGCTTCATAAAAGTCAGCGGTTTGTCCCTGTTCAACTATATGCGCTAAGTGCCTGATAGAACTCGTCATTCCCGCGCAGGCATGCCGCACCACAATGCCGTCATTCCCGCGCAGGCGGGAATCCACGCCGACCGATACACCACACGTATCAAACGCATCCCAGACCTGGATCCCCGCCTACGCGGGGATGACGGAAAAGCAGCGTTCTTCCAGCATAAACATACCGCACCACACCACCATCATTCCCGCGCAGGCATTTCGCACCACAATGCCGTCATTCCCGCGCAGGCGGGAATCCACGCCGACCGATGCACCGACGTTTCAAAAAACATCCAAAACCTGGATCCCCGCCTTCGCGAGGATGACGAAAAAGCAGCGTTGTTCCACCATAGGCATACCGCGTTACAATACCGTTATTCAGACGACGACATTCCGCACGACAATACCGTTGATTCCCGGGAAGGCACTCGGCACCACAATACCGTCATTCCCGGGAAGGCACTCAGCACCACAATACCGTCATTCCCGCGAAGGCGGGAATCCAATTTAAAGGTATATCACCATGTCAGATACGGACCAAAACGAAGACAACCTACTAGCACCCTTACACGAGTTTCACCAGCGCTCACAAGAACTCGTAAAACTCGCCCGTGCAGGCGACTGGGCCACCCTAGAGGAGCGCCTAGCCGAACGCGAAAAAGGCCTGCCCGCATTGGGCGATAACCAATTCCTTATCGCCGTTGCTAAAGCTGACCAGACTGAGCAACTGCGCGAAGGCATTGCTGCGATTCAAGCTCTAAACGACGAACTGGTGGCACTGGCCGAGCAGAACAAAGCGGACATCAGTGCACAACTCAAGGAAAGCCAAAGGGCGGAAAAGGGTATTCAGGCTTATGAGAAGGGCAAAGCGGGGCGGTAACGTCGAAAAAGCCCAGGTTTCAACCTCATTACCTTTCCAGTTCAATTAGTACTAATATTTGTTATACCCCCGCACCATTCGGCATCTTGGTCGGGTTCGCCGCCAATAGGAACTTGGCAAGGTTGTGTTTAACAGCCCATTAAATGAAGGAGATCGTAATGCTCAGACTCATCACCATCGGCGTGCTAATACCGCTACTAACCGCCTGCGCCTCACTGCTAATGCCCTCAGCCGACCGAACCCTGGCCGAACTTCCTCCAGGCGACTACCGCCTAGACCCCGCGCACACGCGGATTCTTTTTAAAATCGACCACTTGGGCATATCGTCTTATATTGGCCGCTTCAACCACGCCGATGCCAGCCTCACCTTCGACCCGAGCGCCCCCGAACAAGCCCGCTTAAACGCCACCGTGGATATGCACTCCCTGGACGTCAACGACACAGACTTTGCCGCTGACCTGATGTCCTGCAACTGGCTTTGCGCCGAACGCTTTCCCGAAGCACGCTTCAAAACCACCGGCAGTACCCGTGTAGAAGGTGAAACGCTATACGTACCCGGCGAACTGTTTTTTCGAGGCCACACTCACCCGCTGGAGCTTGTAGTAATCCTACGCGGCGGCGTCAACAACCCCCTGACCGGCGATTACACCCTGGGCTTCGACGCCCACCTGACATTCCAGCGTTCAGAGTTTGGTATGGACCGCTATATCCCCATGGTGGGCGATGAAGTAAGAATTGAGATTTACACAGAGTTTTTCTGATAAAGAGGGAATGCCAGAGTTATATCGCTATGACGCTAAGCAAAACGGACCTACCGATCGTGATTTCGACTGTCGACTAAAAAAACTAATTTTATTCAACAAATCAGCCGCTTACGGACCTCGCTGCAATCGGGATATGAGTCGCCACGAACGTTTTGCGGTTTCAGTTAATTCCCCGACAACCGCCGAGCCTTGACCACGTCGGGGGTTGAGGGTAATTTGGACGACATACATATAAAAATATGAGTCGGGGGCCAAGCGGTCGGTGTGACCACGATTCAAATGTTAAATTGAAACTGGTATGAAACTTCTTTACAACAAGAACCATCTTCATGTTTCCGTGGGCACAGCTCTGCTTATAGGTATCGCTATAGGGGTCTGGCTGGGAGCTAGAGCGGGTGAGGCCGGTCTGCTGGAGTCTGCTATTGTTTTGGTAAGCTTCATCGCGGTAAGTCATGTCAGCATGAGTCTCGTAGATAAGCGGTATTTGCCCATCGTTTCAGAACCTGAGGATTAGAGCGGTGTTCATTGCGGGCGTACAGAAATTTAACAAAGCCAGTCAGCAGGACCTCGCTTCGCTCGGCCTCTGCTGGCGGCGTTATACACCAAGGGAAAATCAATGAAAGGACTTTTACTCGTTCTAATGGGTTCCGCCTCTGGGGCTGCTTTGCTGATACTCACCTCATTCGTACCACCATTGTTCAGCGACG
>DAHVRW010000143.1 GCA_027322215.1 Marinimicrobium sp.
TCGGTCGGTGTTGGAGGCTTTGAAATAGCCGATGGTTTCAAGCATAGCGTGACTGGTGTAGGCCACGCTGGATTCCTGGCAATCCCCGTTGGCATCGCAGGCTTCGACGAGGTAACGGGCGTTGGCCCAGTCGTGGCGGTGTACGCTGATCGCATCCTGGGCGCTGGGCTCGGTCAAATCGTCACCGATCTGGCTAAAGCCGCTGTTGCCATCTGGGTCTTTCAATAGACGGTAGTGGGTGGCGTCCTCAACGGGTGTCCAGGCGAACTGTAATACTTTGGGCTCCCTGGAGTAGACGTTAATCTCGGGCCATTCAGCGTCCGGTATGGTTTTTTCGGTGCCGCTGGACGACGAAGGGGGAGGCGCGTCATCCGGCGCCGGGTTTACTGCGTCGTCGCTACTGCTGCTGCCACAGGCACTGAGCAAGAGCGCGGCGGAAAACAGGGTGCAGAGGCCGCTGTGTTTCAGAGTCCAGCCGGTTGGATTACGGAACTTCATGCAAGGTACACCTGGTTGGTCGTGGTAGCACGCGATTCTGTTAGTCTGGGCACCGCGTGTCAAATCCTCTTTGCGCCGTTGTCTAGCGCTCAGCTCCTCCTGGTGCTCAGCTTCAGCCGGTGGTTGACTCCGATGGCGTATAATGGGGACTATGGACTTAAGGGATGTCCGTTGCGGCGGTGCGAGTGGGCGGGGGCCATTTTGTGGCTCGGCCTGCTATTGAGAGCGGTGGAACAACAGCTTGTACGCCAGTGCTGGCGCTCGTTTGGCCGGAGTTTCAGGCGAGCGGAGAAATTATTTATTTTTGGCACTTGGTCCACTTGTAGTTCTCTCTCGGCGGAGTAGACTTCGCGGCCCGCGCAAAGCTTGTGTGATTCATTGTAGGAAGACGGGTTATGTCCCTGGATACATTTGAACAACTCGACCTGACTAATCGCTTGGGTCAGCCGGTGACGTTGGGGGTCAAATTTCGGCCCGGTACCCGGCGCGACACGCTGTTTGTGCGTGCGTCCCAGCAACAAGCCTCCAGCTTTTTTGGCAAAAACGCGGAACAGTTTATGTTTCAGTTGTTGGCCATCATGGATTTGGTACCCGAGCGGCTGGACCTTTTTGAGGTGCGTGGCCCCGCAGAGGCGCCTGAGTTTTGGCGCTGGCGTTTTAACTGGGTGGGGCGCTCCCCGCTCGCGCCACGCAGCGAGCGGATTGCGGCGCCCGGAACCCAGGTGGCTCTGCAAGCCTTGATGGCCGGCGAGGCCGGAATTGAGCCCCTGGAGACCCACGCGCGCTCATAACAGGCGGCGCTATGCCACGGTGCTGGCTCCTGCGGTCACCCCGGGTTGATCGGCAACGTGCCGGTCAATGGAGCGTTGACCGTATTTTTCCCGCATGATGCGCGCCGCCTTTACCATCCGGTGCAGAGCCTCTTCGGTCTCTGGCCAGTCACGGGTTTTTAGTCCGCAATCCGGGTTGACCCACAAGCGCTCCACCGGAAGATCCCGCGCCGCGCGCTCCAGCAGATCCACCATATCACTTACCTCAGGTACGTTCGGTGAGTGAATGTCATACACCCCCGGCCCTATGTCGTTGGGGTAGTGAAACGCCTCAAACGCTTGCAATAACTCACCGTGGGAGCGGGACGTTTCAATGGTGATCACGTCCGCATCCAGCGCGGCGGTGGCTTCAATAATGTCGTTGAACTCCGAGTAGCACATGTGCGTGTGGATTTGGGTATCGTCCCGCACACCGCTGGCGCTTAATTTGAAGGCTTCCACGGCCCAATTCAGGTAATAGGCACGGCCGGCCTGGCGCAACGGTAAGCGTTCGCGCAGCGCTGGCTCATCGATTTGAATCACGCGGGCGCCGGCGCTTTCCAAGTCGAGCACTTCATCCCTTAACGCCAGAGCCAGTTGTCGGGCAGTGGCTTCCAATGGCTGGTCGTCGCGCACGAATGACCAGCCGAGCATGGTGATGGGGCCGGTGAGCATGCCTTTGACGGGTCGATCCGTCAGGTCCTGGGCAAAGCGCCACCAATCCACGGTCAGCGCATGGGGGCGGACCACATCCCCGTAAATGATGGGCGGTTTCACGCAGCGGGAGCCATAGCTTTGTACCCATCCGAAACGGGTGAAGGCGAAGCCTTCCAACTGCTCACCAAAATATTCCACCATGTCGTTGCGTTCGGCCTCGCCGTGTACCAACACGTCCAGTCCCAGCGCCTCTTGCCGGGCTACGGCGTCGGCAATGGCGTCGCCGATGCGCTGCTGATACTGCTCAGCGCTGCAATGCCCCGCTTTGAAGTCCCGCCGGATTTCGCGGATGGCATCGGTCTGCGGGAAAGAGCCGATAGTGGTGGTGGGAAACAGCGGCAGGCGCAACACTTCCTGCTGGCGCTTTATACGCTCCACAAACGGGCGGCGCCGGTCACTGTCAGCGGGCTTAACGGCCGCAAGCCGGGTCTGCACCTCGGGTCTGTGAATGTGTTTGGATTCGCGCCGGTGAGCCTGGGCCCGGTCGCTTTCCGCCAGCGCCTGGTCAGTTTCGGGGTCGGCGCGGCCGTCCAGTAACTGGGCCACGCTGACCACCTCGGCCAATTTTTGGGTGGCAAACGCCAGTAGCGGTTTTATTTCGGGGCTCAGATCCGTCTCTCGCTCTAAGTCCACTGGTACGTGGAGCAGCGAACACGAGGGCGCCAACCAGAGGCGGTTGCCCAGTCGCTCGTGGGCTTCATTTAGCTCAGTCCAGGTACGGCGCAAGTCCTGGCGCCAAACGTTGCGCCCGTTCACTGCCCCGACCGATAACACTTTGTGGGCGGGCAGGCGGTCCAGAACCGGCGTCAGTTGTTCCGGTGCCAGGGCCGTATCGATGTGAATCCCAGCGACCGGCAAATGCAAAGCGGTGCCCAGGTTGTCTTCCAGCCCGCCAAAATAAGTGGCCAGAAGAACATTCAGTCGGCGACTCTGTAAATGGTGGTATGCCCCCTCAAAGGCGCGTTGCCAGACGTCGGGTAAATCCAGTACCAGAATCGGTTCGTCGATCTGCACCCACTGAGCGCCCGCGTCGGCCAGCGCCTCAAGCAGTGCCTGGTAAGCCGGCAGTAGCTTGTCCAACAGCTCCAGGCGGTCGAACTCCGCCTCCGCGGGCTTGCCCAGCCACAGGTAGCTCAGGGGGCCAAGAATGACCGGCTTGGGGTTGTAGCCAAGCGCGGCGGCCTCTTTGGTCTCATCGATAATCTGCCGATAGCTCAGGGCAAAGTCCTGACCCGGATGAAATTCCGGTACCAGATAGTGGTAGTTGGTATCGAACCATTTGGTCATTTCAGAAGCGGTGCTGGCTGGCCCGCTTGGCGCCCGGCCTCGAGCCATGCGAAATAGAGTGTCCAGATCGACGTCTCTGCAGGGCTCGGGCGGAGCGCTCGCGTCCGTGTCTGTGGCGGGCTGTTGGCGGCGGTGACGCAAAGGCACATTACCCACGGTGGCCGATAGGGTGAGCACCTGGTCGTACCAGGCGAAATCGCCAGTGGCTACGAAGTCCAATCCCGCTTGAGCCTGCAGTTGCCAGTGTCGTTGGCGCAGCTTACGGCCCACCTCCTGAAGCCCCGCCTCGTCAAGACCGCCTTGCCAGTAAGCCTCCAAAGCACGCTTTAGCTCCCGGTCGGCCCCGATGCGGGGAAAGCCCAAATTATGTGTTGTGATGGTGTGCATAAAATCTCCTGTAACGCGCGTCGCCGTACTGCGCGTACCAATAGGTCCTTAAAATTCCATGAATCCAAAACTGGATGAGTGAAAAATCATGCACAGTGTGCTGGCGGGCCTAACATGAATCAAACTAATTGTTTTCAGGGTAAACATGAATTAATCTAATGCTTTCTGTTGAGGCACGGTCATGCTGGAAATTCGACATATGCGTACCCTGATCGCCCTGCGCGATACCGGAAGTTTGGTGGAGGCGGCGGAACGGGTTTTTCTCACTCAGTCGGCGCTGTCGCACCAAGTGAAAGAGCTGGAAGGGCGCTTGGGTGCGGAGCTGTTTGCGCGCAAAAGCCGTCCGCTACGCTTTACCGAGGCGGGCAAACGCTTGTTGCGTCTATCAGAGGAGGTTCTGGAGCGCATTGAGCTGGCCGAGCGGGATGTGAAAAAACTGCTGCACGGCGAGGCAGGGCGCCTTTATATGGCCATCGAGTGTCACAGTTGTTTTAACTGGTTGATGCCCACGGTCAACGATTTTCGCAACCAGTGGCCAGCGGTGGAGCTGGATTTTTCCGGCGGTTTTGTGTTCGAGCCTCTGCCGGCTTTGGTTCAGGGCGACGTGGATCTGGTCATTACCTCGGACCCAAGGCCCTTAAAAGGCATCGAGTATGTGCCGCTGTTTCGTTATGAAATGCAAATTGCCCTGGCCGTTAATCATCCGTTGGCGGACCGCGCTTATCTGTTGCCGGAGGATTTGGCCGAACAGACGTTGATCACCTATCCGGTGGAGCGGGAGCGGCTGGATGTTTTTCAGCAGTTTCTGGATCCGGCGGGCGTCACACCTGCCGCCGTACGCCACTCCGAGCTGACATTGATGATGGTGCAGTTGGTGGCCAGTGGGCGGGGCCTGTGTGCGCTGCCCAACTGGGTGCTGGCCGAGTATGTGGACCAGGCTCTGATCAGCGTGCGCCCCGCGGGTCCGGATGGTGTTTGGCCCAACCTTTACGCCGCGGTGCGCGAAGAGCAAATCGGCCTGACGTTTGTTCAGGATTTTCTGACCCTGGCGCGCAGCCACTGCCTGAGCAAACTGTCGGGAGTCAGGCCGGTGCCCGCTTAAGGCTTTACGTCAACGCATTCAGCGCCGCTTCATAGTTGGGCTCAGAGGAGATTTCCGACACCAGCTCTGTGTGCAAAACTTTCCCCTGCTCATCGACGACGACTACGGCCCGGGCGGTTAGACCGGCGAGGGGACCATCCGTCAGACGCACGCCGTAGTCGTCGGCAAAGCTGGAGCGAAACGCGGAGGCGGTGGTGACTTGATCCAGGCCTTCGGCGCCACAAAAACGGGCCAGAGCAAAAGGCAGATCTTGGGAAACGCACACCACTTCAGTATTTTTCAAAGCGCTGGCTTCGGCGTTAAAGTGACGCACCGATTGGGCACAGGTGGGGGTGTCGACACTGGGGAAAATATTCAGCACGACGCGTTTGCCCTGGAAGTCACTCAGCTTCACGTCCGCCAAATCGGTGTTGACCAGGGTAAAGTCCGGCGCTTGCTGGCCCACTGGGGGCAGTTCGCCGTTGGTGTTCTGGGGATTTCCTTTCAAGGTCACGGATGCCATGGTGTACTCCTGCCAATAATGTAAGCTACGAAATTAAGCGGCTGAAGCGCCGAAGACCTGGCCCAACGGCCGCCGTGAAAAGGCTGTCCGCAGTCTACCCCACGCCGCCACACCTTTGCACCTTTCGGCTGACGCTATTCACGGATGTGGAATTGATATGACCGACTATGTTTCCCACCAATCCCGGTGGCAGCTATTTTTGGCCGGCCTGGAGCGCGCCGGCAACCGTCTGCCTGTACCGGCGGTATTGTTCATTTGGCTGTGCGTTGTTTTACTGGCGCTGTCCTGGTTGATGGCGGCTCTGGGTGTGCAGGCGGAGTTGCCGGGGCGCACTGAGCCGGTGGTGGCACGCAGCCTGCTCAGTGCCGAGGGCATCCGGTGGATGCTCACCCATAC
>DAHVRW010000144.1 GCA_027322215.1 Marinimicrobium sp.
CCTTTGCGCCAGTGCCCTGGCGCTGGTCTACTCCGCGTTGGCCGGTTTTAGCCTGCCCACCCAGCGAGCATTAATTATGGTGCTCATTGCGCAGTGGGCGTGGATGCGTCGGCGCAGTTTTAAACCGGCGCAGTGCTTGGTGATTGCACTGGTGGCGGTGGTTGTTCTGGATCCGCTAGCCAGTTTGGATATGGGGTTTTGGCTGTCTTATGGAGCGGTGGCGATTTTAATACTCGCTTTCAGTGGCCGATATGCCACTCGCCCCCATTTGCCCGGCCAGCGTCTTTTCGAGGCGCAATGGGCGGTTTTTATCGGGTTGTTGGTTCCACTGGCGGTATTGCTCAACAGTAATGCGCTTTTGGCGCCTGTGGCCAATATGTTGGCGATACCGCTGGTTACCTTCGCTGTTGTGCCCTGGTTATTGATGGGGGCGATGTTGCACACCTTCTGGCCCTGGCTGAGTGATCTGAACCTGCGCATTGCGGAAATGGGTCTTCAGGGGCTGGCTTATTGGCTGCGGTGGTTGGTCGAGCTGGGGGGCCAGGGGGTGACACCTGTGATCAGTATGGCGCCCGCCAGTTTGGTGCTGGCGCTGCTGGCAGTGGCGTTGCTGTTTTGTCCCAAAGGCTTTACGGGGCGATGGCTTGGGTACCCGGCTTTACTATTGGCGGTACTGATTCCGCCCGCGCCATCACCGCCCCTGACGGTGACAACGCTCGATGTGGGGCAGGGGCTCGCTATGGTGGTGCGCACCCCGAATCACACGTTGGTGTTCGACACCGGCCTGGCTTACAGCGAAAGGATGGAGGCCGGAGGTGCGATTATCGCCCCCTACCTGCGCCGTTACGGTAAGACGCTCATTGATAAAGTGGTGGTTAGCCATGAACACAGTGACCATGCGGGTGGGTTGCCGGGGTTGTTGGTGCATATGCCGGTTCGGCGCCTTCTGTTGGGCCAGCCGCTTGAGGGGATCGCGGGGGCTGATAATGGAGAAAGCTGTCACGAAATACCCCCTTGGCGTTGGGATCAGGTCAACTTTCGTTTTCTCACCTGGACGGATTTAGAGCGTCCTTCGAGCAATAATCGCTCCTGTGTCTTGTTAATTGAGTACGCCGACGAACAGATATTATTAACTGGCGACATTGAGCGGGAAGTGGAGTGGCGCTTGGTGGGTCAGGGGCAACTGCCGGATTCGATTCGGTTATTGCAAGTGCCCCATCACGGCAGCCGCACCTCTTCCACCCAGGAATTCGTGACTCGGCTCGCCCCTGAGTACGCTGTGGTCAGCGCCAGCTATTTAGGTCGCCACGGCCACCCTCATACCGAGGTGGTGCAACGCTATAAGGAGCAGGGAACCCGACTGTTGAACACGGCCGACTCCGGCGCGCTTGTGTTCGAATGGCACGCACCCGGTAACGGGCCAGTGGTAAAGCTGGCCCGGGAGCATTGGCGTCGTTATTGGTATCAGTAACGTGTGCCAAGGCGACCCTTGGGCGAACTAAATGGGTTTGGACGACTCTATTGGCACTGAAAAATGATCCAGGCGTACGGTTTTGTGCGCGCTTGGGGGATATGAGAGACGCGTTCCTGACAGCCCTTTCAACCTCGGGTATCATGGCGCCACGAGAAATACCATAAGAGGAAGCTCGAGTGTTCGATGTGATCGTCGCCGGTGGCTGGTTGATGCTGCCAATCATGATTTGTTCTCTGTTTGTAGTGGCTATTGGGGCTGAACGTTATTGGTCGTTAAACCCTGCTAAAGTGGCGCCTAAAACACTGCTGGCACAGGTTTGGAGCTGGATCAAAAACAACCAACTGGACGGCACCAAGATTCGGGAGCTGAAGCAATCCTCCCCGTTGGGTCGAATTCTCGCGGCAGGCTTAAGTAACTCCAAACACGGTCGCGAGGTAATGAAAGACAGTATCCAGGAAGCCGCGGGTCAGGTGATCCACGAACTGGAGCGTTATATGACCCCCCTCGGTACCATTGCGGCCATTGCACCTCTGCTGGGGCTTTTGGGGACGGTGATCGGTATGATCAAAGTGTTCACGGCCATCATGCTCCAGGGCACCGGCAATACCGGCGTTCTCGCCGGGGGAATATCCGAAGCACTGATTACCACGGCTGCAGGCATGACCGTTGCCATCCCCGCGATAATCCTCCAACGGTATTTTCTTCGTCGCATTGATACCCTGGTGGTCACCATGGAGGAAGAGGCGTCCAAACTGGTGGATGCTTTGCACAGCGACCGCCGCGTCGATATCAAAAACAATTAAACGGGGAGATGATCTGTGCGATTTCGTCGTCAGCCCCGAGAATTTGAAGGCGTCAACCTCACCCCTCTGATTGATGTGGTGTTCTTGCTACTGATTTTTTTCATGGTATCCACCACGTTTACCAAAGAGACACATCTGAGCATTGACCTTCCTGAAGCGCAGGGCCAGCCTAGCACCGAACGCGCCGAGCAGGTTGAGATCCTGATCAGCGCTGAGGGAGATTATTCGGTCAACGGCCAAAGCTTGGTGAATAATCGTACCACCACCTTGCGAGCCGCTTTGGATGAGGTGTCGGGCGGAGACAATCAGCTCCCCCTGGTCATCACCGCCGATGCCAAGGCACCCCATGAAACCGTGGTACGGGCCATGGATGCGGCGGGGCAGTCCGGTTTTGTGCACTTGAGCATCAGTACCCGTCATCCCGAAGCGGTGGAATAGATCGTCGTGGGCACCAAAGCGAGTAATCGTTGGGTTGAGGCTTGGTATCGGGGCAGTATTTGGCTGTACGCGCTGCTTCCACTAACGGGTCTGTTTCGCGTAATCGCGACCATGCGCCGTCGGTATTTGCGCCGCTTTGCCCAGCGAAAGCTAACCGTACCCGTGTTGGTGGTCGGCAATATCAGTGTGGGCGGAACCGGTAAAACCCCCGTGATCATCGCGCTGGTACATCATTTACGCACCCGCGGCTATAAGCCCGGCGTGATCAGCCGCGGTTATGGAGCGCGCGCCCCGAGCTATCCCCTGGTGGTTACCGAAGAAACACCGGTCCAGCACAGTGGCGATGAGCCGTTGTTAATCGCCCAGGCGACGGGTTGCCCGGTCTGCGTGGACCCGGATCGGGTGGCGGCGGGTGAGCGTCTGGTCGCTCTGGGATGCGACATTATCCTGAGCGATGATGGCTTACAGCATTACCGCTTGGGCCGGGACCTGGAGATTGCCGTGGTGGACGCGGAGCGCCGGTTTGGCAATGGATGGTGTCTACCCACAGGCCCATTGCGTGAGCCGATCAGCCGCCTGCGTCAGGTTGACTGGGTTCTGGTCAATGGCGGTGCCCCTGGCGCTATGGAGGATATCCCCGGTAAGGGCGTGGCCATGACCTTGCGGCCGGATCACTGGCGCCGCTTTGGGGAGCAGGAGCCGCTGCCGTTAGATTATTTCGAGCAGGGCACCCGCGTGCATGCGGTGGCGGGTATCGGCAATCCCCAACGCTTTTACCAAACGCTACGCAGCTTGGGCATCGCGCCTTTGGAGCATGACTTTCCGGATCATCATCAGTACACACTTGAGGAGCTTCAGTTTACCGAGCCCTGGCCGGTGGTGATGACCGCCAAGGACGCGGTCAAGTGCCGCGCCTTTGCCGAGCCCGAGTGGCACTGGCTGGAAGTCAGCAGTCAATTGCCGGAAACGTTCTGGCTCAGCTTCGATCAGCGCGTGGCCGCGCTGAGTGCACATACCTCAGCAGGAGAAAACGAACAGCGATGAGCTTCTACGTGGTGATCCCCGCCCGCTATGCCTCCACCCGGCTGCCTGGTAAACCCCTGTTGGATATTGGCGGTAAGCCGATGCTGCAGCATGTGTATGAGCGTGCGCGGCGCAGCGGAGCGAAACAGGTGATCGTTGCCACCGACGATGCACGAATTGAAGCCGCCGCGCAGGCGTTTGGTGCGCCGGTGTGCATGACCTCGACGGCGCATCAATCCGGCACCGACCGCTTGCAGGAAGTGGCGCAACAGCTGCAGCTGCCGCCGGATGCTATTTTGGTTAATGTGCAAGGTGATGAGCCGCTGATACCGCCGGAGGTAATCGATCAGGTGGCCGCCAATCTGGCGGCCCATCCTGCCGCGAGTGTGGCCACGCTGTACGAGCCCATCACCAGTGTGGACGATTTTCGCAATCCCAACATCGTGAAAACCGTCGCGGGTGAGGGGGGCTTAGCGCTGTATTTCAGCCGCGCGCCAGTGCCCTGGCCCAGGGATTTATTTGCCCAAGGTGGCGATGTGAGCCTGCCGGAGAATTTTCCGGCGCGTCGGCACATTGGCATCTATGCCTATCGAGCGGCACTGCTGGAGCGTTTCGTTACCTGGCCACAGGCGCCCCTGGAAAAAATTGAAGCCCTTGAGCAGCTGCGCGTGCTGGCTCAGGGAGAAAACATTCACCTGGCCGAGGCTTGCGCCCAAGTCCCAGGTGGTGTGGATACGGACGCGGATTTAGAACGCGTTCGAGCGTTGTTTAAAGTAGGAGAATGAATTTTGACCATCAATGTCATGTTCGTCTGTCTGGGTAATATTTGTCGGTCCCCCACAGCCCACAGCGTGTTTCAACACAAAGTGGATGAGGCCGGCCTCGGGCATAAAATTTACATTGAATCGTCCGGTACCGGCGATTGGCATCTGGGTAAAGCACCCGACCCACGCACTATGCGGGCCGCCAAGGAGCGCGGTTACGATTTATCCGCTCTGCGTGGACAACAAGTGAAGAAGCAGGACTTTGAGCGCTTTGACTATATCATCGCCATGGACGACAGCAACCTGGACGATTTGCGCCGCATGGCCCCAGCGGATTTTTCAGGCTATCTGGGCCTGTTCCTGGAGTTTGGTTCTGGGAGCGAATACCGCGAAGTGCCCGATCCCTATTACGGAGAGGAAGACGGTTTTACCCTGGTCTTGGACTTGGTGGAGGATGCCGCTGAGGGTTTGTTGGCTAAAGTGAAACAAGATCTCACCGAGCGACAGCTTGCTTAATAACTCATAACTTACTAACTCATAATAAGGACTTTGCTCGTGCCCGTTTGCCTCACCGACGTCAATCTGGAGGAGTACAACACGATGGCGGTGCCCGCCCGGGCACGTCACTTTATCAGTTTGGATGATGAGCGAGACCTGGATGCCGCGCTGGCGTTTGCCCATGCGCGGGCTTTGCCCGTGCTGGCGCTTGGCGGTGGCAGCAACATCGTACTGCGGACCGATTATCCGGGTGTGGTCATCCACCTGAACTGGCGCGGCCGCGAAGTGGTGCGGCAGAGCCAAGAACACATTTGGCTCAAAGTAGCGGCGGGAGAAAACTGGCACCAGCTGGTGGAGTTTTGTTTACAGCAACAATACTGGGGACTGGAAAATCTATCACTGATTCCCGGCAGTGTCGGTGCGGCCCCTATTCAGAATATCGGCGCCTACGGCGTTGAACTGGAAGATGTATTCTCTGGACTGGAAGCGGTGGAGGTTCAGTCAGGACAGCGGACGAAGTTTAACCGCGAACAATGCGATTTTGGTTACCGGGACAGCGTTTTCAAAGGCGCTTTACGGGATCGCTACATCATCACCTCCGTGACGTTGAAACTCAACCGTGTGCCCAATCTGAAG
>DAHVRW010000145.1 GCA_027322215.1 Marinimicrobium sp.
CGATGTTGTTAATCAACTCCATCATGTTGACGGTTTTACCCACACCGGCGCCGCCGAACAGACCGACTTTACCGCCCTTGGCGAAGGGACACACCAGGTCAATGACCTTGATGCCGGTTTCCAACAATTCATTAGACGCGGACAGCTCATCGTAAGCCGGTGCTTCTCGGTGAATCTGCATGCGCTCTTGTTCACCGATTTCGCCAGCCTCATCAATGGGCTCGCCGAGAACGTTCATAATCCGGCCCAGGGTTTTTGTGCCCACGGGTACTTTAATTGGCTCTTGGGTATTGCTAACGGCCAAGCCGCGGCGCAGGCCTTCGGATGCGCCCAGCGCAATGGTGCGAACGACACCATCGCCCAACTGTTGTTGCACTTCCAGAGTTAGGTCGCTCTCGGTAACTTTCAGTGCGTGATATATTTTTGGTACCGCATCACGCGGGAATTCCACATCGATCACGGCACCGATGACTTGTACGATACGTCCGCTACTCATTTCCGCTTCCTCTTGGTTTCAGATCAAGCCGAGCACTCGGCGGCTCCCTGAAGGTTTAAACTCAAACAATATTGCGACGACGGCCTAGGATGATACGGCCGCAGCACCGCCAACGATTTCAGACAGTTCCTGGGTAATCGCCGCCTGACGGGCTTTGTTGTACACCAGTTGTAAACCGTCAATCAGGTCACCGGCGTTGTCGGTAGCGCTTTTCATGGCCACCATACGCGCGGCTTGCTCACAAGCGGCGTTTTCCACCACCGCTTGGTATACCTGGGATTCGATGTAGCGAACCAATAGCCCTTCCAGTAAACCCTGGGGGCTCGGCTCATAGATGTAGTCCCAGTTGTGTTTCAGTTGCTCATCGGGTTCCGGCTCAAGGGGCAGCAGTTGCTGGATTTTTGGAGTTTGGGTCATGGTGTTCACAAACTCGTTGCTCACCACGTACAAACGATCGATTTTTCCTTCGGAGTAACCGTCCAGCATCACCTTGACGCTACCGATCAGTGACTCCAGTGATGGTGCTTCGCCCACATCGCGAGCGGTAGCGACCACATTGCCCCCATAGCTTCGAAAAAAAGCCTCGGCCTTGGCACCGATCAGACACAGGTCGATCTCGACATTGGTATCCGACCAGCCCTTCATAGCTTTGATGGCCGCCTTAAACAAGTTAATGTTCAGGCCTCCGCACAGCCCCCGATCGGTGGAGACAATAATGTAGCCAACGCGTTTGATCTCCCGCGACTCCATATACTGGTGCTGGTATTCGGGGTTAGCGTTGGCAATATGCCCAACCACCTGACGGATGCGTGTGGCGTAGGGTTTACCCACGGCCATACGATCTTGAGCACGACGCATTTTACTGGCTGCGACCATTTCCATCGCGCTGGTAATTTTCTGCGTACTTTTAATGCTCGAAATCTGCGTGCGAATTTCTTTTGCGCCTGCCATATTACAAGGCCCTCAAGCGTTTGCGTCGGGGTGGCCGCGCCACCCCTGTCTTACACGTTCTGGCTTTTAAACTTTTCTACCAGCTCTTTGAAGCGTGCTTCCAATTCCGCGTTCCAATCGCCGGTCGCGTTGATGTCGTCCATCATGTCCTTCGCTTCGTGTTCGGCAAAGGCCAATAGATCGCGCTCGAATTTCAGCACGTCTTTGACTTCAACATCCTCCAGGTAGCCCTCGTTGGCGCAGTACAGAACCAGTGCCATTTGGGCGACGGTCATGGGTGAGTACTGCTGTTGTTTCATCAGCTCGGTCACCCGTTCACCGTGGTTCAACTGTGCCTTTGTGGCTTCATCCAGATCCGAAGCAAACTGCGAGAACGCCGCCAGCTCCCGGTACTGAGCCAGAGCAGTACGGATACCGCCGGAGAGCTTTTTAATAATCTTGGTTTGCGCCGAACCACCCACTCGAGAAACCGAAACCCCGGCGTTCATAGACGGGCGAATGCCCGCGTTGAACATGGAGCTTTCCAAAAAGATCTGTCCGTCGGTGATCGAAATCACGTTGGTGGGTACGAATGCGGATACGTCACCGGCCTGGGTTTCAATGATGGGCAGGGCGGTTAACGAACCGGTTTTGCCTTTCACTTCGCCCTTGGTAAATTGCTCCACGTACGCGGCGCTGACTCGAGAGGCGCGCTCCAACAGACGCGAATGCAGATAGAACACATCACCAGGATAAGCTTCGCGGCCCGGTGGGCGACGCAGCAACAGCGAAATCTGACGATAGGCCCAAGCCTGTTTGGTCAGGTCATCATAAATGATCAGCGCGTCTTGACCGCGGTCACGATAGTATTCGCCGATGGTACAGCCAGCGAAGGGGGCCAGGTATTGCATCGCGGCCGGATCGGCGGCGGTAGCGGCAACCACGATGGTGTGATCCATGGCGCCGTGCTCTTCGAGTTTGCGCACGACAGCGGCAACCGAAGACGCTTTTTGACCCACAGCGACGTAGATACATTTAATGCCAGAGTTTTTCTGGTTGATGATGGCATCTACGGCGATGGCCGTTTTACCGATTTGTCGGTCACCGATAATCAGCTCACGCTGCCCGCGACCGATGGGTACCATGGCATCCACCGCCTTGAGGCCAATCTGCACCGGCTCGTCGACTGACTGCCGCCAGATCACACCAGGCGCTACTTTTTCAAGAGCGTCGGTGAGTTCGGTTTTAATGGCGCCCTTGCCGTCGATGGGATTTCCCAGGGCGTCCACAACCCGACCTTCCAGCTCAGGTCCTACAGGCACTTCCAGAATACGACCGGTGCACTGACAGCTTTGACCCTCGGCCACACCCAGCTGATCGCCCAGCAGGACGGCGCCCACGGAGTCGCGCTCCAGGTTCAGGGCGATACCAAAGCGATTGCCTTCAAACTCAATCATCTCGCCATACATCACGTCCATCAGGCCGTGGATGCGTACGATGCCGTCGGAGACGGACACCACGGTGCCCACCTGGCGGGCTTCGGCAGACACATCGAGCTTCTCAATGCGCTGTTTGATCAGGTCGCTAATCTCGGATGGATTCAGCTGCTGCATGCTTTGTTCCTCAATCCTACGAATTGATTGCTTTGGCGAGTTTTTCTAACCGACCGCGCATTGAGCCATCGATGACTAAATCACCCGCTTTGATAATTGCGCCGGCGATTAAGCTGTCGTCAATTACCGTATGAATGTTCACCTTACGCGCCAGTTTTTCCGCCAGCGCTTTCGCCAGCTTCTCTTCCGCCGCACTATCCACTGCCATAGCCGACGTCAGTTCAATATCCACGGCTTGTTCGTAATCACGCTTGAGCGCATCGAACAGGCGGAAGATTTCCGGCAACAGGGGTAGGCGTTTGTTGGTCGCCAACAGCGCGACAAAATTACCCACTGGCTCGTCGAGTTCATCGCCGCCGATATCGATAACCACTTTGGCTTGCGCATCGGCGGTCATCGAAGGGTTGGCGAGCAGGCTGCGCACCTTGTCATGCTGATAGACGCTTGCCAGCAAAGCCAGCTGCCGGCCCCACTCGTCGAGCTGTTTGGCATCGCGCGCGTAATAAAACGCGGCCCGGGCGTAAGGTCTGGCGAGCGTACTTAATTCAGCCACAGATCACCTCACTGTTATAAGTTGACGGCCAGCTTATCGAGCATGGCTTTGTGAGCGGACTCGTCAACGGATGCTTCCAGCACTTTGGTTGCGCCGGCAAGTGCCAGACTGGCAACTTGTGAACGCAACTGCTCTCTCGCGTGCTCCATTTCCTGCTCGATTTCCGCTTTCGCGGCGATCTTAATGCGCTCGGCTTCCGCCCGGCCTTTGTCTTTAGCGTCGTCAACAAGTTTTGCTGCACGCCGGTTGGCCGCATCCACAATACCCGAGGCTTCTTGCTTCGCCTCACGGATAATTTTGGTGGCGCGTTCCTGGGCAAGCTCTAAATCTTTGCTTGCCCGGTCGGCGGCCATCAAACCATCGGCGATGATCTTGCGCCGTGCGTCGATGGCCTTTGTTAGCGGCGGCCAAACGAACTTGCCACAAAACCACACGAAAATGGCAAACGCTAGGATTTGTCCGATAAACGTTAAATTAAAATTCACGGCGTTACCCCGTCTTTGATTGGATTGCTCTAACTATGCGCCCCGAAGGGCACAAGGCGTGCTTAAGCAACCGCGAAGACAAGAAACAGTGCAATACCAACGCCCATAATGGGGATCGCTTCCACCAGACCGGCGACGATGAAGAACTTGGTTTGCAGAGTAGGTGCCAGCTCTGGCTGACGTGCTGAAGTTTCCAGCAGCTTGCTACCCAGTACGGACATTCCCAAGGCTCCACCAATGGCAGCGGCACCAATAATGATTGCGACGGCGATAAAGATCATGCTTCTTCTCCTAGACTTGCGTCGTTTAAAGTTACAGTGGTTTTAAAATTGTTAGTAAACATTCAGGACGCGTTTCCACGCCCACCTGGTCAATGCGGGTCGTCGTGGGCCAAGGCGAGGTACACAATGGTCAACACCATGAAAATAAACGCCTGCAGAGTGATTACCAGAATATGGAAAATGGCCCAGATCAAGTTCAGACCGGTAGCCAGCGGCATAAACAATATGCTGGCCCCAAACAAGGCCGCGATCAGTAGGAATATCACTTCACCAGCGAACATGTTGCCGAACAGTCGCAGTCCCAGGCTGATCGGTTTAGCCAGCAGGCCGACAATTTCCAGCACCAGGTTGACCGGCACCAGAAACCAGGTATTAAAGGGCGTAAAAGAAAGCTCTCGGAGATAACCCCAACCTTTCATTTTGATGGAGAAGCCGATGACGAGCATCAGAACAAAAGTCGCCATACCCAGAGTAATGTTGGGATCAGTGGTGGCTGCAATTTTGTGGTACTCGACGCCGAAGAATTTCTCCAGCGGATAGGGGATAAGATCGACCGGCACCAGTTTCATGAGGTTCATCATGAACACCCAGATAAAGACGGTCAGAGCAATGGGTGCGATAGCACCAGTACGGCCGTGGAAGACATCTTTGGTGGTGTTACCCACAAACTCAACGATGATTTCAATAGCGGCCTGGAATCGACCCGGCGCTTCAAGGGAAGCTTTTTTCCCCGCGCGATAAAAAATAAATAATATCAGTGCGCCAAGACCAAAGGACCAGAGCAAACTGTCCACGTGAACGGCCATAAAACCCATGGCGGCCGCTTCTGAAGCACAGCCGGCAAGCTGCCACTGGGTGGTTTCCGCAACGCCGCCGTTACACAGCTCTGTGCCAGCGGGCAGTCGACCGTAGGTAAGATTCACCAAGTGGTGCGCGATGTAATCGCCCGCGTTTTCGTATTCACCTGCTGCCATGAGTTCGAGCTACCTTAAATGTCACGCCTTAGCGTCGTCGTGAAATTACGATTGGCGCAATCAGCGCCACCAGGGTATTTAATCCAAATACCGTTACCAGAGTCGTGGCCACGGAAACGCCCGGAAGGTTGCGCCACAAGAGCACCAAACCAAACCCCAGAATGAGCCACTTACCAATCATTCCGCTTATTGCGCCTGTCAGGAAACCAGTGCTGTGCGGG
>DAHVRW010000146.1 GCA_027322215.1 Marinimicrobium sp.
CTCACTGAACAGCGCCCCCGAGCGGCGTTTGCCCATATAAGTGTGCTCTTCAATATCCATGCAGCGCTGGCGAATCTCTTCCAGATAGGGGTCGTGGCGCAACGGAATGCTCACAAACACACTCCAATCGTTTTCACTGGCGCGGCCATCCACGGTCATTTGCAGCAGCTCAATGACGTTACTCCGACCAATGCGATAAGCCGGCGAGCGCACCCATAAAAACGTGCCGATAACCACGGCGAACACCATCACGGATAGCACGATCGTTGCCAGCATTGAACCCCTCACATGAGTTTATTCCAGCGCGCGGTCAGTGTTCACGAGTGGCCCACAGCTGCACATCGGGGTAGCGCTCTTCGGTCAGCGACAGGTTGACGCGCGTGGGCGCCAAATACGTCAGGTGACCGCCGCCGTCAAAGGCCAGGTTCTCTTCGCACTTAGCTTTGAACTGGGCCAATGCTTTCGGGTCTTCCGACTCTACCCAACGGGCCGTGGTAACGTTCACTGACTCGTAAATCGCATCCACCTTGTACTCGTGCTTGAGGCGATAGGCCACCACCTCGAACTGCAACACCCCTACCGCCCCGACGACAATGTCGTTTCGGTTTAGGGGGAAAAACACCTGGGTCGAACCCTCTTCNGCCAGCTGCTGTAAACCCTTCTGCAACTGCTTGGTTTTGAGCGGATCTTTCAACCGGATACGACGGAACAGCTCCGGCGCGAAATGGGGGATGCCGGTAAATTTTAGATCCTCACCCTCGGTAAAGGTGTCACCGATCTGGATGGTGCCGTGATTGTGCAAGCCGATGATATCCCCCGCGACCGCCTGCGCTACGGCGCTGCGATCACCGGCCATAAACGTCACCGCATCAGCGATTTTCACATCCTTGCCAATGCGCACATGGCGCATCTTCATGCCCTGTTCATAGACGCCCGAGCACAGGCGCAGGAACGCGATGCGGTCGCGGTGTCCCGGATCCATGTTGGCCTGGATTTTGAACACAAAACCGGAAAACTTCTCCTCGCTTGCTTCGACAAATCGCTCTTTAGCGGGGCGTCCCAGAGGGGCCGGCGCCCACTGAACAAAGTCGTTGAGCATCTCTCGCACACCAAAGTTGCCCAGCGCTGTGCCGAAAAATACCGGCGTCATACGCCCCGCCAGGTAGGCATCCAGGTCGAACTCTGGGGTGGCGCCCCGAGCAAACTCCACCTCCTCCTGTACCGTCTCGTAGTCGCTGCCCAGCAGCTCTCGCGCCTCATCGCTGTCCAGCCCCTGGATGCGCACATCGTCGGGAATGCCAGAGCCTTGGCCTTTTTGGTACACATGCAGGGTATCGGTATAGAGGTTGTACACCCCTTTGAAATCCTGCCCCATACCCAGAGGCCACACAATGGGCGTTGCCTGAATGTTCAGCACCGATTCGATTTCGTCCAGCAGCTCCACCGGGTCTCGGGAATCCCGGTCCAGCTTGTTGATAAACGACAGAATCGGCGTGTCCCGCAAGCGGCAAACATCCATCAGTTTAATGGTTCGGTCTTCCACACCTTTCGCCGCATCCAGCACCATGAGCACCGAGTCGACGGCAGTCAGCGTGCGGTAGGTGTCTTCGGAAAAGTCTTCGTGACCCGGCGTATCCAACAGGTTGATTACCCGGTCCCGGTAGGGAAACTGCATCACCGAGGACGTGACGGAAATGCCCCGCTCCTGCTCCATGGTCATCCAGTCGGATTTGGCATGGGCACCGCGCTTGCCCTTAACCGAGCCGGCTTGCTGAATGGCCTGACCGAACAGCAGCAGCTTTTCAGTCATGGTGGTTTTACCCGCGTCCGGGTGAGAAATAATGGCAAAAGTCCGCCGCTTGCTGACTTCCGCACGGGTGCTGTTTTGACTCATGAATACAATCTTCTGGATCGGTTTGTGGGGCGTCGCCGCAGAAAGGCGCGCCGGGCGCGGCCGCTATTCTCGCGCATTAGGGGCTTCGACTCAATCAGCTCGGCTTCGGATACCGCTTAACTCTTTTGGTTTTGGGCGCAGCCATCGCCACGCAGCTGGGCAATATATCGGCGCAGCCATAACCAGGCCCATAGGCCCACGGCGATATTGGCCAGTGCCGTGGCTGCAAAAATTCCCGACAGTTGCCACAGCCACTGGCCCAACAACGCCAGGGGCAGAAATACCAAAATCACTCGCGCCGCAGACAGCAACATGGCGGGCCAGGGGCGCCCTGTGCCATTAAACGCGGCGTTCACCGACATAACAATGCCGTAGGCGCCATAACTGAACGGCACCAACGAAAGGTAAAACGTGGCCACTGCCAATACCTCCTCATGGTCGCTGAACAAGCTCGCCAACAGCTCGCCAAACAACCACAGACCCACCGCCACCGCCAGGCCAAACACAATGGAAAAGCGCGTTAACACTCGCTGTGCTTCCACCAGCCGACCGTACTGACCAGCCCCATGGTTCTGACCAAAGAAAGGCCCTATTACCCCCGACAGGGCGTAAAACACGATCAGCATCAGCGGTTCCACACGCATGGCGACGCCCAGCCCCGCCACTGCATCGGTGCCATAACGGGCCACCATCATAACGATCACCGCACTCGACAGCGGCACCACCACATTGGCCGCCATGGCGGGCAATCCCACATGGACGATTACTGCCCAGGAGCGACGCAGCTTTTGCCAACCCACGAATGGATTGACCATTAAATGCACCCGGTAATACAAAATGTACAGCGCCACCACCAAGGTCAGCGCACGGGTAATTAGCGTCGCCAAAGCGGCACCGCGCAGCTCCAGCGCCGGGGCACCCAGGAGCCCAAAAATAAAAATCGGGTCCAAAATCGCATTGAGCACGGCGCCGGCGCTCATTAAATAGCCTTGAATATGGCTCATCCCGATGGCCCGCAACGCCGCAAGGCTCACCATGGGTACCACCAAACACGGGGCGCTCAAATACCAGAGCGTCATATATTCACGGATCAGCGGCAGCAGATCCGGCGTCGCGCCTAAGGCCAGAAACATGGGATCCATCATTAACCAGCCGAGCACACTGGCCAGAATGGAAACAAGCATGGTCAACGTGGTGGCATCGGTGGCCAAACGCCGGGCCTTTTGAGCATCCCCTTCCCCAATGAGCCGAGCCACCGCCGAGGACGTACCCGCCCCCAGCCCAATGCCCACGCTGGTTAACACCATCACTACCGGAAAGGTAAAACTGAGCGCGGCCAAAGGGAGATTGCCCAACTGGGCCACGTAAAAAGTATCCACCACATTAAACGACATGGTGGCCAGCAAACCCCAGACCATGGGCGCCGCCATCGAACGCAATTGTCTGGCGATGGGGCCGTCCGTCAGGGTTGCTGTAAGGTGCTGCGCCATAGGGTGCCGGGTGCCTTTAGTCGTCGCTGACCGCTGTCAGGGCTCGAAGATCGGTGCTGGGGTGAACAGCGCCGCAGTATACACCAGCGGCGCTTGCCATAAGGATGGCTACCGGCGAACACCATAAAACTGGATCCCCCGCCTGCGCGGAGGATGACGGGAAAGAGGCGGCGGAGGATGACCTCGTCCTCGTCCCTCCCGCCTCATCCTCGTCACTCCCGCCTCATCCTCGTCACTCCCGCCTCATCCTCGTCACTCCCGCGTAGGCGGGAGTCCAGAATCAGAGTACAGCAACAACGGCAAATTACAGCTGCCGCGCCAGAACCAGCGCATCTTCGCGGCCGTTCGTGCCGGGGTAATAGTCTCGGCGGATACCCACTTCAAAAAAATCTTCCTGATAATACAGCTCCAGCGCCTTGCGGTTGGAGACTCGCACCTCCAAAAACAGAATTTGCGCCTGGGATTGGGCCAGCTCTATGGCAGCGCGCAACAAACAGCGGCCAACGCCCTGCCCCTGACTGGCCGGGCGCACGGCGATGTTGAGCAGCTCCGCCTCGCCTCCGGCCCAGGAGACAACCATAAAACCTAACAGCTGGCCCTGATGTTTGGCCAGCCAGCAGCGCTGGCGGCCCCCAAGGCAATCCTCAAAACTGGATTGTCGCCAGGGATGGCTCTGCACCTGACGCTCAAGCGCCATCACCTCCGGTAAATCCTCGGCGGTCAGCTGACGAAAGGTAATGGGAATACCAGCACGGGTACGCTGTTCACTGGGAGCTCGAGGTGCCAACACCGGGCTAATCCTCGGGCTCGGTTTGTAACGCGCGCCAGAGCGAGCGCTTTTGGCTCGGGTCACGCAATAAATCCACCAGGCTGGGGGCGGTTAAGGCCCGAACCTCAAAACCCGGCAAGCTTAGCCACTGTAAAACCGTATGCTCAGAGTCTTCTGCCACCAGGTAGCGGGCGGCGTTTTGTCCCATCAGCAGCACCTTTTGCACCGGCCGCCTCGTCAGCTCCGCATCCAGCCAAGCGCTCAGCTCACTCCGCGCATCCGCTGGGGTGGCCCGGGGCACCAATGGACAGGTCAGAATTTCCTCGTGAATACTGGCCGTGTCCACCTCGCCCAAACTGCGCAGCAGGTTGCGCAATAATCGCTCGGTCGGCATCGCCGCTTTCGGTTCGCGGGAGTCCAAAATCAGCACCGGCAACGACGAGCGCCAGATGCTTAGCGTAAAAGGCGCAACCAACGGCAGGGCATTTTGTTTTTCAGGAGGTCTCGCTGCAGGGGATTGAAGCGCTGCGGGGGCTGCCTCAGAATCCGCGATTTGGCGCAACACGTCTGATAACGCCTGGGGCGCTTCGGTTGATCCTCGGGGTTCGCCTCTTGTCTCTGGAACCCGCCCAGACAGCGTCCGCAACTCCGTGCTGACATCGCTCGACGCGGCGCCAGGCTGAGCGTCGGCTGGCAGGTTCGCCGGTTCGGGTTCGCCCTCTGCCGCAGCTACCGGCAGCCGTGTACAAAGAACAGGCTCCGGCGCGCCGGGCAGCAGCCAGCGCGGGGCATAGCTTTCCACGCCCAAGGCGCTGAGATAGCGCTGGCGTTGCAGCTCATTCATGGCGTGCATAACGGGAAACCCCGCAGGCGTCGTAGCGCGCAGAAATAACGATAGAAAGACATGGCAGGCATTCTAACATGAGCCGAACGCGCAAACCGATAACTCAAGCGGCGCACATTCACCCCGCTTGGCAACGCTCTGGTTCATCAACTATGGCTCAGTACTACTAAGGAAAATAACAGCCCTTTGCGCGCTCGGCGATGACCCTACGTAGTAGGTGAAAAGAGGGATCGAGATGGAATAGTCAAACCAAGCGTTCCCACGCAGGAGCGTGGGAACGAGGTCATAGCAACCAATGGACCAATGGACCAATGGAATGATTAGAAACGGCGGTTAAACCTGCTCAGCCCGTTTCTTGCGTCGGGAAACGCCAAACAAACCCGCTAGCCCAATAACTATCAAACCCAACGCGCCGGGGCCAGGCACCTGGGCCGTTGTAACGCTGAGAATGGAGTTACCCAGCCAGAAGTCCCCAAGCACTGAGCTCACAGTGACATCGAGATACCCAT
>DAHVRW010000147.1 GCA_027322215.1 Marinimicrobium sp.
CTGGCTGAAAGGGGTATCAGGGTGACAGAGTGTAGGCATTATTGGATAAGCGGCCGCGTCCAGCGGGTTTCCTACCGAGCCAGCACGCAGGCCAAGGCCAAAGAGCTGGGATTGACGGGCTGGGTGCGCAATTTGGCCGATGGCCGGGTGGAAGCGGTAGCCTGTGGAGAGCCCAGCGTGCTGGATGCCCTGGAGGAGTGGTTGTGGCACGGCCCGAGCCGGGCTGAGGTGAGCCAGGTGGAGGTGGCGCTGGCGGAGCCTGAAACGCTATCAGACTTTCAAATACGCTAATTTATAACACCAGAGGAATGGTTGGGCACGCTCTGATGCCTGATCGGGACGCGGAACTTTCGTAAGCGGCGGCCGGTCCGCTACCTGTGCGCAACACTCGGCGGGGCCATGGCGTCGCTCGGCTAGGGTGTCGTGTCGCTCGGCTAGGGTGTCACTTCGGCCTCTGACTCTGAGTGTGAATTTAAAGGCCGCCAATGTTAAGACCCGTGTTAATAATAGGCCCCCGATGTAAATAATTGTTAAAGCTCGTGGCTTAACTACAGGCTTTGTGACAGGTGCCGTAGAATGCTTTGCAGCGCTTGAGTATTGCCCTGAAACTTCGAGGTATCTAGTTAAAGGATTGGCGGCGTTTAGCTATTGCATTGATGTTCGTCTATTTTAGCGCGAGCAGCTCCTCCCTCAGACGTTTCAGTCGCCTCGGCACCTCCGCATAGTTTTTCCGGTGACATTAATGATAAGTAATCGAATTTTCCCGCTTTTAGGGCTTTTGTTGTTATTCATGTGGCCCCAGTGGGGTTTGGCCAGTGCTGGGCCAGAAGTTATTGTCCAGCGGGCAATGTTGGAAAAGTTGTCCAGCCGTGTGGAGGCGCTGGGCACTTTGCAAGCCAACGAATCCATTCGAGTCAGTCCGCAGGTGACACGCACCGTTACCCGTTTGAATTTCGAAGACGGTCAACGGGTGACTAAGGGCACCGTGTTGGTGGAAATGACCAGTTCCGAGGAGCTGGCACTGCTAAGCGAGGCACGCATCACCGCCGATGAGGCGCGCAAACAAAAGGAGCGCGTCGAGGCCCTGGTGCGTCAGGGCGCGATATCCCAGGCCATTCTGGATGAGCGGGTGCGCGAGTATGAGTCGGCTCAGGCTCGACTCAATGCCATTCAGGCGCGTTTGGACGATTTGCGAATTCGGGCACCTTTCGACGGTGTGGTGGGTCTGCGCAATATCAGTGTTGGCGCGCTGGTCTCCCCTGGCGATTTAATCACCACCTTGAACGACGACTCGCAAATGAAGCTGGATTTCACCGTCCCCTCTATTCATTTGCGCAGCTTACGAGTCGGTCTGCCCATTGAGGCCCGAAGCCGCGCCTTGGGCAATCAGGTGTTCAGAGGCGAGGTGTACAGTATCGACAACCGTATCGACCCGGTAACCCGCTCCATCGTCGTGCGCGCCCTGTTGCCGAACGATGACCACGTACTCAAACAAGGGTTACCCATGAACGTCCGTCTCGGCACCCGGGAACGTGAGGCGGTAACCATATCCGAATCCGCCCTGGTGACCACAGGCAGTAATCACCATGTGTTTGTGGTGGAAGGCGGTGAGGGCGACGGGCGAGTCGTCCGCGTGCCCGTCACTATTGGCGAGCGCACGGTAGGGCGTGTGGAAATTCTCTCTGGTTTAACACCGGGGCAGCGCGTCATTACCCATGGTTTGCAAAAAGTTCGACCCGGCGAGCCGGTACGTATCCGCGCCGAAGAAACTGGCTCGGAAACCCTCAGCGATTTGCTTAAGAGGTAGGGTCCGGCTGCCATGATTTTATCTGATGTATCCATTAAAAGACCGGTCTTTGCGTCGGTCATTTCGCTGTTATTGATTGCCTTTGGGCTGTTGGCGCTGGATCGGTTAACGCTGCGTGAATACCCCGATATTGATCCCCCAATCGTGTCCATCCGAACGGACTATCCCGGCGCCGCCGCCGCGATCGTGGAAACGCGCGTAACGCGGGTTATCGAGGATCGAATCGCCGGCGTAGAGGGCATCGAATACATTCAATCCGCCAGCCAGAATGGACGCTCTAGCGTTAACGTGCGTTTTAATATTGGGCGTGATATCGACGCGGCGGCGAACGATATCCGCGACCGCATCTCCCGAGTGTTGCGCCAGTTGCCCACGGAGGTAGATCCGCCGGATGTGCAGAAAGTCAGCTCCGACGAAGATGTGATTATTTGGTTTAACCTCGCCGGTGAAGGCCTCTCGGTGCCGGAGCTATCGGACTATGCAGAGCGCTATCTGGTGGACCGCTTCTCCGTCATTGAAGGCGTTGCCAGCGTGCGTATCGGTGGGCAACAGCGCTATGCCATGCGCATTTGGCTGGATCGTCAGGCGCTCGCTGCCCGGAACCTGACCGTCAACGATGTGGAAGCGGCGCTGCGGGCCGAAAACGTTGAGCTGCCGGCCGGTAGCATCGAATCGGACGAACGCCACTTTACCGTGCGCATGGGGCGTCAGTACCTGACACCTGAGGATTTCTCGCAGATCGTCCTGGCACGGGGTGAGAACGGCTATCTGGTCCGCTTGGCTGATGTGGCCGAAGTGGTCAAGGGGACGGAGGAAGATCGGAATATTTTCCGTGGCAACCAGGTACCCATGGTCGGTATCGGCATGGTGAAACAATCCACCGCCAATACCATTGATGTGGCCCGGGCGGCGCGAGTGGAAGTGGAACGTTTAAACGAAACTCTGCCCCAGGGTATGCATTTGTCGCCAAGTTTTGACAGTTCGGTGTATATCGAACAGGCGATCAAGGAGGTGTACGTCACCCTCGCCCTCGCCATCGCCATGGTCATCTTGGTGATTTACCTGTTTTTGGGCAGTGCGCGGGCCATGCTGATTCCAGCGGTGACGGTGCCGGTATCCATTATCGCCACCTTTACGGTACTGGCCGTTCTGGGTTTTTCCATCAACCTACTGACGCTGTTAGCTCTGGTGCTGGCCATTGGGCTGGTGGTGGACGACGCCATTGTGGTGCTGGAAAACGTGGTCCGGCATATTGAGGAAAAAGGCAAGCCGCCATTGTTGGCGGCGATAGAGGGGACGCGTGAGGTCGGCTTTGCGGTGATCGCGACCACGATGGTATTGATTTCGGTGTTTGTCCCCATCGCGTTTCTAACCGGTGATATTGGCCGATTGTTCTCGGAGTTTGCTCTGACCATGGCCGCTGCCGTGGCGTTTTCGTCGTTGGTGGCTTTGACGCTGTCGGCGATGCTGGCCTCGAAACTGCTAAAGAAAAAAAGCCGTCGCAATAAAATCGTCGAAAAAGTGGACCAGGGCATACGCTGCCTGCGGCACTACTATTCGAAGTCGTTGCACTGGTGTCTTCAGCATTTGCTCGTGGTTTCCGTTTTGTTTGTCGGCATGTTGGTGGCCACCTTGTGGCTGTTGCAGCAGCTACCATCGGAGTATGCGCCGCGGGAAGATCGGGGTTCGTTTTTCGTGATCGTTAATGGCCCTGAAGGCGCCAGCTTCTCCTATATGGACGAGTACATGGACGAGATCGAAAATCGCCTGATGACGTTTGTCGATGCCGGCGATATTGCCACGCTGTTGGTGCGCGCGCCCCGCGCCTGGGGGGCGATGGAGCGCTACAACACCGGTATGGCGATCGCCACTTTGCCGGATTGGAGCGAGAGACGCAGCGGCTTTGACATTATGGATGACGTGCGCCAGGCCCTGAGCGATTTGCCGGGTGTCGAAGCGTTTCCGGTCATGCGCCAGGGCTTTGGCTCAGGCACCCAGAAACCCATCCAATTTGTGCTCGGTGGCGGCACCTATGAAGAGCTGGCGATCTGGAGAGATATTCTGCTGGAGAAAATACAGGAGGATAACCCAGGTTTTGCCGCGCTGGATTGGGACTACAAAGAAACGCGCCCACAGCTGGAAATCTTGATTGATAGTGCCGCCGCGGCCGACCTCGGCGTGAGCGTGCGCAATATTGGCCAGACTTTGGAAACCATGTTGGGCTCGCGCCGTGTGACCACCTATATTGAAAACGGCGAAGAATACGAAATTATGCTGGAAGGGCAGCGAGACGCCCAGCGCACCATCAGCAGCGTAGAGAACATTTACGTGCGTTCTGAGCGCAGCGGGGAGTTGATTCCGCTGGGCAATCTGATCAACGTGCGTGAGTTTGCCGACGCGGGTCAGCTCAACCGCTATAACCGAATCCGTGCCGTCACCATAGAGGCGAACCTGGAAAATGGGCTGAGTCTCGGGGCGGGATTGGAGCATTTGGAAAACCTGGTGGCTGAGCATTTACCAGAGCACGTGGTGATCTCCTACAAGGGCCAATCCCTGGAGTATAAACAAGCCGGCGGCTCGGTAATGTTTATATTCCTGGTGGGCATCATGATCACCTTCCTGGTCTTGGCGGCACAGTTTGAAAGTTATGTGCACCCGTTAGTGATCATGTTTACGGTGCCGCTGGCCATTGGCGGTGGTTTGTTGGGGCTGTACTTCACCGGCAACTCACTGAACGTTTATTCCCAGATCGGATTGGTGATGCTGGTGGGCTTGGCCGCGAAGAACGGTATCTTGATCGTCGAGTTCGCTAACCAGCTGCGGGATCGGGGCGTGGAATTTATGCAGGCGTTGGAAGAGGCCGCCGCCACCCGTATGCGCCCGGTGGTAATGACCGGTATTACCACTGTGGCGGGTGCCCTGCCACTGGTGATGTCATCGGGTGCGGGGGCAGAAACCCGTGCGGTGATTGGTGTGGTGGTGATTTTCGGTGTGGTGGCCGCCACCTTGTTCACCCTGTACATAGTGCCCTGTGCCTACAGCATGCTGGCCCGTAAAACGGGCTCGCCCAACAGGGTTAAGCGGGAGCTGGAACGTCTGGACGCTGAGTTCCACAACCGCTCGTTATAAGCTGTCCGCCGCGAGATTAACGCACAAGGCCCGGCCGCTAACGCCGGGCCTTGTGCGTTCTAGCGTTGTATTTCCTGGCGGGTGTGGGGCTTCGCCGTCCGGTTCGGCTGAGAGGCGACTGTCAGAGGTTGTGCTGTAACTGTGGGCGAATCGGCGATCGGTAAACCGGCGCTTACCAAGTCCTGCCACAGTGCCTGCCAGACATCCCACTGGTGGCCGCCCGGGCGGGTAAAAACTTGCGTTGGGGGCAGCCGTTGTGCCAGCAGGCCGTTGGCGGTGGCGAAACGGTCATCCTCACCATAGGCCACAATAATGTGCGGACCGCTGGCCCTGGCGCCCGTTGCCATCTTCAACCACTGCCACACGTCGCGCTCAAAATCCTTCCCCGCCTGGCCGGTATTGGGCCATTGGCTCAGTCCGCCTGCGGCTTGAATCTCCTGTACCAGTTCCGATTCACCGGGATAGGCGGCGAGTAACACCAGTCCGTCGATCATCTCGGGGTGCTCGTTGCAATAGAGCACC
>DAHVRW010000148.1 GCA_027322215.1 Marinimicrobium sp.
GGGCTTGTTGGGTTTCCTTTAGAGCCTGCTCGGTTTCCTTCAGCGCTTGGTCAGTCTTTTTGCCATCGTTGTGGTAGCGTTCAAGCTCTTCTTGTACCTGAAATAGCTGGTTCAGTACCAGCTCATTCTCTTCCCGGGTTTCGGCCAGCACTTTTTTGGTTTTGGCATGGTCGCGGCGGCTTTGCTCCAGCTCGGTTTCCAGGCGTTGTTGCGTTTCCAGTAGCCGCGCCCCTTCTTCTAACTGCTCTTGTGCCCGATCGGGCTGGGCTTCGCGCAGCTCTTCATACAGTTCTGCAATGTGGATGCTCGGCGATACGAAGGTGCTGTCACCCAAAGGCAAAGTGCAGGCTTCCAGCTCGGCCAGCAGGCTGCTCAACTCATCACTTTGGGCAATGAGTTGGTTGGCCAGCAGTTGGTTAACTGGATTGGGTTTTTCAGGCAGCGCGAATTCGGGTATTTGGCCTTCGGCCGCAAGGCCCAAGTATTGTGTGAGCGCCGCCGCGCAGGTTTCCGGCTCAAGCAAGCAGCTCGATACGTCCATTACCACACTGGTGCCACGGTTGCGCTTATAAAAGTTCAGCAGCTGCTCGGCGGCCACGCGCCATGCTTCGGCGGCCTCAGCAGGGGTTTCCCCAGCATCAATGGCGTACGCAACCGCAAGCTCTGGTCGAGCGTGCAAAAGGAGGTGTTTATCCTCCGGCTCCGTGCTAATTGGGTCTGCGCGGTACCAGTGTTCAGGGTTTGCGTTCTGGTGCTCGGCCCACCCGAGGCTTGCCAGCAAGGGAATTAGCGCCTGCCATTGGCTGTGTGGGGTGGCGCCTACTTTCAGGGTCATTCTGGGTACCGATCCTTATGATGCTTTTTTGCTATACGACAACGTCCCGCCCCTCAGAAACTGCTTGAGCCCGAGAAGGAGTATTTAACAACAAGGTTAGCCAAGTTGGCTTTGGGGACACCGACCGAGAACAGCGGGACACGCTAAAAAGCTTTACAAACATATTTTTCTGCAACAAATGTGAGACAAACATTTCCCGATGGGCTGTGACGCATTATGCCACGCTATTACAAACTCTTACATACCTTAACACGATCAACACGACTAAATGGCTTGCTTCGCTGAAATTGTTTGCGCCGTCACACGTGTAATTGTTCGATGCCCATTATTCGCCGTGAGCCATGCACGGGGAGGCGGGCTTTATGCGCCAGGCCTTTGAGTGTGAGCAAGCAGGCGGTAACTCGCTCTAGGTGCCCCCTGCCTTGCTCAGGCGCCATCACCAACTGGTTTATGCGTTTTTACGCGCCAGCGTTCAAATCGTGAACGGATGCTAGTGAGTTTTGGTAGAGCGTTCAAGGTAATTGGTGAGGTGTTGGTAAAGGGGCTGTGTTTGTGGATTCTGGTTTTTAAAGCTGGATCCCCGATCGGGGTCGGGGATGACGTACTTTCCACTCGGGGATGACGTACTTTTTACACGGGGATGACTGGTCAGCGGTGCTGGCGTTCCGTCCTGGAAGAGATGGACGAGAAGCACAGGGTAATTAACACAAAAAGTGTAAACAGCGTTAGGCGGTTATACAGGGGCACATCCGTCAGGCCGGAGACCATGTAGGACACGATGAGCACTAGCCCCATAGGCCCCGCCATATGTCGCCGATGCCCGAAGAAGTAGCGCAGCAAGAGCCCGTAGAACAGCAGTAAACCAAGCAGCCCTGGGTAGCCTGCTACAGCCAGCTGCTGGAAATAGTCGGAATGAAAGTGGGCCACTTCCAGTTGGGGCTGAATATAGCTTTGTAGACGGCCTTGTTTGGTCCACTCCATGGCCTTGGCGCGGGCGCCCTCTTCACCCAGGCCCATGGGGTGCTCACGCACCACCATCAGGGCGGCGCGCCACAGCTCCAAGCGCACGGCGGTGGAGCTGAAGGTTTCCGGCGCTTCCCGGTATTGGCGAATATCTGCCCCGGCCAGCTGGAAGCGCTGGGAGACCACTTGCCCACTTAAGGCATCGCCTGCTACCGCCACCACACACAGTGCCACCAAGGCGCCAACGCTCATTTTTGGACCAAAGCGCTGGGCGAAGTGAATCAGAATATAGATGAGCCCCGGCAGGGTGGCGAGCACGGCACCGCGGGTTTGCGTCCAGCCGATAACCGCCAGCCAGCCGACTAACCCCAGCACCACAACAAGCATCTGCCAGGGCCGCTTTTGGTGTACCGCCCATACACATAGCAGGCAGAAAAACGCCGCTGCAACATTTGCATAGGGGATGGGATTAAATTCCAGCGAAGGGCGTGGGCCACCGCTGATCCACTGCGCCAATAAGGTTGCATAGGCGCCTGCCACCAGGGCCCAGGCAAATACGTCAAGCCGGGGTTTGGCCACATAGGCGGCGGCGCCTATGGCCAAAAATAACCAGCCGTAGCTGACTCGCTCCATGCTGGGCGCTTCCAGCCCGCCAAAAGCGTAGGCCAGGTAAAACGGCCCGGTAAGCAGTGCCAGCGCCCAGGCCCACTGGGTCATTTCGGCGGGCCAGGCGCGCACTTTGCGCACCAGCGCGATTATGGCTAAGAGCAACAATAGGATGGGCACTGCGCGGTAGCCGCGTAATGTGGTTAGCGCCAGAAGCGGGTAAACAGCGAACAACCCTGTGAACAAGATTTTATATAGGCTGTGGCCCATAAGGCTATGGGCGTTTAAGGCAGGTATGTGCATTACCGTTGCTGATCCTTGCTGGTGGGCTTATTCACAATAACGATATTCTGGGTGAGCTGCGCGTGGGGCCCGCGTGAGGCACAGTGCCAACCGCGGGCATAGAGACAGGGGTTTACAGTGAGTTGCACAGCTCGAATTATCCTTTATGGCTTGATTGGTAATGTTGCTTTATGGGGTCAAAATTCGCCGGAAAAAGTCCAGGCAATAGCGCATACGCAGGTATTGCCTAAACCCTTCCCTTCGCAATTTGTGGAGCAGCGTTAAACGCTCCTTGGGCGCACGGGTTTGGATGGTGCTTTCAAATTCTGTTTCTTCCATTACGCAGCCAGGCTTGAGGCCTACACAATCCACGCCATGCAGCCAGGCCAGGTCCATATAGTCATCCACCGGCAGTACCCATTCGTCGGCCTTGCTCAGAAACGCTTTCGCAGCGCTTGGCGCCAACAGGTAACCGGTGGTTCGCAACGGGTTACGCCAGTAACGGTGGATGTGAAAGCCGCCCACGGTTGCCAGTTTTTTGCTGGCAAGGTTGCTCTCGAAGAGCCGCAGGTAGGAAAATAGTTCCGTAATCTTGGCTGAACCTTCCAAGAATTCGGGGAAGTTGGGTTTGAGCTGTGCGTCGTCTTCCAGAATGACCATGGCCTGGTTCTCCCGCACGCACTTTTCCCATAACAAGTAATGGCTGGCCCACACCCCCAGTTCTCCAGGCTTGAACGGGCGGCCTTTTAGGCGCAGGCGCTTTTCCTGATTAACACGCGCAAATAACGGATGCTCCCCTGCCCGCCCGTCTACGGCTTCGAAAAATCGCGGGGTAAAACCGAGGCGCTCGGCTTGCTGCTCGATGGATTCACGTCGGGCGGTGGATTCAGGCAGGTTGATGACATAAACGGGAAGCTGGGCGGTCATGACGGCCTGAATTTCATTTAGTGGACAGCCGGCAACGACGAATACACGTCGTTGTGGCGGATTTTCATTGGCGGTGCATGTTATTGGGTTTGGGTCGATTTGGCAACGCTGGGACCCTGTTTGGGATGGTTTGTGGCCGGTGCGCATGACTGTCCGGGTTGTCCCCACGGGGTTGACGGCCTCAGGCTGCAAAGGGCCACCTCGTGGAACCGCGTTAGACCTCGCTCTCCTCGGTTTCTGTCCAACTGAGGCATTCTTTCATTTGGCTTTGGAAGGCGTGTTCAATCTCTGCCATAAAAGCCGCGCTTTTTTGCCCCTCCCGAAGGTGAATTGGGCTGCCAACGACCACGTCGCAGTTAAAGGCACAAGAATTGGGTCGCCCTTGGGAAGAGCCCGGCCAAGGCCGCGCATGACAACGGGTACAACAGGAACATGGGGCTCAACGGCTACCAAGTGATACAGGCCCCGTTTTAGTGGCTGCATTTGCTCGGCTTCGCCACGGCTCCCCTCGGGGAACAGAATCACAATATCACCATCGGCGAGTGCGCCACGGCAGCCATCAAACAGAGTGCCCCGGTCTACTTTTCCTTTGCGAGCCAGGGGAATAATGCCCATCACATTCAGGGAGAACCAGGCGCGCCACCGATTTTTTAAAAAATAATCCGCCGCCGCAACGGGCCGGATTTTGTGCAAAATCCGCAGTGGCATAACAGACATCAACACCAGGGTGTCCAGGTGGCTGTTATGGTTGGCGACGATAATCGCCGGGCCCTTGGTGGGGAGCTTTTGCCGGTGAATGATATTTAAACCCAGCACAATAAGCACCACGGGCCGTACCAGAAGTATGAAGAACAGCAGTTTAAGAACGCGGGACGGGCGACTCATGCTTTAGTCTCAATATTTCAAATAGTACAGATAATGAAAGAAAAGCGGGGACGAGTAGATCAGACTATCGAGCCGGTCCAGAATGCCGCCGTGGCCAGGTATCAATTGACTGGTGTCCTTAATTTTCAAATCCCGTTTGACGGCGGACATGGTCAGGTCGCCTACGAAACCGGCGGGTCCAATAATGGCACCGGCAATAAGCCCTTCCTGCCAGCTCAGGGGCGTTAAATGCTCCGCCAGCAATGCTGCAGCCGCCATGGTGGTGAGCAGCCCACCTAAAAAGCCGCCCCAGGTTTTATTGGGGCTGATAAGGGGCGCTATTTTTCGCTTGCCGAGGGTTTTGCCCCACACGTATTGGGCGACGTCGTTGAACTGGGTAAGAAAGAGCAAATAAATAATCAGGCCGATGGGGCCGCCCGCTGGGTTAACCGAGGCTGGAAGCACCAGAAGATAAGGGATATGGCTCAGACAAAAAACCGTGGCCATAACCGCCCAATGGTATCGGGCGGCTGAGCGAATGAAACCTTCTGTTTCACCTACAAGTAGCATGCGGGTGGGAATGAAGAGAAATAAATAGACCGGGATAAAAATAATGAACATGCCGTACCATTCCGCGTATACCCAGTAGTAGTGCACCGGTATCGCCAGGTACAGCCAAAGAATTACCCGTCTATCCGTCATTCGGGTCGGCACGATGGAGAGGAATTCCTTGAGCGCAAGAAAACTCAAAAAACCGAAGAATACGGTGGAGACGCCCTTGCCCATCAGAAGCGCCGCAAATACCAGGGCGATCATTAACCACCAGGATTTGACCCGCTGGCGCAGCTCCTGATAGTCGTTATTCGGGCGCAGTCGTTTTAGCGTAATGCTCACGCCAGAGGCAATAACGAGCAGCACCAAAACCCCAATCAGCGCA
>DAHVRW010000149.1 GCA_027322215.1 Marinimicrobium sp.
TAGCCTGCCTCGAAAACGTTTTTCAACAGCCTGCTAGTGTATCCGACCTGATGCGTGTGTGCGGGACGAATCGCGAGGCGGGCTAGTCGATGTACTCGAACACTCGCACCACTTTATTGGCGCCTCGAGTATGACGGACGATCTCCGTTACCCGGTCTGCCTCGGCGCGCGACACCAAGCCCATTAGGTACACAGCACCGTCCTCGGTAATCACGCGAATGCGCCGGCCTTCTACATCCCGGTTGGCCAGGAGTTTGGTTTTGACTTTAGTGCCAAGCCAGCTGTCTTTGGTGCGCCTGAGCATGGGCAGAGGCTGCTGTACCTGCAATTCGTTGTGTACCTGGCGCACACTGTGAATCTTCGCCACTGTGCGTCCGGCCAAGTCGCGTAGCTCGGTGCTGGGTACCTGTCCGGTGAGCAGCACCACGGCGTTGTAGCTGTCCACTTTGACGGGGGAGTCCTTTAGGCCCGTGTGGGCTTTGTTGATATTGACCTTAGCGATGGTCTCGATTTGGTTATCGTCCACGCGGGCA
The DNA here is from genome assembly GCA_027322215.1 of Marinimicrobium sp. Classification (GTDB taxonomy): domain Bacteria; phylum Pseudomonadota; class Gammaproteobacteria; order Pseudomonadales; family Cellvibrionaceae; genus JAVDDU01. The sequence goes on from DAHVRW010000149.1 coordinate 534, forward strand.
CCCAGGGTGCGCTTGCCGGGGTTGAGCTCGATTGGCTCGCTGGTGGTGGCACTGACAATGCTCGTGCAGCCATTCAGACCGAAAGCGAAAATGAACAGCACCATCGGGAACAAAACGCGGAACATCAGGAGTGGCCCCCAAACAATTGTCGATCGATTAAATCACAAAGGCAAAATAGCGTCAGTAAATGTACTTCATGGATGCGAGTTCGGGAAGCCAAAGACGCCCGCAGCTCAATGTCCTGGTTATCCAGTAATGCCGCCGTATTGCCACCGTCACCACCGGTGAGAGCCACAACACGAATGTCTTGAGCGTGGGCGGCACTTACGGCTTGTAGCAGGTTCGCAGAACGACCGCTGGCGGTGATCAGTACCAGAACATCGCCGGCCTGGCCCAGAGCACGAATCTGTTTTGCGTAAACGTCGTTGGGGCTGGAGTCGGCGGCTATTGCGCTTTGGCTGATGTAATCGGCCCCCAAATTGAACGAGGGGAGGCTGGGGCGTTCCTGCTCAAAGCGATTGAGTAAACAGGCGGTGAGTATTTGCGCCTGGGCTGCGCCTACGCCGTTACCACAGGTGAGAATTTTGCGTTCATTAAGCAAAGCTTCTACCAGCACTTCACTGGCATGGGCTATCTTGGGTGCCAAGCTTTCCCCGGATTGCATTTTGGCTTCAATGCTTTCGTGAAAAAGATTGATGACCTGCTGGTCCATAATTGTCGTTCGCCTCTGACTGCGGAGTATTGCTGACGGTTATCTGGTTGCGTGCGGGTGCATTGCGCTCAGGCGCCAAAGGCATTTGGCACCCAGGTAATGCCGGCTGGATCCAGGCCTCGATCGAAGGCGATGACATCAAACCGGCACTGCACTTTATCGGTCAAACGGTGCTGGAGCAGGTAGTGTTGCGCGGCTCGCAGCAGTTTGTGTTGTTTGCGCGCATCGACGCTTTCCGCGGCGCTGGCAAAACGGGCGTTAGCGCGTAGGCGCACTTCCACAAACACCAGGGTTTCGCCCTGGGTCATGATTAAATCGATCTCCCCGGTTTTGCAACGGTAATTGCGTTGGCGCGGCCGCAAGCCTTGGCTTTGTAAAAACTCCTCGGCCAAGGCTTCAGCTTTTTGCCCCTGTTGGGCGTTGGCGCGCGCCGACCAGAGGCTCATGGCGTTTCCAACTCGACATCGGCGAGTGAAGGTAATGGCTGTGCGAGCCCCTGGCGGAACTGCGCCCACACCTGCTCCCGTTCGATGCGTCCGTCGGGCAGCATCTGCAAAACACCCGTAGCGCCGTACACACGTGCCTGACTGACCTCTTCTAATTGGCGCAGACGCGGATGCAGATGGTAGGCGTCTACACCCAAGGCGTGCATACGACTGTAAATAGCGGGGGCGCGCACATGCTCGGTAACGGCTTGTTTTTCTTCGCTGTCCTGGTCGAACAGCCAGGGCATGGCATTGAAGCGAATGCCATTGAGATCGCCGTCTCGGGCACGGTTGGGCTCGCCGGAGTAGATGTGGCTGGTGGAGTACACGGGAACCTGTCCCGCATAGTGAAATGCCAGCGTGGGTTTGATTTGTCGCCCCTGTTCAGGGTTGGCAATCAGGAAGATCATGTCCAAATCCTGACGACGACGCGGTTCGAATTCCATTTGCGCACCGAATAGACGCGTCAGCTCTTGCCGTCGGGCCTGACTTTGGTCGATCAACAGTGCCTCTTGGACTACCCGCGAATAGTTGCCGCTATTCACGAATTGACTGATGTTGACCACGTGGCCGCCCAGAGTGAGCCACTCGTCGGTAAACGCATGTGCGCTGCGCTCGCTCCAGCCACGGTCCGGGGTGATGACCAGCGCATAGCGATGCCCGTCCAGATACGCTTGTCGGGCCACTTGCCGCGCTTCGTCTTCAGCGGCCAAACCAAACTGATAAAAGCCTGGAGGGTGTTCAAAATCCGCGCGATACGGGCTGGCGGTTTCGGTGTAGTTGAGGGTGAGTATGGGCGCGGGAAGCTCCTCGAGCTGGCTCAGGCGTTCTACTTTGTCCCGGTCCAGCGGCCCGATGACAAACTCAGCCCCGTCGGCCACCGCCTGCTCGTACAGTGCGACGATGTCAGCATCCCCAGAGCTGTCGTATTGACGCACTTGTGGTACCCGGCTCTTTTCTGTGTGGGCTTGGTAATAAGCCGCCATAAAACCATCGCGTACCGCGTCGCCGGCCTGGGCTAAGTTGCCCTGTTGGGGTAATAGCAGCGCGATTTGTGTGGGTGCCTGTTCGACGAGCTGGCGTAGCAGCTGCAAATCCTGGGGTAGATTGCGGCTGGCGGGGTGCTGGGGCCAGTCCCGCTGCCACTGCTCGACGCTGCCCAGCTGACGTTCCAGGTTGGTCTGATCGTTTTTGCTCAGCGCCGCCAAACTGTACCAGCCGCGCAGTGCGTGGTTGCTTTCTTCGCGGGCCATCTGGTCCAGTTGGTGTCGGGGCAGCGTCATCAGGCTTTGCCAGATCGCTTCCTGGTTGGCCAGTTCATCTTCTTCGTCCGTCAGCAGTGCACCCAGCTGCATACGCTCGCTGACAGCCTCGGCAATTTCGCCCCGGCGCTCGAAAAGTGCCGCACGCATGGCCCGCAGGGACACTTCCTGCTCGGGGCTCAGCTTCTGCCACTGTTGCTCAAGGCGGGGGTTGGTTAAAATGCTTTCGGCCAGAAGGTAGGCGCTATCTTGCAGGGCGACTTGAGCCAGCAGCTGCGAGTGACGGATAAACTCTGTGTCGGCCAGCTGTTGGGTGTCGATGGGTGTGAGCAGATTTCGGGCCCAGGTGATCTCTTGGTGTTGAACGAGCAGCTCCGCTGCCTGCAGAAGATAGTTGTCCCGCTCCGAACCGCTGCTGGCGCGCGCCGCCGCCACCAGCTCGCGCACCCGAGCTTCGACCTGCTCACTACTCATAGCCGCCGTGTCGTCGTAGGAGGGTCTGGTGGGTGTGTTACCACAACTGGTCAGTACAAGGGCCATCAGCGCTATTAGCGCGCAGTAAATTCCCCGGTTCAGCATGTATTCTCCTAAGTGCCGAGCTTGCGTGCGTGCAAAATGCAAAAGTGTCAATCGTGCGATTAAGGTGAGTGGAAAGTTTACCCTTTATCTTGAGGTTTCGGGAGCGGGAAAACCGAGACGGAGCGCACGAGCGGGTACTTCCTGCCGGTTTAGGCTAGGCTGCACAACGGGAGTGCGTCGTTTTTCGAGGTGTCCGGCCGATCCCGGTTCCGTCCGCCGGGCTATTAGACCGGTACTCATTCCTTGTTTATCTATGTATCGAGAAACCACTTATGCCCCGGAGTACATTGTCAGGTACGCTTTTTGTGGTCGCCACGCCCATCGGCAATTTGCACGATATGGTACCGCGAGCGATAGAAACTCTACAATCGGTTACGCTGATCGCCGCTGAGGATACCCGACACAGTGGCCGTCTGATGGCCCACTTCGCCATTGAAACGCCGATGGTAGCCTATCACGATCACAGCGATGAGCGCCGACTCGAGCAATTGCTGGCCCATTTGCAAAATGGCGAGGATTTGGCGTTGATTTCGGATGCCGGTACGCCGCTGGTATCCGATCCGGGTTATCGGTTGGTACACGCGGCGCGGGCGCAAGGTGTTCCAGTGGTGCCGATTCCGGGAGCTTGTGCCTTGATCGCTGCACTCAGTGTTTCGGGTTTGGCGTCAGACCGGTTTTCGTTCGAAGGGTTTTTGCCGGCCAAAGCCGGTGCCCGTCAGCGAGCGTTAGAGGCGTTGGCGCGGGAGTCGCGCACGCTGATTTTTTACGAGGCGCCGCACCGGGTGCTGGAGTGTTTGAAAGATATGCAGGCGGCATTTGGCGATGACCGCGAAGCGGTGCTGGCCCGGGAGTTGACTAAAACCCACGAGACGGTGCGCAGCGCGCCGTTGGCGGAGCTGATCGAGTTTGTGGCAGGGGATACCAATCAACAGCGGGGCGAAATCGTGTTGCTGGTGCAGGGAGCACCCAAGCGCGCTGACGCGGAATTGGATGCGCAAACGCAGCGGACCATGGAGGTGTTACTGGCGGAGCTGCCGCTGAAACAGGCCGCCAGCATCGGCGCTAAATTGACCGGCCTGAAAAAGAACTTCCTCTATCAGTGGGCACTGGATAATAGTCAGAAGTCGTAGCATTTGGGCAGAGCGCCGATGCGAGGCATCACGTTAGATAAACCAAGGCGTTCTATATTGAGATATGGAGTCGGGCTTGACGATCTACCTCCGGGACACGCCGTAAATACGTCCCTGTAATCTCGTGTTCGACATCCGTGTCTCACACGGTCCCGGAGGTAGATCGCCAAACCCTTTGCAGCGCGCTAGGTGCCAGTAAGCTTTTTTCGGTCGCTCGCTGTGCAAATAGGCTATCGGGTTATTCCCCAAGCTGGGCTGATCTAGGGTGTGAGGGTAGTAAGTGTGATGTCCGTATAAAAAATTTCCTTATTTCCCGAATCGTCCAGTTTCGCACGGCGGAGAGTGGGGCAGGCCTTCACGGACCGTGTGCAGCAGGGATGCTGCACCCGAGCTTACACGGACGTATTCACAGCGCGTCCGGGAATGTCTTCCCCGCTCGAAGCACTCCGCCAAAGCGCCAATTGCAAAAAGCTGGACCTCCGCCTTCGCGGAGGTGACGTGGGTCGTGCGGAGATGACGGGAATGGTGCGGAGATGACGAGAATGGTGCGGAGATGACGAAGTAGTGGCGAAGGTGATGCAGAAGTGGCGGAGGCGGCGAGTCACCTCCGCAGAAATGAAAAATTAATTCAGCGCGGTGCGCAAAATACTCGATAACCGTTCGGGTGATTGCATCAAGCCCTCCTGCCTGCCAACAATTTCACC
>DAHVRW010000014.1 GCA_027322215.1 Marinimicrobium sp.
AGAAATCCCCTCCTTTAAAAAACCATTGCACCCTGACAGCTTGGTGCTGTGATCTGTTTTCGAACTGCGCTCAATTTTCGTTCGGATTTTTCAAATCAATAACCGACTCTTCGCTCAGTTTTTCTAGCTCTTGTCCATCCGCATAACTCAAGCCGAAGCCGTAGGGAAAGAGCGGCGCGTATTCTTCATCATCCGAACCTAAAGGCGGTGGGTTGACACTGGCGGGCCAGGAAAAGCTCAGCTTGCCGGTGAAGTCATACTGGATGTCGCCCTGAGTGTTGCGCAGCAACACATCGGCAATACCCGCCCCCTCCGTGCCGGGCAACCAGGCGGCGACAAAGGCATCGGACGCATTCAGGTACGGGTTGACCCACATGGGCCGGCCGGATAGAAACACCGACACCACAGGGATGCCCCTGGCCTGAAGCCGACGCAACAGTTCAAGATCGGCACGGGAGAGGTAACCCAGGTGAGTGACATCACCCTCAATCTCGGCGTAGGGGTCTTCACCAAACACCACAATGGCCACATCGGGAATTGCTTCGCTTAAGTCCAGCTCAGAGTCGTCGCTACCTTCGCTTAACTGCACTCGGCCACCAGCGGCATTAATTTGTTGGGCCAGGCCCTGATAAATGGAGGTGGCACCGGGGAAGTCATCATTGGTGGTATCGGTGCCCTGCCAGGTCAGGCTCCAGCCACCGGACTGTTTACCGATATGGTGGGCACCGTCACCGGCCACCAAAATGTGGGAAGTGGGATCCAGTGGCAATAAACCGTTATTGTTTTTCAGTAATACCAGGCTTTCACGCACAGCGCGGCGCGCCAATTTCCGATGTTCTTCCGCGCCCAGCCACTCGGTGTGACCGGCGTAGGGGCGCTCGGACGGGCGCACGGTGTCGAACAGCCCCGCGCGAAACTTCACTCGCAATATGCGCCGGACAGCGTCATCGATTCTCGCCATGGGAATTTCGCCGCGCTTGACCTGGGCCACGGTATTGGCGTGCAGTTCGCGCCACTGCTCCGGAGCCATAAAAAGATCGAGCCCGGCATTGACCGCCTGGGCGCAACTGTCGGGCTGGCAACCTTCGACGATTTGATGGCCGCTCCAATCACCGATGATAAATCCGTCGAAACCCAGTTTCTGTTTGAGCACATCGGTCAACAGGTATTGATGGCCGTGCAGCTTCTCGCCCTGCCAGCTACTGAACGATGCCATGACCGATTGCACGCCCGCGTCCAGCGCCCCGAAATAGCCTTGGGCGTGAATATCGCGCAGTTCCCTCTCGCTGATTTTGGCATCGCCGCGGTCGATACCACCGTCGGTGCCACCATCGGCAATCCAATGTTTAGCGGTGGCCAGCACGCGTCCGGGACCAAACCAGTCATCCCCAATCGCGCCCTGCAAACCTTCCGTCACCGCTTTGCCGTAGGTGTAAAGCAGCTCTGGTTCTTCCGCGTACGCTTCGTACGTACGGCCCCAACGAGCATTACGGGCCACCGCCAGAGTGGGCGCAAAATTCCAATCCTGTCCGATCACCGACATTTCCCGTGCGGTTGCCTTGGCAATAGCCCGCACCAGTTCGGGGTTGCGCGTGGCACCCAAACCAATGTTGTGGGGAAATAAAGTCGCACCCATGACGTTGTTGTGCCCATGCACAGCATCGGTACCCCACAATAATGGGATGGCGACTCGGCCCTCACTCTGATCCACCGAGGCGAGATAGAACTGATCGGCGATCGCCAACCAAGCCTCTACGGGGGCGTCTTTAACCCCATCGGGATAAGATCCGCCGCCGTTGAGAATCGAGCCCAAGTGATAGTTGCGGACATCATCCGGGGTCACGCTTTGCAGCTCGGCTTGAATCATCTGACCGACTTTTTCTTCCACCGACATCTGCGCCAGCAACGCATCGATGTTCGTTTCGTAAGCGTCGGGTTGCGCCAGCGGGCTGGATCGGTGTGGCCAGAAATTGGTAACGGAGGTAATACTCGGCGTGGGCTCGCTCCCGGCCGTAACGTCATCGGCATTACTGCACGCCTGCAGACTAAGCAGTGCACCACAGACAACACTACTTAGAAGGATGCGGCGAAACAGACGGTTATTAATTTGATCTGGAGCTTCCAGCGTACGGCGAAAATCCATTAAATGTTCTCGCTATTATTTTAATTAGAGAAAAAAGGCTCCGGCATAAGACACAGAGCCAAGCACGCAATGAGCGTCAAACAATCGCAAGCGCGGAACTTAGCGAGCATGCTCGCCAGTGCCTCGCCCACTCGGAGGGAGCAGGCGACGTGCAGGATGGTCGATCCCAAGGGAAGGGTCGTCCCACTTTAGGGCTGCAGACAAAGGTGGCTCAGTCCCACTATTGCCGCAACCCAAGGTGGGCACTGTGATGGTGGTTTTAGTGACTCTTTTTGTGAACACCGAAGGAGCCAGGCGTCACAGACAGTTCGGTACCATCAGAGAACGTAACCACACGCGGCTGCGCGCCGAAGTTATAGGCGATGTAAGTGGTATCCGTAGGCGCACTAAAAGCCACCGCGGCCGGATAATCCGCGCGCAATTGTCCATTGACTTGTCCCAGCGCCTTCAGCGTATTCACCCAGTGATAGGTGTGGGCGTGGGTCTCACCCTCTTCCGCTGGATAATTGAAGCCATAATCCGCCATATCGGCCTGCGCCGCCTCTGGGTCGGTCAGCGCCCAGATGTTCCACCAAATATCTCGCCAGTGCCCGTCGGCCAGACCAGAAGGCAAGCCGTTGGCAGATTCCTTGAGCCCCAACGAGACATAGTCGGCCAAGTAATCGGGATACAGACCCAAATGCAAAACCAGCGGATTCATCGGCAGCCCCTGAATACCCAATATGTGGGCGTAGGCCTCGCTGAACCAAGTGGTGAACACGTGACCGCTGCCCCAGACTATGGAGGTGGTGATTTTGGGGTAATCAATGGGAAAGTTGCGGTAGTGCTCGGGCAGGTCCTGATAGAGGCTCCGATAGCCGTCCAAATCGTTCCAGTATTCCCAAAAGCTGGCCGCCGTGGAGGCATGTAAGTAAACGCCGCGCTCCACCAGCGCCGGTTGATCCGTGACCAAACCGTACAAAATCATGGCTCCGTACGCATTGGCCGCCTCAGAGGTGGATTCGTTGTTGTTACCGAGCAGGTAGTTGGCCGAGCCCGATGCCCAGGAAAAACCAAAAGCGGGATCAAAATGACGCAGATACGGAAAACGCGGGTCATTGCGCCCAGCGGCATAATCCCGAATCAGCAGTTCCACCATAGGGCCCCAACGATCTGGCGCGCACCAACTAACATCAACCCGACAGATTTCGGCCGCCGCGCGGACGAAATAACCGTAGTGAAAGTGGTGATCGTTCAACTGTTGATGGGCACCAAAGGATTCATGCACCCCCAAAATGGTGTGCCACGCTGGGTCGTACACAAAATACCGGGCACCATCACGCGGCTCGCCGCCAAACCACTGCTCCAGCTCCGATTTGAGCCAGGCTAAAAGCCGATCGGCTTCCGCCTCCATTCCTTCCGCACGAGCGATCGCGGCCAACTCCGCTACTTTTCCGTAGTTCTTACCCGCAAAGTAGGTGTCGTCAGCCTGATTCCACACCGACTCATCCTGGACTAAAAACTCCTGCACCAGCTCCTTCAGCCGTTTCGGATCGGCATCGCTTATCCCGCCGGGAAAACCGGGAAGCACACCCACCGACGGCAAGGTGTATTCGAAACTCTGGGTTCGCGCGAAACGGGTAACACCGCGAGGCCCGCGCACCTGGTACGAAGTGAGCGCCTGCTTGCTGTGCTTCCAGTGCAGGGGCTGCAAACCCGTCAACGTGGTCACCGGCTCGCCGTCATGGCGGTATTGGTGCCGGATGGTTACCGAGTAATCGCTTGGGTCCACTTGGTAGTCAATGCGCACCTCATTGACTGGAGCCGTGGCATAGCGCTCGAACTCCCGCACCATTTCAGCCGATGGCGCATCAAAAGTGGGCAACCAAGTCAGGGTGTAATGCCGGTTGCGTCCCTGCGTGCGAATTTCACGGCCATGGGGGTCATCAACACTCAGGCTATCGTGCCCGGTCAGCAGAAAATGATTGCGCTTGCCGTCCACCTGAGTCCAGATGCCCAGACTGTTGCCCTGCTGATGGAACACACCTTTGTGCTCGCCATCGGCGTCGCGGGTGCGCAGCACCAGATCGCCCCGGTAGACGCTGATGTATATATAAGGAGAGCCTTGCACTAACGTAGCCGCCATTATCGGGCGGTGGCCGCTGCGCCATTCAAGGGTAACGGAGCCATCGCTGTGATCGCGCACATAGGCGTCCATGTCCGAAAACTGGCTGTTGGCCAGGGCGATGCCGTCGTACACTTCTTTGAAGGGCTCGGGAATTGGGTAGGTATAGCTGTGCAGTTGTGCATCGAGCCCCGCCGGTATGCCCATAACGCGCAAACCGCGCTCACTCACCCGCGCTGTGATCGGGTCTGGGGTGATATAACCCAACCCTTCCCCATCGCCCACCCGGTGAGCGCCATAAAAGGTCACCGTACCCCACCAGCGGTGAGCCATGGTGGGTTGACGGGCCGCGGGCCCAATTAATTTAGGCTGAATCGGCTGGGGATTGAGCCAGCCCTCGCACGAATCGACCCAACCGTGTACCATTCCGGCACTGCTCACTCGAGCTCTGGTTTGATGTTTGTCCGATTGATTTTTGTCATGGCCTGGTTCGCAACGATAACTCCCGGGATCCACTCGGGCCGCAAGCGATCCCGCTCCACCGGGGTTCGGCGGGGCACACGCCATCATAAAACCACACAATACCAGCAGCCCACCACAAGTGGCTTTTCTCATCACAACGTTCTACCTCGCCCCGCGGGTGCGCCTGCTCTCAATTCAGTTAATTGTCGATGGGTTCCATTAGAGCCTATTTTATTGGCGCCAGTCGCCCCACTTTTGGACCTACGCAAACTGGGACCCCACCGAGGGCGCAGCCGCCATGAGCGCCGCAACTCGCTCTAGCCGTGCTTGTAAGCCCTTGAATTGCGGGCATTTTCAAGGTCCCGCTTTAATAACCGTAAAGTGAGACTCGCCATGTTGCCGGTTCCGGTTAAAGTGGGACGAAGTTGCCGGTCAAGTGCGCAATATTGCCTCCGGATGAGTCGGCTAATGGCTGACCAGCGCTAAAAATAAATTCTTGAGGATCAACTCATGAGAACGAAGCACACATTTAGAAAAAAATTGATCGCCTCGGCTGTGGCGTCATGCACGCTGGCCGGATTGGCAAATATTGCCCATGGTCAAGATGAACCCATACTCGACGAAATCGTCGTTACCGGCATCCGGGCCAGTCTCCAGCGCTCCATGGACCTGAAGCGCGACGCCAGCGGTGTGGTAGACGGCATCTCCGCCGAGGATATCGGTAAATTCCCCGACACCAACCTGGCCGAATCTCTCCAGCGTATCACGGGTGTATCAATCAACCGGGAGAACGGCGAAGGCTCCAAAGTTACGGTTCGTGGCCTGGGTCCGGACTTCAACCTGGTTACCCTTAACGGACGCCAGATGCCCGGTGCCACCATTGGCGCCACCTACGCGTCTGGGTCGCGCTCTTTCGACTTCTCAAACCTGGCCTCTGAAGGTGTACAAGCCGTAGAGGTGTACAAAACCTCACGCGCTGACGTGCCCTCCGGCGGCATGGGCGCAACCATAAATATCGTTACCCCCAAACCTTTGGAAATGGGCTCAAGAGCGTCCGTGGGCATCAAGGGCGTTTGGGATGATTCCTCCTCCGACGACAAATTGACCCCGGAGATTTCTGGCATATACAGCGAAACCTTTGCCGACGGCAAGTTTGGTGTGGCAGTAACCGGTAGCTACCAGAAGCGCGAGAGTGGCTCCGCCGCTGCTACCACTGGTGCCGGCTGGAGTAGCATTCGCGGTAGTGTGGACATGGACTGGGGTGGCGAAGAGCATATTGACTGGGCTTGGGGCGGTATGGGAATGGGCCACGTGCAAAACCAGCCCGCCGATAACGATGTCTACGGCATTCCGCAGCAAGTGGCCTATGTGTTTGGTGAGGCTGACCGTGAGCGCATCAACGGCCAGTTGTCCCTGCAATTTGCGCCCTCTGATAATCTAACAGCCACCCTGGACTACACCTACAGCTCGCAGGAGTTAGAATCGACCTATCACGATTTGGGCGCCTGGTTCGCGCTGTCAAACGCCCCTCAAAGCGCTATTTTCACGGATAATGACTCCCCGGCAGTGCAAACACCCCTGTTGTACTCTGAAATAAGCAGCGGTGGCGACCTGACCTTTGGCTCTGGTGTTGAAAAGGTCAAATCCGAGAACAAGTCCATTGGTTTTAATGTTGAGTGGCAGCCTATGGACCAGCTGCGTCTGAGCCTGGACGCTCACAGCTCAGAAGCCGTTCTTGGCCCCGACGGCCCCTACGGCAACAGTGCCGGCATTTCGGTTACCTCCTTTAGCCGCGAGCGCACCACGTTAAACAGCAGTGGCGAAGTACCCGCGCTGGTATTGGATTTAAGCAACAGCCAAGGCGGCTATGACGTTCTGCAGGAAGATTTGCAGGCATCTGGTAGCTGGTTCCGCGAGTCCCACTCCGAGCACAAGATCAAGCAAGTGCAGCTCGACGGTAACTGGGAATTCAACGACCAGTGGAACATTGACTTTGGTTACGCCTGGACCGAAGGCGAGTTTAACTCCGCCTACTCCCATAACGGCCGTGACTCCTGGGGTGGTCTGGGTCAACCAGGTGAACTGCCCGATGAGATCTTCTCCAAGGACAGCATCCTGAAGTACTTCTCTGGCTCCTTTGGCCAGACCACTCAGGAGCAAATGGACTTTCTCGGTGGCACCAACACCGCCATTATGGATCAGCGTTTTGTAACTGATTTTCACGCCCTGCGCGACTACGTCGCCACTAACTTTGATGACGGTCAAGGCGACGCCAACTGTGCCGATGGCTCTACCTGGTACTGCTCTGCCACGCCCGATACCTTCCAGCAAATCGTAGAAACCACCAACAGTGCTTATGTGCAGGTGAATTACACCACTGATATTGCCGGCATGGTATTCGCAGCTAACGCTGGCGTGCGCTACGTGGAGACCGATGTTGACGCACCTTACACCGGGTTTACTTATCACCCGATTCGCTGGGTGACAGACAACGAGTTCAGCCTGAACACCGTTGACGGCAGTGCCATCACGATCAGCGATAGCGGCAGTCACGATAATTTCTTGCCGTCGCTGGACTTGCGTTTGGATGTAACGGATGACATCACCTTGCGTGCCTCATACAGCCAGAGCATTGCGCGTCCGGATTGGCTGGCATTGCGCGGCACCAACTACGGTGGTGTGCGTGCGTTCGGGGTCGAGGCCTCAGCGGGTAACCCCAACCTGAAGCCCTACGAGTCGGATAACTTCGATATTTCGGCTGAGTGGTACTACGACGATTCGAGTTACGTTTCATTGGGTTACTTCCGCAAGAAAGTGTCCAACTTCATTAGTGCCGACACGGAAACCCGTGACGGGCCTCCCGGCGCGTACATGCCCACAGAAGGACCCCGTGCGCAAGCCGCTATTGACGCAGGAATTGACCGCAACGATGCAGAAGGGATTCGTCAGTACATCTTCGACAACTTCCAAGACGACGCCACGGCCTACATGGACCCCAACGGCGCGATCGTCATTGTCGGTATTCCGGGTGAAGACCCCCTTGCTCGCGCAAGTGTGTCTACACAATTTAACTCCGACCGCTCCGTAACCATCGACGGTGTGGAAGCCAACATCCAGCACAGCTTCTGGGATACGGGCTTTGGCTTCATTGCTAACTACACCGCGGTTAGTCAGGACACCGATTACGACGACCTGTTGGTAGGCGTTCCTCAGACTCCGGTCACTGGCTTAAGCGACTCAGCCAACCTGATCGGTTTCTATGAGAAGGGCGGTTTCCAGGCACGGATCGCCTACAACTGGCGTGATAGCTTCCTGGCTGCTACCGGCTGGGGTATCGACGCGTCCAGTGGTCCGTTGTATGTGGACGACTATAGCCAGATTGACATCAGTGCCAGCTATGACGTGACCGACAACTTGTCGATCTTTGTGGAAGGCATCAATGTGACCGAAGAATCTGGCCGCAACTACAGCCGCAGCCAGTACATGGCCGCCGGCTGGTACGAAGGTTACGCGCGCTATAACATCGGCGCTCGCTATACGTTCTAAGCAAAAGGAGCCCTTCCATTCTCCGTACGGGAGAATGGAAGGTGCAAGGCTGGCAAAATTGAACTAGCATCAATAAGAACCATCCTGGAAAAGGGCCGCTGCTAGCAGCGACCCTTTTTTTATCCGCGTAAAAAATTCATAAAGAGTCGAACCATGGCCAACAACGTTCTCTTAAACAGCAGTGACCATAAGAGCCTAAGGGTCCACAACAGATACTCGGCTGAACTGGGCGATAATGTTATGTACTCACCCACCTTCGCCCGTGAATTTAAAACCATACAGTCCCACTACCCGATTGTTTTTCAACAACAGGCAGGGGATAACGATTTTATTGCAGTGGCACTGTTTGGCTTGCAAAGCAATGAGAATTTGTTTTTGACCGACAGTGGTTGGGATGCACCCTACATACCCATCATGATGCAAAGGTTGCCGTTCTCAATCGGTTTGTATCACGATAGCGCGTCTAACGACAAAAAAAGAATGCTCAATATAGACCTGGACCACCCCAAAGTCAGCAATGATGAGTCTGGCGAGCGCCTGTTCCGCGACGATGGCAGCACCACCGATTACCTTGAGCGCGCCTCGGGCCTTCTGGAGACCATTCATCAATCCTATGGCGATGACCGGGCCTTTGCCAAAAAGCTCGCCGAACTTGATCTTCTGGAATCCGTCAACATGAATATCCGACTGGCGAATGGATCGGAAGGCCAACTGGTCGGGTTTTATACCGTGAACGAACAAAAGTTGGCGCAATTGACAGCGGAACAACTGAGCGAACTGCATAAAAAAGGTTGGTTGGAGGCTATTTTTATGGTGATCGCCTCGTTGTCCAAGGTGCAGAACCTGGTAGACCGAAAATCCCGAGCTATGGCTCCTTAGCCTCAGGTCCTTCATCATTAGAGCCCTTTTCGAAAACAGGAAAAAATTGTGGCAAGCACTGTTTGAGTAACTGCTATGAATCCGAAGAAAACCCGTATTGTGATCGCCGGCGGAGGAACCGCAGGGTGGACATCTGCCGCCTTTCTGGCCAAGCATCTCTCCAAAAGTGCGGACATTACCCTCATTGAGTCAAGCGACGTTCCCACTGTCGGTGTAGGCGAGTCCACCATCCCTTTGATAGTGACGTTTAACGACTTGCTGGGCCTGGACGAAGCGGAGTTCATGCAATCCGTTGATGGCACTTTCAAAGTCGGTATTGAATTTGAAAACTGGAAAGGCGATGGCAGCTCTTACATTCACTCTTTTAGCCGACCGGGACGCGAGTTCTGGCCCTGCAACTTCTTCCATTACTGGCTGGCCAGCAAGCCCAACTGCGTGAGTGACTACGAGAAGTACTCCACCGCCACAATGGCCGCCCGGCAAAATAAGTTCGCCATACTGCCCAACCGAGGCTTGGTCTATGCGTATCACTTCGACGCGGCCAAATACGCTCAGTTTTTACAGACGTACAGTGTCAAGCGTGGCGTCACGCACATAGACGACTTTATCGAAAGTGTTAATCTGGACGAAGACGGTTCCATAACCTCACTGTCGTTAAGGTCCGGCCAAGCCATTGAGGGCGACTTATTTATCGACTGCACTGGCTTTAGAGCCCTGCTCATAGAAGGTGCACTGAAAACCGGCTATGAAGATTGGAGCCAATGGCTTTTATGTGACAGCGCTATCGCTGTTCAGACACGCTCCACCGAGAGCCCCAAGCCCTATACACGCGCCATCGCCCATGACGTTGGCTGGCGCTGGCGCATCCCCCTGCAAACCCGGATGGGTAACGGCCGAGTGTACAGCAGCGAGTATTTATCCCATGAGGCGGCCGAGAGTGAGTTGCTAAGCCATATTGAAGAGCCTATCCGAGAACCCCGTGTTAACCGTTTCACCACCGGCATGCGTAAAAAACAGTGGCACAAAAACTGTATCGCCATGGGGTTATCCAGCGGTTTTCTGGAGCCTTTGGAATCCACCAGCATTTACTTTTTACAAAGAAATCTTATTCGCCTGGTGCAACTGTTCGAGGGCGATGACATATCTTTCACAGCCCGCGATGAGTTTAACCAGCAAAGTGGGAAAGAGATGGTAGCCGTTCGCGACTTTATTATTCTTCACTACAAGGTGACGGGCCGCAAAGATACGCCCTTTTGGCGCCACTGTACAAATATGAGTGTACCCGATGAGTTGCAGCACCGTATTGATATGTTCAAGGCATCGGGGCGAGTGTTTAAAAAAGAGTATGAAGTGTTTAACGACTTTTCGTGGGCACAAATCATGATGGGACAAGGGCTTATGCCCGACTCTTACCATCCGTTTGTGAACGAGATGTCGGCGCAAGAGCTGCGTGAGTTTTTATCAACCATTGAAAACTCAGCCTCCCGGTTCGTGGAGGGCCTGCCTTCTCACGAAGATTTTATCAAGCGTTTTTGCCCCCATCCATCACCTCCTGATGGGTGTTAACAACGCAGTCTATTCCTGCAAGGGTTTGAGCAATGCTAACCACGGAAAACACGGGCACCGAAACGAGTGCCACTAAAGCGAACACCATTCACACCCTGCCCCGGCTCGACAAGCAGTCACTTGCGGAGTGTGTGGCTCGTCAACAGCCGGTTGTTTTTCGTTCCGCCGTTGCGCATTGGCCTTTGGTTAACGCGGCGCAAACCTCATTTGCTCACCTGAGCGATTATTTGCGTCAATATGACCAGAAAGTGGTAATGCAGGCCATGATTGCCAGGCCTCAAGAGCGCGGCCGGATATTTTATCGAGCAGACTTCAAAGCGTTTAACTTTCAACGCATGAACGGTTATCTTGAAGACGCCCTGGATTTTCTAGGAGACCCAGGCAACACCGCTACCGGGCCCACATTTTACCTGGGCTCTATGGAAGTGCCTCATTATCTGCCCGGGCTTGAACACGACTGTGTGCTGGATGCGCTGCCCCACGCCGTGATGCCCAAAATCTGGATCGGCAATAGAGTGGTGGTACCCACCCACAACGACAATTATGAAAACATTGCCTGTGTGACCGCTGGCCGGCGCCGCTTTACACTTTTTCCCCCCGAGCAAGAAGAAAACCTGTATATAGCCAATGTGCCCAAAACACCGGCTGGTCGGGAGGTCAGCAGGGTTGATTTAGCTCGGCCAGACTTGCAAAAATTTCCGCGTTTCAAGGAGGCCCTAAAGCACGCCGTCGTAGCCGAATTAGAGCCTGGCGACGCGATTTTTATTCCCTATCAATGGTGGCACAACGTGGAGTCGCTTCGAGATATCAATATTTTGGTTAACTTCTGGTGGCGCCGGTCCGACGATTAAAATTGTCATGCCCGCGCACCACCCTCGACCCCGATCGCGAACGGGCATCAAGAAAATTCGTGGCTTGGCACCCGCCTTACGCGCACTGCTATCCGGAATAAATCAATAGGTCGGTAACTTCGTAAGCAAGCCCTCGGGCCGCACAGGATGAGTGTTCAGCAAACGTCGTAAACCCCTCCCTGGGGACTGCCCCACAAGATCCCTCTTGTGAGGCTTGCTGAACACTCATCCTGCACGGCCCTAGCAGCCCCGAGCAACGTCATTCTTTCTATCCTCAAAGGTAAAGATTCTTCGATAAGAATGACTTACGGGCTGCTACAAAGGCGTTTTGCATTAATTATTCTGGACAGCAGTGCGCCTTAGCGGGAATGACTGGTTTTCAACGATTCCCTAGCGCAAATAATGCGCGATTAACGCCCGGTTACTGGGCAGCGCCTGAAGATACTGATCCGTTTTACGCCGAGCCTCTTCGATATAGCGCTCAATCACATCATCGCGCTCGCTGGCCTTGGCGGTGGCTCGTGGTTCGGTATGAAACCCCATCCCGTACAGAACGTATTGGTAACTGGCCGAGGGAAAGACCTCTCCCACCCGATCAAAATCATATAGGCTTGGGGGCCGATGGCGCCACAGTTGCAGTTTCTGTGCGAGACTTTCGGGTATGGAGTCCGGGTGACGTTGCGCCTCCCAGTATTCTCCCTCGCGCCGGGACAACACATAGTGCAGTTTTAAAAAATCAATCACTCGCTCCCAACGGTAGAGAAACTTCTCGTTAAACTCTCGTGCAACAAAATCCATCATAGCGCGGTTTCTTGGCAGCTCATCGCGAATCATCTCAGCGGCCAATTCCACCAACACCAGCGCCGATGCTTCCAGTGGCTCGATAAAGCCTCCTGACATGCCCACGGCCACACAGTTGCGGTGCCAAAAATACGCCCGGTAGCCCGGTTCAAATTGAAGCGCTCTAACCTCCAACTCTTCAGCGCTCTCCTGACCTAAATCGCGGGCAATGTATTTACGCAAATCCCGCTCCGCCTGTTCACGGGAGGTAAGCTCGCTGGAGTAAACATGCCCCACTCCGCGCCGGGTTGGCAAGGCGATATCCCATATCCAGCCATTGGTTTGCGCCGTCGAAACCGTAGTCGAGGTTATCGGCGCTTGCGCATCGCGGTAAGGAACCTGGGTCGCCACCGCTCGATCGTTGAGTAAGATCGGCCGGCAATCGCGCCACGCTACGCCAAAGTGCTGGCCCAATAAAAATGAGGCACTGCCGCTGCAATCGATAAATAAATCCGCCTCCAGCTCACCGTTGCTGCGGGTGCTCAGTGAACGGATATCACCGTTATCGAAACTGTTAACCCCGCTTACATGATCAAGCACATGCTTCACGCCCAGCTTCTCGGTCGCATGGCGCTGAAGCAACTGGCCGAACTTGCCCACGTTAAAGTGGTAGCCGTAATTCACTACGGCCGCATAGTCGGGCGTGACAAGCTGTTTGGGTGCTAGGGCGCGCTCGCATACAGAAATCTGCGGGCTAAAAGTCTCGGCGTAAGAGGTGGCTAAACCTCGGCGTTGCCAGTAGCCGTGCAGATCCGTCTCCAGGTAGCCTTCGGGCAGCGTAAAAGGATGGTAGAAAACATCGTCCTCAGCGCCGTCCACCCATTGACAAAACTGGGTGCCTTGCTTAAACGATGCATCGCATTCGCGAAAAAAAGTGTGCTCTGAAAGGCCAATGCGACGCAGGGTTTGACGCATTGTTGGCCAGGTGCCCTCGCCCACACCAACGGTGGGCACATCGGGCGATTCCACCAAGGTGATTTGCACTCCCTCGCTACTGTTCGAGCAGTGTTCGGCGGCGATAATACTTGCGGTCAACCAACCGGCACTGCCGCCCCCGAGTATCAGTATGTGGGTGCAATTTTTATTCTGATCGCTGTTCATAATACCGCCCAAGCCGTGAGTGCACAGAGCACTATAACGGCCAGCGTTAGAAGCGTCCAGAACTCTGTTCCAGTCGACAGCGAGCGTCGATAATTGATGAGTAAATAAAATTATTTTTCGGTTTTTGTCTGGATCTTTTAATTCATCCTTTTGTGTGCTTTACGGATTCGTAAAAGCGATACATGCATTCATCACGGTTCATGGGCCAGCGACAGGTACTCGACACTTTGCATTTCCAGCAAACGGCTGACCGTGCGCTGGAACTCAAACGCCAACCGCTCGCCCTGATAGAGCTCCGTCAGTGGGTGAGCCGCGGAGAGAATCAGCTTGACTCGCCGATCGTAGAACTCATCCACCACACTGATAAACCGCCGGGCCGGGTCATCGCTGCGCACTCCCAGCGCGGGCACGTTGCTGATCAGCACCGCGTGATATTCCCGGGCCAGTTCGATGTAGTCATTGTGTGATCGTGGGCCCTCGCACAATTGCTCAAACTCAAACCACACTACATCCTCAGCCACATAGCGGGCTTGGATCGGGCGACCCTCGACCATCAATGTTTGGTCAGCACGCAGCTCCTCGGCATTTGGCACCAGAGCATGAAATCGCTCGTGCATACTGCTCTCCGCCGCCTCGCCCAAGGGGGTGTAATACAGTGATGCCTGTCGCAGCGCGCGCAGACGATGATCGCTTTCCCCGTCCACGACCAGCACACGGCAATGGCGCTGGAGCAAGTCGATGGCCGGTAAAAAACGGGCGCGCTGCAAACCGTCACGATAGAGATCAGCCGGGGGGATATTTGACGTGGCCACCAGGGTTACGCCACGTGCGAATAACGCTTTCAGCAGGGTTCCTAAAATCATGGCGTCGGTGATGTCGGATACGAAAAATTCATCGAAGCAGATCACCCGCGCCTCTGCCGCTAAGGTATCGGCGACCCCATCCAGAGGGTTCTTTTCTCCCGCCAGGCGCTTCAATTCCCCATGCACCCGGCGCATAAACCGGTGAAAATGGACGCGCATCTTGCGTTCAAACGGCAGGCTTTCGTAAAAGTTGTCCATGAGGTAGGTTTTACCGCGCCCTACACTGCCCCATAGATACAAGCCCCGTACCGGTGTCGCCGGGCGACCGAGCAACCGGCGCACGCGTGCCGCCCAACCTTTGGTTGGGTCGGGCGTCGCTAACAACTGTTCATACAATGCCTGTAAGGCATCCACTGCGTTGGCCTGAGCCGGGTCGTGACGAAAATCCGGACGCTCAAGATCGCGCTGATAACGCCCGCGCGGATCGTTACTAAACTGACTCACACCCACTCACTCCTACCCACACATTCCTGGCCATGACGGCCAACCGCCTGCCAACCATCAATGAGCATCCTCCAGTTGCGCGGTCAAGCGCTCCATCAGATCGTTCTTCAAGGTAACCAGCCCGCCGTGAAAAAAATGTCCCGCTTCCGGATAGCGCAACAAGATGAGCGGCGATTTGATGTCCTTTTGCCATCGGTAAACACTTTCAGGATCGACCACATCATCTTTATCGCCCTGAATCAGACACACCGGACAGGGAAATTGACCGTCCTGATCGTAGGGATAGCGCTCCACCGGCGGCGCCACCAATGTCAGGTGTCGCACCGCCCAGTTGCTGCGATAAACGGCTTGAGCCGCCACCGACGAGCCGAAGGAGAACCCAGCCAACAAGAGGTTTGAGTACCCCCCTTGGGACGACATCCACGCTACCACCGCCAACAGATCCTCCACTTCTCCCTTCGCCTGATCGTACTCGCCCTCGCTGGCTCCCACACCGCGAAAGTTGAAACGCACCGAGTCTATGCCGAGGTCCCGGTAAGTACGCACCAACGTCGTCACCACCTTATTGTGCATAGTGCCCTCGTGCAGCGGATGCGGGTGACACACCACCGCCGCATAACCCTGCCCCGCTAATGGCCCATCGGCGCGTCCGCCCTGGGCGCGCGCCTCCAGCGAGCCCACCGGGCCATCAATGGTAATTGCGGTCTCGGTCTGCGAAAATACTCCTGTCATGGCGTAAGCTCCGTGTCATTAGGTCATCAGGCGAATCAGGTAGGGCGTTCGAGAATGGCTGATTTAGTCACGAACACCGACTGGCCGGCGAAAAAGCCGTATAATACCGTGAGCACCGACCTAATTGCATGGACACCAGCGATTCGTGCCAATGATCGGTTCGCACATCGTAGGCAGATCTTAGGAGAATTTCGTGGTTTCAATCAGCACCCTTATTATTACTGGCCTACTTTGTCTGCTGGGCGGAGCCGCCTTGGCCGCCTTCTTTCTGCGACTGTGGGGCCCACCGAACCGGACTCGCGAAATGGAAGAGCGCTTGTACCGCGCTGAGGACGAGTTGAAAAAATACCAGCAAGACGTCACTGAACATTTTGCCCACACCTCTGAGTTGGTGAATAACCTGACCCAAAGTTACCGCGAAGTTTACGAGCACTTGGCCAACAGCGCCCTAAAATTGACCACCCCGGCCCTGAGCCGGCAAATTCTGGAGTCCGCAAACACTCAGCTGTTGGGGGCCGAAAAAACCTATGTGAGTGAGGAGCACTTCCAGGCACCCCGAGACTGGGCACCCAAACAAGGTCTGGGCACCCTCAGTGAAGGCTACGGGCTACACGACGATGACGACCGGCCTGCGGTCGACAACGCCGAGCCCGATACCACCGCAGACAATAACACCACCGCCGAGCGCCCCTAGACCGACACGGGGCGCCGCCGGCCAGCAAGGCAGTAGGAGCAGAACTTACGATGGCGGCATTACGCCTATTACAGTCCTTGGGCTGGCCCGTTGCCGCAGGGCTTCTTATCGCTTTGCTGGCATTGCTGATCTTCCCCGACCTGCGCCCGGCACCCGTGCTGGACGGACGCGCTCAAGCCACCCCTAGCCCGCAATCACAGGCATTGCACTCTTATGCGGACGCCGTCGATCGAGCGGCGCCCGCCGTGGTTAACATTTATACCCGCAAGGCCCTGGAACAGCGTCGCCACCCTCTGGCGGATCATCCGCTTTACCGTCACCTGCAGCGCCATTTGGAGCAGCCACAACAGCGTCAGCAATCGGCCTTGGGCTCGGGCGTTATTGTGGACACACGCGGGTATTTACTCACCAATGAGCATGTCATTCGTGGCGCCGAAGACATACTGGTGCTGCTCCATGACGGCCGGGAAACCCGAGCGCAACTGGTGGGTACGGACCCCGAGAGCGATTTAGCGGTACTGAAGATCGAGCTGGACCAGCTGACGGCCATCACCGTGGGCGAGCCCAGCAAGGCCCGGGTGGGCGATATTGTTTTAGCCATTGGTAACCCGTTTGGCGTGGGTCAGACCGTGACCCAAGGCATTATCAGTGCCACGGGGCGCTGGAATCTGAACATCAGCGAATACGAAAACTTTTTACAAACCGACGCCGCCATCAACGTGGGCAACTCCGGTGGCGCCTTGGTGGACACCGAGGGCCGGCTGCTGGGCATCAACACCGCTATTTTGCGTGAGAGTGAGTTCTTGGGCCAAAGTGAATTTTCCGTGGGCGTGAGTTTTGCCATTCCCGCCGACTCGGCCATGAATTCGCTGCATGAGATTATTGAGCATGGCCGTGTGGTTCGCGGCTGGCTGGGTTTGGAAGCGCAGCCCTTAACGCCGCGACTGGCCCGAGAATTTTCAGCCGAATCGGGCCTGGAAGGGGTGCTGGTAACCGCCATTTACGCCGACAGCCCGGCGCATTTGGCGGGGCTGAACCCAGGCGATATCCTGACTCATATCAATGACCAGTCTGTGGGCGAGGACGGGCGCCGGGGCATGAATCAGATTGCCGCCACCGAGCCCGGCAGCGAGGTCACCTTGCGTATTCTGCGCGGTGGCCGCCCTTTGCAACTGGAAACCGTGATCGGCGAGCGGCCGGCCAAATCGGGCTAGATTGTCAGCTTTTGTTCTTCGTTTCCGTGGTTTGAAAACGCATTTCAGCCGAGCGCGCATGCGCCTCCAAATCTTCACTGCGTGCCAATACCGACGCTATGCGCCCCAGGGTGTCGGCACCTTCCGGCGAGCACTTAATAATCGAACTGCGCTTTTGGAAATCATACACGCCCAGGGGTGAGGAAAAGCGCGCCGTCCCCGAAGTCGGCAATACGTGGTTGGGTCCGGCGCAATAATCCCCCAGAGCCTCGGGCGTATAGCGGCCCATAAAAATAGCGCCGGCATGGCGCACCTTGGGCAGCAGTGCATCGGGATCGGCCACCGACAACTCCAGGTGCTCGGGGGCGATGCGGTTGCTTACTTCCAGGGCCTGATCCATATCCGCCACTTTAATCAAAGCACCTCGTCCGGCCAGAGATTGCCGGGCAATGGCGTGGCGCTGCAAGCTCGGCAACAGACGTGCCATGGCCTGCTCTACCCGATCCAAAAAGTCGCCATCGGGGCTCACCAATATCGACTGGGCCTGTTCGTCGTGCTCTGCCTGACTGAACAGATCCATGGCAATCCATTCCGGGTCCGTTTTACCGTCGCAGATCACCAAGATTTCTGAAGGTCCGGCGATCATATCGATGGCCACCTGACCGAACACCGCGCGCTTGGCAGTCGCCACGTAAATATTGCCCGGGCCGACAATCTTGTCCACTTTCGGAATCGACTGGGTGCCATAAGCAAGTGCCGCAACCGCCTGGGCACCACCTACAGTGATCACGCGATCGACACCGGCAATGGCGGCGGCAGCCAGAACCATTGGGCTCAATTCGCCATCCGGGGCCGGTACCACCATGATCAGCTCATCCACACCGGCCACCTTGGCGGGTATGGCATTCATCAGTACCGATGAGGGGTAAGAGGCTTTGCCGCCGGGAACGTAGAGCCCGACCCGCTCCATCGCGGACACTTGCTGCCCCAAAACTGTACCGTCCGGTTCGGTGTACTGCCATGAAGATTGCTTTTGATGCTCGTGGTAGAGACGAATCCGCCGCGCCGCATGTTCCAGCGCCTCGCGCTGCTCGGGCGAAATTTGCTCCAATGCCTGCTGCAGGGACTCCGGTGTGAGAGCCAGCGCGGCCACCGAGCCCACTTGACGTCGGTCCAAACGGTTGGTGTATTCGAGCAACGCGGCGTCACCGCGGGTTTTAACCTGGTGAAGAATCTCAGCGACCACCTCGGTCACACCGGCATCGGACACCGAATCCCAGGCTAAAAGAGCGTCAAGCCGTGCGTCGAAGTCCGCTTGGGACGCATTGAGGCGCGCGATGGAAAAATCGTTGGCATCCGCCATGGGGCAGCTTCCTCCCAGCAGAAAAATATCAATGGTGGATGGACGTTAACCAGTCGCGGTTTCGGTTCCCACCACTTGGGCGATGGCGTCAATAATGGCCTGAATCTGCACATGTTTCATTTTCATGGACGCTTTGTTCACGATGAGTCGTGAACTGATGTCGGCAATGAATTCGCGCTCTACCAGGCCATTGGCACGCAGGGTATTGCCGGTATCGACAATATCCACGATTTCGTCCGCCAGATTCATGATCGGCGCCAACTCCATGGCGCCGTACAGTTTAATCACGTCTATCTGCCGGCCTTGAGTGGCGTAATAGCGCTTGGCAATATTGACGTATTTGGTAGCCACCTTGATGCGCCCTTTCCGTACCGGGGCATCCGCCAGGGCAGCGGTAACCAGTTTGCAGCGGGCAATCTGGAGATCCAGCGGCTCATACAAGCCATCGGCACCGTTTTCCATGAGGGTGTCTTTACCGGATACGCCGATATCGGCGGCGCCAAACTGCACGTAAGTGGGCACGTCCGAGCCGCGCAGCACCAGCAGTCGCACATCCGAGTGGTTCGTGGCAAACACCAGTTTGCGGCTCTTATTGATATCTTCGGCGGGCACAATCCCCGCGGCCGCCAAAAGCGGCAGTGTCTGCTCCAGAATGCGGCCTTTGGTCAGGGCGATGGTCAGTAATTGGCTCATAAAATGCGCGTTGTTAACTGGGGATTCGCCGGATGTTCGCACCCAGCATTTGCAGTTTTTCTTCGATACACTCGTAACCGCGATCGATATGGTAAATGCGGTCCACCAACGTGGTGCCCTCGGCCACCATACCGGCGATGACTAAGCTGGCTGAGGCGCGTAAATCCGTCGCCATTACCGGGGCGCCTTTAAGTCGTTCCACGCCAGTAATCATGGCGGTATTGCCTTCCAAGGTGATTTTCGCACCCATGCGGTTTAATTCGTGCACTTGAATCAAGCGGTTTTCGAAGATGGTTTCGGTTACCGTGCTGGTGCCTTCGGCCACCGCATTCATGGCCGTAAACTGAGCCTGCATGTCGGTGGGAAACGCCGGATAGGGCGCCGTGCGCAGGCTCACCGCGCGCGGGCGATTGCCATGCATATCCAGCTCAATCCAGTCAGGACCGGTGCTGATCTGCCCGCCGGCTTCTTGCAACTTAAGCAGCACCCCTTCGAGTATATCCTCCCGGGTGTCTTTAAGTTTAACCCGGCCACGGGTTGCCGCAGCCGCCACTAAATAGGTACCGGTTTCGATCCGGTCCGGCATCACATTGTAACTGCAGGGGTTCAGGCGCTCGACGCCTTTGATCGTCAAGGTGGTCGTGCCGACCCCTTCAATGTCTGCCCCCATAGCGATCAGGCACTGGGTGAGATCCACCACTTCCGGCTCCCGAGCAGCGTTTTCCAGTACCGTGGTACCTTCGGCCAGTGCCGCCGCCATCAGCAGGTTTTCCGTGCCCCCCACTGTGACGGTGTCCATGAGGATGTGGGCACCTTTAAGCCGGCCATTGGAACGGGCTCGAATGTAGCCTTCATCCACTTCGATGACGGCACCCATGGCCTCCAGACCGCGCAGGTGAATATCCACCGGTCGGCTACCGATGGCGCAGCCACCGGGGAACGACACATTAGCCACCCCATGGCGGGCCAGCATAGGCCCCAACACCAAAATGGAAGCGCGCATGGTTTTCACCAGCTCGTAGGGCGCGGTGAAGTCGTTGATGCTGCTGGCGTCCACTTCGACGCACATTTTCTCGTCGATGGTGCCGCCACGCCCATGCAACGCAATAGCGCGAGCATGGTGGTGATGTCGTTCAGGTGCGGCATGTTGCCGACGCGTACGGGCCCATCGGCCAAGAGCGTTGCCGCCAGAATGGGCAGAGCGGAGTTTTTCGAGCCTGAAATTCGGATTTCTCCGTTGAGCGGCCCGCCGCCCTGTATCATTAATTTATCCATTGCATTCTCTGTGTTCTGCCTGCACCTGCGCTCTCTGTACGGGCCGGTATTGGCCAGTATGGGCGCACGACACCAGCGATCGCCGCTGAACAGCTACTGTTGCTGTTGCCATTCCTGGGGCGTAAAGGTTTTCATGTGGACCGCGTGAATGCTGCCATCGGCAATGCGGTCGGCCAAGGTGGCGTACACGGTCTGCTGTCTTTTAACACTCGAAAGGCCTTCAAAGGCTGGGCTGACCACGATCAGACTGATGTGACTCCCCTCAATACCGACTTGCACCTGGCTGTCGGGTATCTGACTTTCAATCTGGGCTTGAATTTGCTCGGGTTGCATAGAATCCGGCTCTCGTTGTTGCGGATGAACGATTGGGGACCGGATCTTACCTCAACGCGCCATTGGGCGCATCTTTCCCGTCTCAGCCCCGTCTACCCGTTTCCCCCACATCACCCGTCCTGGCTCACATATTCATTCGCCAGCGGGGTGAGACGGCGCGCCGCCCAGATTCTGTCTAGGAGACATCGTCCAGCCAGTTATCGATGACCCGATCCAGATCACCGTCGTATTTACGTGCGGCCTCGGAAAACTGGCTGCGGAAGGAACGGCCCAAATTTACGCCGTCCAACACCAAGTTAATCAGCTGCCACTCCCCTGCCCGATTTTTCGCCATGGTGTAGGACAATCGATGGTTGCTCCCCTGGTGGCGGACATCTTGCCGCACACTCACACGCCGTTTTTCAGCCACATCGTCCTCGGGCGGCGCCAGCGTAATGTTGCTGTCCACATAGCCAGCAATGCCTCGGGAATAGGTGCGCACCAGTCCCCGGCGAAACACCTTGGCAAAGTCCGCAATCTGCTCATCGGTGGCATCTTCGCCGTGGGGTCCCATGACCACCCGTGCGATGTAATCAAAATCCACCACTGGCTCCAGCGTTTGCTCGAATTCGGCAAAATAGGCCTCAGTGTCTACCTCGCCGTCGTTGTACTTCCGCACAAGGCTCAACAACTGTTCGGTTACCAGCTCAACCATTTCATGGGGCGTATCGGCTTTCTGCGGGGCGCTTTCAGCCTGAGCGAACACCACCACGCTAGCCATCATCAAAAACAAACCGCAGACGGTACGGTGTATGTGATTCACAAACATAAGCAACATCCTTTAGTAAGCGAAGCCTTGGTTAGCTCCGGGTTGCGTACGGCGCTTGGCCGTAGACGGCGACGCCGTGGCAATTTGATAGACGCCGTGGCAATTGGATATAAGACGGCTGCATGATTATCGTCGCGCTACACTATACCATTTGGCGCTTTGCCGGAACCAGTTTTTGGCCGCCGCTCTCCCACGAGCGTTTGAAAAGCGGCCCCGCCGTTGGGCCACCGTGCTTCTTGGCGGCCAAGCGGAGAATCACGCTATAATGCGCTCCCTGGCCGGACCGGCCGTATAGGCGGTGAGCCGCCCCCTCAACTGGCAAACCAACCTGGACTCCGTATGACCCAGTTTGACTTTATTCACTCCGGCCTGCGCACCATCGATATTGAAGCCGAGGCTGTGGCGGCGCTACGTGAACGGGTGGGTAAGGCCTTTACTCACGCCTGCCAGCTCATGCTCAACTGTAATGGCCGGATTATCGTCACCGGCATGGGCAAATCCGGCCACATTGGCAAAAAGATCGCCGCCACGTTAACCAGCACCGGAACGCCGGCTTTTTTTATGCATCCGGGCGAGGCCAGCCACGGCGACCTCGGCATGATCACCGCGCGCGATGCGGTACTGGCCATTTCCTATTCGGGCAATTCGGATGAAATAGTGAGTTTGCTGCCTCTGATAAAGCGCTTGGGCATTCCCATCATCAGCATGACCGGAAAAGCACGCTCGCCCCTGGCGGAGATGTCGGACGCCAACCTCGACATCAGCGTAGCCAGCGAGGCCTGCCCCCTTGCTCTAGCGCCAACGGCCAGCACTACCGCTTCGCTGGTCATGGGCGACGCACTGGCCATCGCTTTGCTGGAAGCGCGAGGGTTTACCGCTGAGGATTTTGCTTTCTCCCACCCAGGTGGCACCTTGGGCCGCAAGCTACTTCTGCTGGTGACCGATATCATGCATACGGGCGACGCCATTCCCCGGGTGCGCACCGACGCCCCTCTGGCCCAAGCACTGCTGGAAATGACCGACAAGGGGTTCGGCATGACCACGGTGGTGGATGAGCAAGGCGTTCTGGTCGGCGTATACACCGATGGCGATCTGCGGCGCAGTGTCGGCCAAGGGGTGCGCTTGACCGACACAGCGATCGGCAGCCTGATGACCCCCAACCCAAAAACCATTGGGGACAATACCCTGGCCGCCGAAGGCTTGAAGATCATGGAAGATTTAAAAATTACCGCCTTGGTGGTGGTGAACGAACAACGTCAGCCGCTGGGCATTCTGCATATGCACGACATTCTGCGAGCCGGCATCATCTAAAGCGAACGGTGCCGCCAAAACGTAAGGCGTACCGTTCGTCAATCCGCCTACCGATAAATCAAAGAAGAGACCGAATTACTCCATGGATGCACAACTTCAAGCCCGGGCGCAACAGATTCAGCTCCTGTTGCTGGATGTGGACGGCGTTCTCACCGACGGCCGCCTTTACTTCAGCAACAGCGGCGAAGAATTCAAAGCGTTCTGCACCCTCGACGGACAGGGCATCAAACTTTTACAATCCGCTGGCATCAAAGTGGGCATCATTACCGGGCGGCAGAGCCAGTTAGTCGCCAAACGCGCCCGTGACCTTGGTGTAGAACTACTGGTACAAGGACGGGAAGACAAATGGCAGGCGCTGGAAGAAATTCTTCAAACCCAACCAGTGCCACTGGAGCAGATCGCTTTCATGGGCGACGACTGGCCTGACCTAACCATTATGACCCGAGTGGGACTGGCACTGGCTGTGGCCAACGCGCACCCCAGCGTTGCAGAACGGGCCCACTGGCAAAGCACACTTAAAGGCGGTGAAGGCGCTGTGCGCGAAGCCTGCGATATGCTTCTTAAAGCACAACGGCACTTTGACCGTTTACTTGCAGCGTACCTGGCGGATTAAGCACGCCCTCACAACGGAGATTGACATGCATCGTCACCCCATGTCCTGGCTTGGCCTGGCGCTGGTGATTCTGACCCTGGTGTTTTGGGACCGATCACCCACCGAGCGCCCGCAGCCTTCGCCGGACGACGAGCGACAATTCCCCAACGCCTATGTGGACAATATGCGTACCCGTGTTCTCGACGAGCAGGGGCGACTTCATTACCGCCTCAGCGCGCAGCGTGCTGAGCACTTCCAAGCAGACCCCGCTGGCCCCGGCGCAGACGACTACAGCCTCGTGGATAACCCCGACTTAACCATGCACCTCCATACTGCTGAGCCTTGGCACCTGCAGGCACGTAAAGGGCGGGTCACGGATGATGGCGATGTGGTGCTCCTACACGACGGTGTTCGTGCCTGGCAAAATGGTGAACACGGACTGACCGAACTGACCACCAGCGAACTCTGGGTCGAGGTGCCTCGGGAATACGCCCACACGGATAAAGCTGTTAACATGCGCGCCGAACAAGGCACCACCGACGCCATAGGCTTGCGCGCGCAACTGGGAGACGAACGCATTGAGTTACTATCCGAAGTTCAGGGCCTCTACCATCCACAGCCTCTCCAACAGGAAGACGCCGATGATTAAGCGTTGTCTGCGTCGGATGGTGGTCTTTGCAACGACACTGCCCCTGGTTATTGCTTCACTCACCGCTCTGGCACTGCCGGAGGATCGTGATCAGCCCATTCACATCCAGTCTGACCGCGCCACACATGATCAGCGTCAGGGTCGGACCGTTTATGAGGGCTCAGTCGAACTCACCCAGGGAACGCTGCGCATCCTCGCGAACCGAATCACCATACAAACCAACGGCAACAATGAAGTGCAATGGCTGGAGGCCGAAGGCTCGCCGGCGCACTTTGAGCAACAGCCTAATATCGACGACGAACTGCTTACCGCCAGGGCTGAGTTTGTGCGTTACAGCGCTGGCGACCGCCAGGTGTTATTGCTGCGTAATGCTTGGATCGAACAAGACGGCGCCACCATGAGCGGCAACCGCATCGACTACGACATGGAGCTGGAAGTCGTTAAAGCGCAGGGTGAAACCGGTAGCGCCCGACCGCGCATCGAGATGGTGATACCGCCGCAAAACCGCGACACAGGCAACAACCAACGCACTGAAGGGAATTGATTTCGTATGCCCACGCTCTACGCTCTCAACCTGGCCAAAAGCTATAAAAAGCGGCGCGTTGTCATCGACGTTTCCCTGTCTGTGACCAGCGGCCAAATTGTCGGACTGCTGGGGCCAAACGGCGCGGGTAAAACCACCTGCTTCTACATGATTGCCGGCTTAATTGGCGCCGACAACGGACGGGTGCTGATCGATGAGACAGAAATAACCCACCTCCCCATCCACGGGCGTGCCCGCGCGGGCATCGGCTACCTGCCCCAGGAGGCATCAGTCTTTCGCAAACTCTCGGTCGCCGACAACATCATGGCGATTCTGGAGACCCGCAAAGACCTGAAAGCCGAGCAGCGCCGGGAAAAACTGGACGCCCTGCTACGGGAGTTTCACATCACCCACATCCAGGACAGCTTGGGAATGTCGCTATCCGGCGGTGAGCGCCGACGGGTAGAAATCGCCCGCGCCCTGGCCACCGAGCCACAATTTATCCTCTTAGACGAGCCTTTCGCCGGCGTAGACCCCATTTCGGTCAACGACATCAAGCAGATTGTCCGACACCTCAAAGAGCGCGGAATCGGTGTTTTAATCACCGACCACAATGTGCGCGAGACCCTGGATATCTGCGAAAAAGCCTATATCGTCAGCGAGGGCCACATCATCGCTGAGGGCGATGCGGCAACGGTTCTGAGCAATAAACAGGTGCGCGAAGTTTACCTGGGACAAAACTTCCAACTCTGACGCCGACCCCCACACTTGACAAAACGCATATTTCGCAAAAAGGGCACAAAGCTTGCTTGTATGTGTTGCCTGGGAGCTTCAGGCTGACTAAACTCTATCTATATCGCTATTCCAGTTATAGGTAGTGTCGTCGGAATATGAAGCAGTCCTTGCAGTTAAAAATGGGTCAACAGCTCACCATGACCCCCCAGCTGCAGCAAGCCATCCGCTTGCTGCAGTTGTCGACATTGGACCTGCAACAAGAGATTCAGGAGGCGTTGGACTCCAACCCCATGCTGGAGGTGGAAGAGCCCCACGAAGGCGACGCGTCCAACAGCAACGACGCCACGAACACCACTTCCACGCAAGAGCGCGAGTCGGAGCCAGAACCCACAGCTACCACCGCCGACGGTGAAGACAGCGGTGAGTGGAACGAGTCCATACCCGATGAGCTGCCCGTCGATACGAGCTGGGACGATATCTACCAATCCGCCCCCACCAGCAGCGGCCCCGCCCACGATGGCGAAGAAACCGATTACGACAGTCGCTACGGCACCACCGACTCTTTATACGACCATCTGATCTGGCAACTCAACCTCACCCCTATGTCGGACCGAGACCAAGTTCTGGCTCTGGCCCTGATTGACGCCATAGAGCCCAGCGGTATGCTCTCCGTGCGACTGGAAGAGCTGCATGCGGACTTACAGCGGCAGATTGAGGATTTGGAATTCGACGAGTTGCTGGCCGTACAGCGGCGTTTGCAACAATTCGACCCCTGCGGTGTGGCCAGTCAGGACCTCTCAGAATGCCTGCTGGTGCAACTGCAACAGTTCGATCCCGCCACTCCACATCTGGCCGCGGCCAAGCTGATTGTCGAACACCATTTGCCGCTTCTGGGCAGCCGCGATTACCGCCAGTTAATGCGCCGGGCCAAACTCAAAGAGGCTGAACTGCGCGATACCATCGCCCTGATTCAGAGCCTCAATCCGCGCCCAGGCGACGAAATCGCCAGCGGCGACGTGGAATATGTGGTCCCGGATGTGTTCGTCGAGAAGCGCGACGGCCGCTGGCTGGTCGAGCTCAACCCCGATATAGCGCCGCGTCTGCGCATCAACGCCAACTATGCCTCGATGGTCAGACGCGCCGACTCCAGCGCGGACAACACCTTCCTGAAGGACAATTTACAAGAGGCACGCTGGTTCCTGAAAAGCCTGCAAAGCCGCAACGAGACGCTGCTCAAAGTGGCCACATGCATCGTAGAAAAGCAGCGAGGCTTTATGGAATACGGCGCAGAAGCCATGAAACCGCTGGTATTACATGATGTGGCGGAAGTGGTGGAAATGCACGAATCCACCATCTCCCGGGTCACCACGCAAAAATACATGCACACGCCCCAGGGTATCTTTGAGCTGAAGTATTTTTTCTCCAGCCATGTGAACACCGATTCCGGAGGCGAATGCTCGTCAACCGCGATCCGTGCCATCATCAAAAAATTAGTGGCCGCCGAGATTCCTCACAAGCCGCTCAGTGACAGCAAAATTACGGCCATGCTGGCGGAACAAGGTATTCAGGTAGCCCGGCGCACCATCGCGAAATACCGGGAGTCCATGGGCATACCGCCGTCCAACGAACGCAAGACCCTGGCCCCTTAAACTGGCCGGACAACTCAGGTGGGCCCGACAGGCTGTATGTGCACAGAACGGCTGTTATGCTATTGATGCGGCCGTCGCAACGGCCGGTTTACCCCCTCGGCCTGCCGACCGCTTTGGTTGTTGGCAGGCCAGCCATTTACGCGACTGACGGAGAGGAAGGTAACTATGCAAATCACAATCAGCGGCCATCACGTGGACCTGACCGACCCCCTCAAAGCCTACGTCCACTCGAAGCTCGAGCGCCTGAACAACCACAGCGATTTAATTACCAGCATTCATGTGACCCTGACCGTGGTCAAACTGGACCAGAAAGCCGATGCTGTAGTACATGTGAATGGCAAAGACCTGTTCGCTGACGCCACGGAACTGGATATGTACGCGGCCATTGATTCGCTGACAGACAAGCTCGACCGGCAACTGATTAAGCACAAAGAGAAACTGCGCAGCCACCGGTAGCGCGGCGCTTGCTTGCGCCAAATGGAATTAATATTTAGCCGACCCAGGCCCATATATAACCGGGTAAAACCAGGCCCCTGGCTCATATAAAACCAGGCTCATATAAAAAGAGGAACAACCAGTCTCATGCGTTTGATCATTGTCAGCGGCCTGTCCGGCTCGGGGAAAAGTACCGCGCTGCACGTGTTGGAGGATGTGGGCTTTAACTGCATCGACAACCTGCCGGTAAGCTTGTTGCCGGCACTGGTTGCTCAGATTCAGACCCACCACGACAGCGCGGATCAAAAATTCGCCATCGGAATCGACGTGCGCAACGCCTGGCGGGATCTGAGCATATTCCCCGAGATGCTGGACACCCTTAAAGACGCCAGCGTGCCCTTTCACGTGCTGTTTCTTGACACCCGCCTGCCAGTGCTAATGCAGCGCTACAGCGAAACTCGCCGCAAGCACCCGCTCAGCAATCGTGAAACCAACCTGGAAGAAGCCATCTCCCAGGAGCGCAAGCTGGTTGAGCCCATACGCGATGCCGCCGATCAGGTGCTCGATACCAGCAACCTCAACCTACATGAACTGCGCGACCTGGTGAGAGAGCGGGTCGTTGGTCCCCATGAAACGACCATGGCCATTTTGTTTGAATCTTTTGGCTTCAAACATGGCCTGCCCGTCAACGCTGATCTGGTGTTTGACGCTCGCTGCTTGCCCAACCCGCACTGGCAGGCAACACTGCGCCCGCTCACCGGCAAAGATCCCGATGTGGTGGAGTTTTTACAAAGCGAATCCAGTGTCGAAGAGATGTATCAGGACATTAAAAACTATCTGTCGCGCTGGCTACCTCGCTACCAAGCCAACAGCCGCAGCTACATCACCATTGCCATAGGCTGCACAGGCGGTCAGCATCGGTCGGTGTACCTGAGCGAACGGCTCTACAGCCATTTTGTCACGCAATTCGACAACGTGCAGGTACGCCACCGGGACATTAATAAACACCGTGCCGCTTAGCGTTCACTTAACCCAATCCCCCCTAGACGAACCATGAGAATCGCAGGTATGCACAAACTCTTATCCGGCGTCCTGATAGCACTCTTGTTGGTGGGCTGCGGCAGCGGCAGTTCTTCCCATCCGCGTTTCCCCCCAAGCCCGGCGGCCAACGACGTTCGCCATTACCCGGTAGAGCCCGATGGACCCTACGCCGAGGTACTGGCCCAGTGCGCCTTCGAGTACATACGCGACGGCCACAACGACATCAACCGCACCTGCCCTATGAGTACTCTGCCGCTGCTGGGACAGGAAGAGACTGACGTCGATATAGACCTGATTCTGTCCCGCACACTGGTCAGTCACGACTGGATGGCCGTGCGCTTTGAACAGTTGCTGAACGAGTTACCGGACGATTTGTTGCAGATGTTTCAGTCCGTCACTGCGGTGGTGATCGGCGCCGACATTCGGCCCTCATACTACTGGGCCGCCACCGGCGCCATTTATCTGGACCCGTCGCGTTTGTGGCTGACCGAGGCCGAGAAAAACACCATATCCCGGGCGCCGGATTTTCGTGCCGACTTTGGAAGTGAGCTGGCATTCACGGAGTTGTGGCGCTACACCAAAAACGGCGACAACGCCTGGCGACAATACTCCCTCAGCGGGCCGGAAACCCAGCGTCCCCTGAGCGATATCGTCCACCCCATGGCCTCTTTGCTGTTTCATGAGCTGGCACACGCCAACGACTTTATTCCCCCGGCGCAGATACCGCACCTGAATCCTGACAACACCGTGCTGGAGGCCGCTGTCGCGCTGGAAGATGACGGCATCTCCGCGCAGCTGTACAACGACAGGCCCTTGCAGTCGGAGATGTTATTTGGGTTGGCCCAAGTCATGTATGTGGGCGAGTCCGCCTCGGCCGCACAACGAGCCCTCACAGCGGAAGAAGTGGGGCTGGAGTTCGCCAACGACGCGGCCACGGACCCCTACGCCTACAGCACCCGCGCCGAGGATACCGCCATGCTGTTTGAGGAAGCCATGATGCGCTACCACTTCGGCATCGAGCGCGACGTCGCCTTTACCGACACCCCCGAAGGCCCCGACGTATGGTGTGATGACTACATAGTGCGCTGGGGCAACCGTGGCCGGGTGGGCGAGCCGAGCGTTCTGGCCCGGCTGGAAATGATTTTGCCGCTGTTTTTAGATAGCCACGACGTGGAGGATTACGTAGCCGCCATGGGCGCCCCTACCAGCCTCGAACCGGGCCTTGGCTGGTGCGAAAGCATAAATCCCACGGCTTCGATGTTCGGGCTTCAAAAAGCCCGCCCCGAGCGCCAGCCGCTGCCCGTGCAAGAGCCACGGCATGGACCGGGCCACCCCCACCACCACTGAACACCTATGAGACTGCTAAATTATGATTAACGACCACTCGGGGATCGATGACCAGCACGGCGATTTTGACGAGCAGCGCCCCCCCAGCAAGTCACAGCGCAAGCGCGACATGCTGGCCCTGCAGAAACTGGGGCAAACGCTCACCGAACTCAAACCGGCACAGCTGGCGAAAATCCCCCTGAACGACGATTTGCTTCACGCTGTGACCGAAATGCAGCGCATCCGCCAGCGCGAAGGCCGGCGACGGCAGTTGCAATACATCGGCCGATTGATGCGCTCAGCCGACCACGAAGCCATAGAACACGCGTTGGATGCGCTGAACAAAGAGGGGTTGCAACAGGTACAACAACACCACTTGATCGAACAGTGGCGCGATCGTCTGCTATCGGACGACAAAAATGCGCTGGCAGAATTTGTCGACGCCTATCAGCCCGACGACGTGCAGCCACTGGCCCAACTGATACGCCAGGCGCGGCGGGAACAGGATCAAAACAAACCACCCGCCGCGGCGCGCAAATTGTTTCGTTTGGTGCGCGACACCGTTACCAGCCGCTAGGGCTAGGCCGGCCAGAATCGGTCAAGAATCGAGCGAAAAGTCCGACCAGTGATAAAAACGATGGGGCACGCCAAACTCTGCCAACTGTTGCTCACTCACCTGAGGCCGATAAGCCCAGACAGTGGCGCCGGCTTCAGTTGCGGCCGTCAGGCCCGGAAAGCTGTCTTCGATCACAAGACATTTTTTGATATCCAGGCTCATCGACTCAGCCGAACGCACGTAAATCGCTGGGTCTGGCTTTGACACGCCCATCGTTTGGGTGTCGAAGCGCAATTTGGGCGGGAAGAAGCGCGCCAGCCCGGTGACTTCCAGTTTCACCTCCAGGTCGTCAGCCTCGGAATTCGTCACTACCGCATAGGGCAACGTCATATTCTCCAGTACCTGCACAACGCCGGGCATGGCTTTTAACTCGGTGCGCATCAATCGCTCCGAGTACTGGCGGTTGTCGGCCACAAACTCGTCCAGATTCGGAATCGGGCGACCGTATATTTCCTGAAGCAGGCTCAGAGCATCGGGCCAACTGTGGCCGGTAAAACGCTCGTCGATCTGCTGCGTCGTCAGGCTCAGCCCCAACTGTTCGGCCGATCGGTATAACGCGCGCAACGACAGCGCTTCCGAGTCCACCAGTACACCATCACAATCAAACAAAACCGCTGTAAACACAAAAGGCCCTCATCATACGGGTTGCGGAAAAAACACGGGGAAAGGATACTACTTTTGAACGCCAGCGCCGGCTGGCGCTCACTCGCTTGGGAGGCAACATGTCA
>DAHVRW010000150.1 GCA_027322215.1 Marinimicrobium sp.
GCCGAGTCCGGCGAAGAAGTGGTGCTGCCCGCAGACTCGTCCGCACTGCATTTAATTCAGCACATTCGGGACGAAGCGCATCGCTTTGCGATTACCGGCCACAGAGCACGCCGGGACAAGCGCCGGACCCGATCTTCCCTGGAAGATGTACCGGGTATCGGCGCCGTTCGGCGGCGTGAACTGTTGCGTTACTTTGGGGGCCTGCAGGAAATTAAACGCGCCAGTGCCAGTGAGTTGAGCAAGGTGCCCGGCATCAGTCAGCGCTTAGCCGATGAAATTTACGGGTATTTTCACGGCGATTGAGCTTTATTAGGTTCCCCACACCCGGTGCGGGAGACGGCGTGGGAGTGGGTGTAGTATCATCACGCCCTGCTGGTGGTTGCTCGAACTCTGCACGCAAGCCGGCAAGAGTGTATCGGGAATGGCAAAGGGGCTGAGCCACGGAGCTCGTCATCCTTAAATAAAGAGAGAGTCCGGTTTTCATGACGCTGGCAAACCAACTGACGTTTTTGCGGCTTGTGTTAATTCCACTGTTTGTGGTGGTATTTTATTTGCCGTTTGATTGGGCGCACTTCGCGTCAGCGATGATTTTCAGCGTCGCCGCCATCACCGACTGGCTCGATGGTTATGTGGCGCGAAAATACAACCAAAGTACACCGTTTGGTGCCTTCTTGGACCCCGTGGCCGATAAGCTGATGGTGGTGATCGCGCTGGTACTGGTGGTGACTCTGCACCACGACTCCATCTGGGTAATGGGTGCCGCGGTCGTTATCATTGGCCGGGAAATCGTGATTTCCGCCCTGCGTGAATGGATGGCAAAGGTAGGGCAGAGCGCCAGTGTAGCGGTGTCTTATATCGGCAAGCTCAAAACCACCTTTCAAATGACGGCGCTGATTGTACTGCTGGCCAATATTTCCATACTAATCCCCATCGGCTTGATCGCTCTTTTCGGTGCGGCGGCGCTGACCCTGTGGTCGATGATTATTTATCTTCGCGCGGCTTGGCCCTATTTGCGACCGAATGACGATGGCTCTGGGGCGTAATGTCGAGGCGTAAATTTGGCCAAAGATCGCTGGCGGCCTCGAAAGAGGGCGCTTTTCGCCAAGTTTTTTGTGCAAGTGTCAGAAATCACTAGGATTTTTTTTTTGTTTCCGATAGAATCCGGTCCTCTTCACGTTCAAGGCGCGATAGCAAAGCGGTTATGCTCTGGATTGCAAATCCAGCTAGGCCGGTTCGACTCCGGCTCGCGCCTCCATTTTTC
The DNA here is from genome assembly GCA_027322215.1 of Marinimicrobium sp. Taxonomy (GTDB): domain Bacteria; phylum Pseudomonadota; class Gammaproteobacteria; order Pseudomonadales; family Cellvibrionaceae; genus JAVDDU01. Next base: position 1,262 of record DAHVRW010000150.1, read on the forward strand.
CTCCTATCTTCGCGTATGGACCGTCTGAGACCAACGCTGTAGATAGCCCCTTGGCCGGGTGGTGGAATTGGTAGACACGAGAGACTTAAAATCTCTTTCCCGTATGGGAGTGCGGGTTCAATTCCCGCTCCGGCCACCAATCATTGTTTATGCTTGCTCGTCTGGACTTGCCATCCCGGTGAAAACAGCACGACCATCCAGCAACGAAAATTTTTCTAAAGATGGCCGGCTGTGCGGCCTGGAATCAATCAGCGTGTAGCACTTAGCTTTTATCGGGAATGCTGCGGTCCAGGGCGCCCACATCCAGGAACGGTGAAGCGTCGATATCTTTAGCATCCATCATCTCGGCGATGCGCTGCAACGAAGCAATAATCATACTCTGCTCCCATTCTTCTAAGTCGCCAAACTTGCGTACGAAATTATCCTGAAGCGCCATGGGCGCGCTGGCTAAGATCTGGCGTCCGTGCTCGGTGAGCCGGGGGTAAACTTTACGCCTATCAGTTTCCGAGCGTACGCGGCTGACCAGCTCCCGCCTCTCCAGACGATCCAAAATCGTCGTCACCGTCGCTTGGCTCAAACTCATATCTCGAGCCAGCTCACTAATCGTAATATCGCCGTTGTTGGCGAGCGTCTGTAATAGCAGGAGCTGCGGACCAGTGACGTTAGCGATTTTCACCAAGCGCCTGGAATGAAGGTCTGTGGCCCGAATTACCCGGCGCAATGCCACCAGAACCTCTTCGATTTTGTGGGATACTGCCATGGGCTTGCGTGTGCTCCTTTTGTGCTCAGCCTGTACCGGGCATTCACCCGTACTGTGCCGGGGCGTGCTGAGCGAACAGATTAAGATTGGCTAAGGGGTTAATTAGAAGATTAAATAGACTAGCGAATATGCTTAGTGTACTATAGATCAAACCTTAGAGCTCTATGTAATTTTTTGTGAATTTCACCGAGAGCCGGGAAACGAAAGTGTAATATAGCTGGCGTACATTGCGATTTAACGCTATAAACACTTGAATAACACAATTCCAATACATAGAGATGTATAGAGGAATAGACCAAAATTTTATGAATACGCCTGTGCCTGACGACGGCCTGCTGTTTAGAAAACCCTCCGCCAAAGACGGATACCCCCTGCACGAATTGGTTGCCGCCAGCCCCCCCCTCGACCCCAACTCTGCCTACTGCAATCTGCTGCAATGCACACACTTTGCCGACACCGCTGTGGCTGTCCTTCAGGACGATCAGCTGGTGGGCTTTGTCTCTGGTTACCTTTTGCCCAACCAGCCCAGCACATTGTTTGTCTGGCAGGTGGTGATCGCCGAACAAGCGCGGGGAAAAGGTTTGGCTAAGCGGATGCTCAAGCATTTGCTGGCGCGGCCCGCGTGTCAGGGTGTGCGTCATTTAGAGACAACCATAACGCCTGACAATAAGCCCTCGTGGGGCCTGTTTCGCAGTCTCGCTCGAGATTTGGATACCCAGCTGCACAGTCGTGTGCATTTTGAACGCGATGCCCACTTTGGGGGTCAGCACGACGATGAGCATTTGTTGACGCTCGGGCCCTTCAACGTCGTGGGGGACACCCAGAATGACTTTCAGAGCCGCGCTGAAAACAGCGGCTCTGGCCCTGGCGACTAACCCGGCGCCATTACTAATCTGACTCTAATGAGTCTTCACCTCGAACCCTAAATGCTAAGAGGATCATGATGAACACTATTTTTAACGAAATGGAATCCGCAGTGCAGTCCTATGCGCGCGCCTTTCCGGTGGTTTTTAATCGGGCCCAGGGCAGTTATCTGTACGACGAAGAAGGCAATGCCTATCTGGACTTTCTCGCCGGTGCAGGATCTCTGAACTATGGCCATAACAACCCTCTCTTGAAGCGGGCGCTGCTGGATTATATTGAAAGCGATGGCATCACCCACGGCCTTGATATGCATTCCAGCGCCAAAGCGCGCTTTTTGGAAGTATTCCGTGAGCAGATTCTTAAGCCCCGGGAGATGGACTATCGAATGCAGTTTACCGGCCCCACCGGAACCAATGCGGTGGAGGCGGCCATGAAGCTGGCCCGAAAAGTCACGGGTCGCACCAACATTATTTCCTTTACCAACGGATTTCACGGCTGCACCCTGGGTGCGGTTGCCGCGACGGGTAACCAGCATCACCGAGGCGGCGCCGGAGTGGAGTTGGGTAACGTCACGCGCATGCCATTTTGCGGCTATCACGGGCGTGACGCTGACACTTTGAAAATGATGGACAGGCTTCTGAGCGATCCCTCTAGCGGCGTCGATAAACCAGCGGCGGTTATTTTAGAGGCGGTTCAAGGGGAGGGCGGTCTAAACGTCGCGGCTAACGACTGGCTTCGCGGCTTGGAAAAACTGTGCCGAAAGCACGGTATGTTGATGATTCTTGATGACATTCAAGCCGGTTGCGGTCGTACTGGCACATTCTTCAGTTTTGAGTCCAGCGGTATCCGGCCGGACATTATCACTTTATCCAAATCGTTGGGTGGCTACGGTTTGCCCTTGGCGGTGGTTTTGCTCAGTCCTGAGCTGGATCAGTGGTTGCCCGGTGAGCATAACGGTACCTTTCGCGGTAATAACCACGCGTTTGTTACCGCCGCAGCGGCCATTGAGCACTACTGGAAAGACGACTCCTTCTCTCGGGACGTGCAGACAAAGGCCGAGCTTGTAACCAAGCGTTTTAAGAAAATCGCTGAAAAACAAGGACAGACCGAGCTGCGCCTCAAAGGACGCGGTTTGATGCAAGGCTTGGAGTGTCGTAGCGGAGAGATTGCCAGCGCCGTCACCGCTGAAGCCTTTAAACGGGGCCTGGTGATCGAAACCGCAGGTAACCGCAGTCAGGTAGTGAAATGTTTTTGTCCTTTAACTGTCAGTGAACAGGAGTTGAACAAAGGGCTCGACATTCTTGAGCAAAGCGTTGCTCAGGTTTTTAAAGACAACAAAATGAGTGCAGTCTCCTAATAACGGAACCGCAAATCGTTTACCACACAGGTCCTGAAAGGAGGGCACAATGATAGTCAGACGTCTAAAGGACGCGGAAGCGTCGGGAAGAATGATTAAATCCGAAGGATGGGACAGCACCCGTTTGTTGTTGAAAAATGACAACATGGGCTTCTCGTTCCACATTACCACCATTTATCGTGGCGCTGAATTGCACTTGCACTACCAGAACCATCTGGAGTCTGTGTACTGCATTAGTGGCCGAGGTGAGGTGGAAACAGTGGCCGACGGCCAGGTGTACCCCATTGAGCCCGGCACCATTTACGTGCTTGACCAGAACGACAAGCATATTTTACGCGGCTTTGAAGAAATGAAGTTGGCCTGCGTGTTTAATCCGCCATTGCATGGCAAGGAAGTTCACAACGCTGAAGGGGCCTACCCGCTTGAGGCGGAGGAAGTCAAAGACTGACGTGTACTTTGCTGAACCCGCACACGCCTTAAGCACCTTATTTTTGATAACGAGGAGATTATGTCACACACAGTAGAGAAAATCGGTGGTACTTCCATGAGCGAGTACGAAGCCGTGCGTGACAACGTAATACTCAGAAACGGCAGTAATGAAGACGTTTATAACCGTATCTTTGTGGTATCCGCCTACGGTGGATTGACTGACCTGTTGCTCGAAAACAAAAAAAACGGCCAGCCGGGCGTGTACGGGCTATTCGCCAACGCCAGTAACAACGACGAACCCTGGATCGAGGCGCTGGATGAGTTACGTGCTCGCATCGACGACGTCAACGGCGAGCTTTTCGGAAAAAGTAAGCTGCGCAAAGAGGCCGACGCGTTTATCAATCAGCGGTTGGACGAAACCCAGGCGTTCTTGGCGGATTTGCAGCGCTTGTCCAAACACGGACACTTCGAGTTAGAGGCCCACCTGTTTACAGTCCGGGAAATGCTCGCCAGTCTGGGTGAGGCCCATAGCGCCTGGAACATGGCCCGTCTGTTACAGCGAGATGGAATTAACGCACGCTTTATTGACCTGTCCGGTTGGCGAGCGGATGGTGCCAAACCCTTGGATGACGTGATCCGAACGAAATTCGCGGATTTGAAACTGGACGAAGAGCTCCCTATCGTCACAGGTTATGCGCACTGTAAAGAAGGTTTGATGGGCAGCTTCG
>DAHVRW010000151.1 GCA_027322215.1 Marinimicrobium sp.
CTCGTCATACCCGCACGCTCTCGTCATACCCGCACGCTCTCGTCATACCCGCACGCTCTCGTCATCCCCGCGAAGGCGGGGATCCAGTTTTGTAGGTAAACTGGGCTCAGTGGTTTGTGGATTCCCGCCTGCGCGGGAATGACACGGGGGAACGACGAGGGGGAATTGGAACCTCGGCATCCCCGCGTAGGCGGGGATCCAGTCTCGTAGGTAAACTGGGCTCAGTGGTTTGTGGATTCCCGCCTGCGCGGGAATGACGGGGGAGAATGAACGGGAACCTCGTCATCCCCGCGAAGGCGGGGATCCAGTTTTTTGGCTGCGTACAACACGCATAAACGTAAGCCCAAAACCTCAGTCCGCTTTTTGGGCGCAGATAAAAAATTCTCGGTTTCCATCACCGCCGGTAATACTACTGGGGAAGTACGCTCTCACGCTCAAGCCCAACTCTGCGCAGCAGCGGCGTAGAGTTTGCTCCACACCCTCGTACAGTTTCTCGTTCCGCACGATGCCGCCTTTGCCAATACCCGTATGGCCCACTTCAAACTGAGGTTTGACCAAGCTCAGCACATAACCGCCGGGTTTAAGCATCTTCGCCAGGCCAGGCAGTATCAGGGTTTGCGAAATAAAAGATACATCCATCACCACCAGGTCAAAGCCGCCCTCAGTGTGTTGCAGTAATTCATTCGGCAGAGCCCGTGCGTTCACACCCTCATAACACACCACGTTCGGATGATCGCGCAGGCGCGGCACCAATTGATCGTGCCCTACATCCACCCCCACAACCTGGTGCGCACCCGCTTGCAACAGGCAGTCGGTAAACCCGCCCGTGGACTGGCCCACATCCAACACCACCCAGCCAAAAGGATCGATACGAGACTGCTCAAGCGCACCCGCCAGTTTAATGCCGCCGCGAGAAACGTAAGCCGCTTCCCGATGCTGGGGATCGATTTTTATCGGCCAATCGGGGTCGAGCTTCTGACTCGCTTTGCTGATCACCTGCCATTGAAAACCGTTTTGAATCAGTACGGCGCCGCCTTCAATTAAACGGCGCGCCTGGGTACGGCTGGCGGCCAAGCCCCGCTCGACCAATATCATGTCCACTCGTTTCACTGTTTATCTCGGTGTTATGTAAAGTCGGCCCACGGCTGGGGCTTCTAAATATCACTGGAACTGCCAAGGCATTGGCGCAAGCGCCGACGCGCAAGACCGCTTTTAACAAAACTGTCATCAATAGACGTCATTATGGCTGCCAACTTTTAATTTCTGGCCTACGATTGTCCGTGACCCTACGCAACGACGCTACCGCGTTACAGAAACTGATCGATGAACGCCTCCTGACTCCGCTCTTTCAGCCGATTGTAGACTGGAACCGACAGCGCATCCTGGGCTATGAAGCGCTGATTCGCGGGCCGGAAAACACCAACCTGCACGCCCCCGATCAGCTGTTTGCGGCAGCGCAATCACACCATCAGTTGGCAGCCTTAGAGTTTGCCTGCCGCGAGGTCTCCTGCGAAACATTCGCAGCGCTGGGCCTGCCCGGCAAGCTGTTTTTAAATATGTCGCCCCTGAGCTTTACCGACTCGGAGTACCGCAACGGTGTAACCCGAGAGATTCTACAGCGAGTTGGCCTGTCCACCGAGCGAATCGTCTTTGAGTTGACCGAGCGTCAGCCATTGGATGAGCCAGCGCTGCTGAGTCGGGCCACGGCACATTTTCGTCGCCAGGGTTTCGCGGTCGCGCTCGACGACCTGGGTGCGGGTTATGCCGGGCTGCGCGTGTGGAGCGAGCTCTATCCCGACTATGTAAAAATTGATCGGCATTTTATTTCAGGCATCGATACTGACTCGGTCAAGCGCGAGTTTATCAGAGCAATGCTGGCCATTGCCCACCGCACCGGCAACAAAGTGATTGCCGAGGGCATCGAAACTCGCGAGGAACTGCAAACGCTGGTGAGTATGGGCGTTGATTACTTTCAGGGGTTCTTCCTCGGTCGGCCAACCGCTCGCCCTTTGACGCAACTGCCGACGGAGCTGACGACGCTTGCGCTGATGACCCCGCGCCGCCACGATGTGTTTTCGCGCTGTTTGCGCGATATCAGCCGGTACGTCCGCCCGCTACCGCCGAACAAGCCGACCGACCAAGTGGTACAGCGGTTTCTCGCCGACCCCGATTTGAATTCTCTGCCCGTGGTGGACGGAACTCAACCCATCGGCATGATCAGCCGAAGTGAGCTGCTGGAGATGTATTCACGCCAGTACTCAAGATATTTGCACGCCAATAAACCCATCGCCAGCTTTATTAGCAAACGGGCCATGGTGCTGGAAGGAGATAGCGAGCTTAAATCTGTAGGTCAAAGCCTCACCGAAAAGCCCGGCCAAAACCTCAATATGGATATTATGGTTTGCGAGCAGGGCGCCTACTTTGGGGTGGCCCGTGTGCAAAACCTCTTGCGCGCGATTACCGAAGAAAAGCTGACCGCCGCGCGGCACAGCAACCCCCTGACACAGCTACCCGGCAACGTTCCGCTCTACGAGTGGGTGGATCACCTGCTCGGTCAGCGCTTGCCCTTTGTGGCGGCGTATTGCGATATCAATCACTTTAAGCCCTTTAACGACGCATTCGGCTATAGCTACGGTGACGATGTCATCGTTCGCTTAAGCCAATTGCTATCGTCGAATCTGGATGAGCGCTGCGACTTTCTGGGGCATGTTGGTGGGGATGACTTTATCATCATCTTTCAGTCATGCGATTGGGAGCAACGCTGCGAGCGAATCGTAGCGGCCTTCCCGCAAATGGTTAGCGAGGTGCTGTCTCCAGCTCAACAAGATTATTGGAGCCGTGACAGAGCAGGGCGCAGGCAACGATTTGGCTCGTTGACCTTGGCCATTGGGTGCGTTCAGCCCGACGTGGCCACCTGCCGCACCCATCGCCAACTGTCCCTATTGCTGGCGGACGCGAAACAAACCGCAAAAAGCCGGCCTGGCAACTCCATCTTTATTTCGCGCCGCCTCGTAGCGGTGAACAACCCGATGTAACGCCAACCGCTACTCCACCGTCACACTTTTAGCCAGGTTGCGCGGTTGATCCACATCAGTGCCTTTGATGATGGCCACGTAGTAGCTGAGCAACTGCAAAGGAATGGTGTACAGAATAGGTGCCAGCCAGCGTGTGTGAGGCAGGTTAATCACTCGCATGGTGTCGTCGGATTTGAACTGCGCTTCAGCGTCGGCAAATACGTACAAAATACCACCTCGGGCCCGTACTTCTTCGACGTTGGATTTTAGTTTTTCCAACAGATCATTATTGGGTGCTACCACAATGATCGGCATGTTGGCGTCGATCAATGCCAACGGGCCGTGTTTCAGCTCGCCAGCCGCATAGGCTTCGGCGTGAATATAAGAAATTTCTTTGAGCTTGAGGGCGCCTTCCATCGCGATGGGGTACTGCTCTCCACGGCCCAGATAGAGGGCGTGATGTTTATCGGCAAACTCTTCCGCCAGGGCCTCGATCTGGGTGGCCAGCTCCAGGGTTTCATCCAGTTTGGCAGGCAGGTTTTTCAGCGCGAGCACCATGCCACGCTGTTCTTCTTCACTCAACCCGTTGTGTTTGCCGATGGCCAGCATCAACAACGCCAAACCCACCAATTGGGTGGTGAACGCTTTAGTGGAAGCCACACCGATTTCAATCCCGGCGCGGGTCATAAATGCCAAGTCAGATTCGCGCACCAGGGATGAACCGGCTACGTTACAAATAGCCAGGCTGCCCAGGTAACCGAGGTTTTTGGCCAATCGCAAAGCCGCCAGGGTATCAGCGGTTTCGCCGGACTGACTGATCGTCACGATCAAGCTGTTGGGTTGAACATAGGATTTCCGATAGCGGAACTCGCTCGCAATCTCCACATTACAGGACACGCCACCGTAGCTCTCGATCCAATAGCGCGCCACCATGGCGGAATGGTAGCTTGTGCCACAAGCGACGATTTGCACGTGCTTAACTTTTTTGAACAGCTCCGTGGCGCCGGGGCCAAAGGCTTCATCCAGCACGCCATGATCGCTCAGACGGCCTTCCAAGGTGTTGGCCACGGCCACAGGCTGCTCGTAGATTTCCTTGAGCATGTAGTGGCGATAGGGCCCCTTATCACCGGCATCGTAATTGGCGCTGGATTCGTGAACCTCCCGCTCCACGGGCGCACCGGTTTGATCAAAAATGCGCACCTCGGTACGGGTGATTTCCGCCACGTCACCTTCTTCCAGAAAAATGAAACGGCGTGTTACCGGCAGCAGCGCCAGCTGGTCTGAGGCGATAAAGTTCTCGCCAATACCTAGCCCAATAACCAACGGGCTACCAGAGCGGGCAACAACCAGACGCTCGGGTTCGGTGCGGTTAATCAATACAGTGCCGTAGGCACCTTCCAATTCGTTCACGGTGGCCTGCATCGCGGCGAGCAAGCTGTCGGTATTTTTTCGATGGTGGTGCACCAGGTGGGCAATCACCTCGGTATCGGTGTCAGATTCGAACGTATAACCCTCCGCTTCCAGACGCTCGCGCAGGGCCAGGTGGTTTTCGATAATGCCGTTGTGCACCAGAGCGAGGTTTTCACTGGATAAGTGCGGGTGGGCGTTGCGCTCGCTTGGTTCACCATGGGTGGCCCAACGGGTGTGGGCAATGCCAGTGCCTCCCAGGGTAGGGGTTTCCTCCAGCGCATCGGCCAGGGCCTGCACTTTGCCCAGCCGCCGTACCCGCTGAAGCTCACCGGCATCGCTGATTACCGCCACGCCGGCGGAGTCATAGCCTCGGTACTCTAGGCGGCGCAAGCCTTCCAGCAAAATGTCGACCACATCCCTTTGCGCTACTGCGCCTACGATGCCACACATATCGGTACTCCTTTAAAAGGTCCACACAGTTAAATGTAAGAAAGATGAATACAACAGCGAATGGACGCGTTTCACGCCCGAATTACTTTTACGCCTTGTTGTTCCAGTGCCTCGGTGGCCGAATCCGGAAAGTCCTGATCCGTAACCAGAACGCCAACCGCCGACCAGGGCAGCTCCAGGTTGTGGATCTTGCGCCCGAGCTTCTCGGATTCCGCCATTACCACGACTTCCCGCGCCACTTCCGCCATGACCTGGCTAAGGCTATAGAGTTCGTTAAAAGTGGTAGTACCGCGGGTCAAATCAAGACCGTCGGCACCAATAAATAATTGATCAAAGTTGTACGAGCGCAGTACCTGTTCAGCCAATTGGCCCTGAAACCCCTCTGAGCGCGGGTCCCAGGTGCCGCCAGTCATGAGCAACGTGGGCTCGTTTTCCAGCTCCCGCAGGGCATTGGCGATGTGTAATGAGTTTGTCATTACCACGAGCCCCTGAC
>DAHVRW010000152.1 GCA_027322215.1 Marinimicrobium sp.
TTAACCCCGTGCTTGATGATGTTGGGCATGGTCGGGCCCTATGTCATTAAAACCGTTACCAGCGGCTTGGAGCGGGTCGGTCGAACCGCGGGCACCGTCTACGCGATCAGCACCCTTGGCAGCGTTGCGGGTACGCTGATATTGGGTTTCTATCTGCTGCCCATTCTCGGGACACAAACCATTATCATCAGCCTGAGCCTGCTGATGTTTTTTATGGCGTTGGTGCTTGCCGTGTTTGAGCGCAAGCGCATGGGCGCACGGCTATCGTTGCCTTTATGGGGCGCCACAACGGCCATGGCCGCTTTTATACTGGTCAGCATGGTGGCGCAGATAAACGGCCGGACTTACCCAGGCTATGAGGTGGTGTTTGAAGCGGAGAGCCCTTATGGCTGGGTAAGGGTTGTGGATCAACCTGCTCAGGACATCCGTTGGCTGATGTCCGGCGGCTCGACCATTGGTGCAGAGCAGTTATCCTCCGGTTTGAGTGTGCTGGGTTATCAATATGTGGTGGGGCAGTTGCCGTTATTTAACCCCCAAGCGGATTCCGCGCTGTTGGTGGGTTTAGGCTCAGGGCATTTGGTCAACACCTATGCGGAGTTTGGCATTAGCACCGATTCGATGGAAATCGATCCGGTCGTTGCCGATCTTGCGACCCGGTACTTCAACTTTACCCCCACTGGCGACGTAATCGTGGGGGACGCGCGTTATCAAATAAATCATCTGACCAAGACCTACGATTTTATTATCCACGACTGTTTTACAGGCGGTGCGGAACCGATTCACTTGCTCAGTGTGGAAATGTTTCAAAAGCTGAAGGAGCGCTTAAATCCGGGCGGCATTTTGGCCCTTAACTTCGTGGGGCTGACGACGGAGGGGGATCAGGCACCTGTAGAGGCCGTCGCGAAAACATTAGATCAGGTGTTTCCGTACCGGCGCACGTTTGGGTCCGACCCGAGTGCGACCTTTAACGATTATGTGTTTTTTGTCTCGGACGAGCCGTTAGTGCTGGATACCGCCCTGAGCTACCGGAATCAAGTGCGCTGGCTGGAAAGTCGGGAAGTGGATGTGCGCGGCGACAGCGATATTATTATCACGGATAATTTCAACCCGCTGGAAACGCTGCACATCGCTAAGGCCGAGCACTATCGAGAGATGTTGATTGAGCGGGTAGGGGCTGAGTTGTTGTTCTACTAAGTCTTACGCGTAAGCTGTACACGTAAGCCGTATACGGTGAAGCAAAACAACAACTCAGTGGTTGGTTACAGACTCTCGATGCGCTGCACCTGCTCTTGCAGTTTGCGCAGGCTTGATTTTAGCTCCTCTAACCGCACGCGCTCCTTCTCCACCACCTCGGCGGGTGCTTTGTCCACAAAGTTGGCATTGCTCAACTTGCCCTCGGTACGCCCAATATCCTGCTCCAGTCTATTGACTTCTTTGCCCAGGCGCGCGAGTTCGGCGTCCTTGTCAATCAGCCCTGCCATGGGTACAAGCAGCTCCAATTGGCCGGCCAGCGCTGTGGCGGATACCGGAGCCTCGTCGCCTGGGTTCAGCCAGGTGATGGATTCCAGCGAGGCCAGTTTGGTCAAATAAGGCCGGTTCTCTTCAAGGCGTCGCTGATCGTCGGCGGAGCCGTTAAGGAAGAACAGGGGCAATTTTTTCGCTGGGGAAATATTCATCTCGCCCCGAATATTGCGCACGCCCAGAATCACCGCCTGCAACCACTCGATATCGCGCATGGCGTCGCGATCGATTTTGCTTTCATCGGCTTCGGGGTAGGGCGCGAGCATGATGGTATCGCCGTCGGTTCCGGCCAGGGATTTGATTTTTTGCCAAATCTCTTCGGTAATAAACGGTATCAGCGGATGGGCCAGGCGCAAGGTGGCTTCCAGCACGCGGATCAGGGTGCGCCGTGTGCCACGCTTTTGGGCAGCATTCGCCTGCTCGTCCCATAAAACGGGTTTTGACAGTTCCAGATACCAGTCGCAGTACTCGTGCCAGATAAATTCATAAAGCGCCTGCGCTGCCATATCCAGGCGGTAGGTTTCCAGACCTTCGGTAACCGCCTGTTCCGCCAGCTGCAGGCGGGAAATAATCCAGCGGTCTGCCAGAGCCAGCTCTACGGGACTATCGTCATTCTGGCCGCAGTCTTCACCTTCGCACTGCATGAGTACGTAGCGAGTGGCATTCCAGATTTTGTTGCAAAAATTTCGATAGCCTTCCACGCGCCCCATATCGAATTTAATATCGCGACCGGTGGACGCCAGTGAGCAATAAGTGAAGCGCAACGCGTCGGTGCCGTAGGCGGCGATGCCTTCGGGAAATTCCTTACGGGTTTGCTTTTCGATTTTGGCGGCGTCTTTGGGGCGCATTAAACCTTGCGTGCGTTTTTGCACCAGGCTTTCCAGGTCGATGCCATCGATAATATCCAGAGGGTCCAGTACGTTGCCCTTGGACTTGGACATTTTCTGTCCGTAACTGTCGCGTACCAGCCCGTGCACATACACGGTCTTGAACGGGATTTGTGGCTGGCCTTCGGCGTCTTTCACCAAGTGCATGGTGAGCATGATCATGCGGGCCACCCAGAAGAAAATAATATCGAAGCCGGTGACCAGCAGATCCGTGGGGTGATATTTCTTTAAGAAGTCCGTCTGCTCGGGCCAGCCCAGTGTGGAAAAAGTCCATAGGCCGGAGCTGAACCAGGTGTCCAGTACGTCTTCATCCTGACGTAATGGCAAATCGGCGGGCAGGTTGTGTTTGCGGCGTACTTCAGCTTCGCTGCGGCCAACGTAAACCTGGCCTTGCTCGTCGTACCAGGCGGGAATCCGGTGACCCCACCAAAGCTGCCGGCTGATGCACCAGTCCTGAATATCACGCATCCAGGAAAAATACATATTGTCGTACTGCTTGGGCACAAATTGGATGCGTCCGTCTTCCACCGCGGCGATGGCCTGCTCCGCCAGGGGTTTGGTGCTCACGTACCACTGGTCGGTTAGCCACGGCTCGATGACGACACCGGAGCGGTCGCCCCGGGGAACGGTCATGTCGTGATCTTCAATCTGCTCCATGAGGCCCAGATCGGTAAACGTTTGCACCACGTGTTGGCGTGCTTCGTAGCGGTCTTTTCCGGCCACGGCGGCCGGCAGATCGGCTTCAGAGTCGGGGGTGCGCGCCCCCGCGTAACTGAAGGCCTGTGTGCGAGGTAAGATTGACGCGTCCTGATCCAGTATGTTGATCAGGGGCAGGTCGTGGCGTTTGCCCACCTCGTAGTCGTTGAAGTCGTGGGCCGGGGTAATTTTTACGCAGCCGGTGCCAAACTCCGGGTCCACGTAATCATCGGCAATGATGGGAATACGCCGATTCACAATGGGTAAATCCACATACTGGCCGACTAAAGCGCGGTAGCGGTCATCGTCCGGGTGCACAGCCACAGCACTGTCGCCGAGCATGGTTTCGGGGCGTGTGGTGGCGACGACCAAATAATCTTTGCCATCGGCTGTTTTGACGCCGTCCGCCAGTGGGTAGCGCAGGTGCCACAGACAGCCTTTTTCATCGTGGTTCTCCACTTCCACATCGGAAATGGCGGTGTGCATTTTCGGGTCCCAGTTCACCAGTCGCTTGCCCCGGTAGATGAGACCGTCTTCGTGCAGTCGCACAAAGGCTTCCTGCACCGCGCGGGACAAGCCCTCGTCCATGGTAAAACGTTCGCGACTCCAGTCGAGGGATGAACCGAGGCGGCGCAACTGCTGGGATATCTCACCGCCGGACTGGGCTTTCCACTCCCAGACTTTTTCCAAAAATGCCTCACGGCCCAAATCGTGCCGGCTGATGCCCTCGGCGGCCAGTTGTCGTTCTACCACCATTTGCGTGGCAATGCCCGCATGGTCGGTGCCCATCTGCCACAGAGTGTCCTGCCCCTTCATGCGCCGGTAGCGAATCATGGCGTCCATCACGGCGTTATTGAAGCCGTGCCCCATGTGCAGGCTACCAGTTACGTTGGGCGGCGGAATCACTATGCAGTAGGGTTCCCCCTCACCACTGGGCGCGAAGTAACCCCGCTGTTCCCAGGTTTCATACCACTGGCGTTCGATGCTGTGGGGCTGATAGGTTTTATCCATGGACATACATAACCTTTAGTCGCGGAGCAGAATATTAAGTGACGCGATTATACAGGTTCTGGCTGGAGCTTTTAATGGTCGGTCGTGGCGGTCTGAAAACCCGGGATAGAACCTGTAGAGCAGCGATCGTGAAACCCATCGTCGCCAATACGAACCCGGCGGCCGGATGACGGTTTAGAGGCGCTGAGCTCAGCAGGATTTCTCACACAACACGGTTATACTCAAAGCGTAGGCCAACCAACGACGAGCTGGCGGCGTGCCTCGGGCAGACAGCCATTTAGAGCGGACGTTTTGAGCGGACATCTTGATTGGAGTGGAACCATGCCACAGCAATCGCGCGCAGATTACCTGGCCGGTGCGCAAACGCATGACGTGTTTAATGTTGCCGAGCCGTTCGAGAACTACAACAGCTACCGCGAAGACCTCCATCTGCAACACTTGGTGCGCAGTTTTGGTGCTGGGTGGGCGGACTCGGATCTGAGCGCATGGGGCGAGAAGACCGGCTCCGCCCGGTGGTTGAAGTGGGGCTTTTTGGCCAACGCTAATCCGCCCAAGCTGTGTACCCACGATGCTTATGGCCGCCGGCTGGACGCCGTCGAATACCATCCCGCCTATCACAATCTGATGCGCGGGGCGCTCAGTCGCGGTTTGCATTCAATTCCCTGGAATCAGCCTGGCGCGGGGGCCCATGTGTATCGTGCCGCTCTTGTCTATTTGCAAACACAAGTGGAGCAGGGCCATGGCTGCCCGGTGACCATGACCTTTTCCTGTGTGCCCACACTGCGCCGTCAGGCGGATTTGGCGGAGCAGTGGCTGCCAAAAGTTCTGGCTACTGATTATGACCCCAGTGACAGGCCCATGGAGGAGAAAAAAGCCTTAACGATTGGTATGGCGATGACGGAAAAACAAGGCGGTTCAGACCTCCGCGCTAACACGACCATTGCACGACCGCTTTACGCGCACGGTGGCGGACAGCCGTATGAACTGCTGGGCCACAAGTTTTTTATGTCGGCGCCAATGTCGGATGCGTTCTTATTTTTGGCGCAAACTGAAGGGAACCTGTCGTGTTTTTTGGTGCCGCGTTGGCGGCCGGATGGGGAGAGAAATACGCTCTTCATCCAACGGCTTAAGGATAAAATGGGCAATGTTTCCAACGCCTCGAGCGAAGTGGAGCTGCGCGGTACGCTAGGTTGGCTGGTGGGCGAGGAAGGGCGCGGAGTGGCCACCATTTTAGAAATG
>DAHVRW010000153.1 GCA_027322215.1 Marinimicrobium sp.
CCTGAACGTCCGCGAGTGTCTGGTTACGTAGATGTTGACGGGGAGAATTTCGCTACGGGGTCTTTCTCGTACCCTGAGGGGCTAATTCCCGGACCGGGCTTCTTGTCGTTTTTCTTGGAAGAGGGGGACGGAGACCTGCCCGCGCTATCGAACCGCGCGGCAACTGACCGCATCAACTGGAGGGCATCCGCAAAAGTTTATTCGTCCATTTCCGCGCAATACCCTATGCCGGTAGACGGGAGCAATGTAACGCGGGTGTTCAGAGTATACCGTCTAGACTCCAGAATGCCTATAGAAATTAAAAACGCAAGGTGTGACGCGTCTCAATTCAACAACCAAACCTTGTTCAGAGTTGAGCGCAACGGGGTAACAATTGATAACGTAAAAGTGATTGCTAGCGGGGAGATCCCCGCAGTCTCTATAAATGCCCTTGTGAGCCCGTTTGAGTGTAGTGATTTTACACTAAGGAGACTTTCCGGCCCGCTGTTCAGGAACACTAACTTCAGTGGAACCTACTACTTTGATCCCCGGTGGGTTGCTAACTACCTAGTTGAGGACTGTGACGTAAGGTCCCCGACAGAGGACAACTGGGGCTGGATGGCCTCTAGCTACTGCAACGGCGCGCGCTTTGAGCGTTCCCAATTAAACCGTATTGATGTGCACGACTACTCGCAAAACATCTTCATCGACCGATGCACTCTATTTGATCGCGGGGTAAGCGTGGGGGCCGGCGGCGGAATCCTGTCAGTAAAAGACTGCACACACTATCATCTGACAGGTAGGCCTGTTGGTGTTGTCGGCTCAAGGCCAGATTACGGCGGTAATTTTGACGGGACCATAGAGGTTGACGGCCTTACTGTCGTCACTAACACCTTTGGAGGTCCTGACGGTATAATTATTGTGGACTGGGCAAGAAATCCTATAGGAAACGCAGTCGTCCCTTTGGCCCTGCCCAGGTGTATTAAGGTTTCAAATGTGACGGTCGAGTCCCCGGGGACAAGCGAATGGAGGTCTGTACGGGCGGTATCTTTCAGGGTCAAGGAGGGTTGCGCTGGAGTGCGCGCCCCTGCAAGTATTTTGGTTGACGGTGTGGCCGGCGGGGGTGATCTGCGGGTGGGCGTTGAAGTTGATTTGCACAACTGCCTTAGACCGTTACATGTACCGGCCACTATTGTGAGCATATCCAACATAGTAAACCGGAGCAGGGGACTCGACAGGCCCACATTCGCGACACTGCCGGACGACGGCGTAACCCCGAAAGAGAACTTGGCTACTCACGTAACAATCCATAACGTCGACCGGGTTGTTGCCAAGGACATAGGGCAAATGGCCACCAGCTCGTTCAAGGTCAGCAACTCCTCTGTTTGTAGAGGGGAGTTTAGTAGTCGCTACAACGTAGAGTATGCTGACGTAGAGTACCTGGAGCCGATTATTATAGGCTCAGAATCCTCCGCGCCTCTGTGTCCGAGCAGCGTGGGGGGCCGCTTCTCTACAGCGGAAGGCGGTCGAATACGCGGTGCGTTTAACTTCTCTAATTTTGCTGCTATTTCCGGCGTTGCGAGCACGAGCGGCAGTGCGAGTGGGTCTGAATACCCGTCAGGGGTTTCGCGGGAGCAGCTCCACTCGGGATGGATGGCGACTTAGACAAAAGCGCGTAAACCCCCAAATTTGATAGAATGACACCAGACTCAACGGAGATTTAGGAGCCATGCTAGTGCAGCATAAACCCGACGTTGCGAGCGCCCCATACAGTGATAGAATGGCGCCTAAATGAACTACGAGAGCAATGGCATGTCAGAGGACCAAATCAAAGCGCTGTGGGCGCGAACAGACGAACACGGCCGTCTTATCGGCGAACTCACAGTTGAGCAGCGAGTTCAGGCGACCATGATCGCTGACCAAAACAAACGCTTTGATACGTTCCTGAAAGATCAGGAGCGCCACCGTGCCGAGATTCTGGAGGCGATTCGTGGCCACCACAAGCGCGAAGGCGTATCGGATTTCTTCAAAATGTTGGCCCCATGGTTTGCCGCCGGGGTCGCTTTTGCTGCGCTAATGTGGAGTATTGTCAATTGATTAACTGGGACGATTACGACCATTTTTCAAAACAAGAATTTGATTGCCAGCAAACCGGCGAGAATGAAATGCGCCCCGCGTTTGTGGACAAGCTGCAAGCGCTGCGCTACGAGTATGGCCGCCCCATGATTATTACCAGCGGTTACCGATCACCCTGGCACAGCATCGAGTCGGCCAAGACTCAACCCGGCGCACACGCATCAGGGCAGGCCTGCGATATACGGGTAGGCCCCGGTGAAGATGTGCACGCCCTGGTAACTCTGGCGGTGCGCTTTGGGTTTACCGGCATCGGTATATCACAGCGCGCTGGGCAACCCCGCTTTGTACATCTCGACACACTAAACCGTAAAGCCATCTGGAGCTACTAAAATGAAAAACTGCATGAGAAGCTGTATCAAGAGTATCGTGGTCACCCTGATCGCTTTTGCCTCCCTCGTGGCCGTGTCCTTGCTGCCAGGGTGCGCACTCATTGACGACAACCCCGGCACTGTAAAAGCCGCCGTTTACGTCAGCGCGCTTAAATATATCGGTGAAGACGCCGACAAAGCCCAGCGTGTCGAACAGACCGCGCAGACGATTCTATCGGGACTGTCCGGCGGCACTACCATAGATCAACTGGATGGCCGGTTGCGCGCACTGATTCCGTGGGACCAACTGGATATGGCGGATGCTATTTTACTGCATGCGCTATTAACCGAGTTGCGCAGCACAATGGTAGCGACTATTGGCGAGGGCCTACTATCTCCGGACGATGCCGTCCGAATCGAGCGCGTAGCCCGGTGGGTCATCGACGCCGCGAGGCTTGCTCAGTGATTAGGTTTGTCCACGGATTTAATGTTTCTGATGGCGGGCAGAATAGCCTAGGCCCACTATCGGCCGAATACTCCCGCTGTCTACAGGAATCCGTGGCCCTGTTTAAGTGGGGATGGTCGGGCCTATTCTCAGTCAGGTTCCGCACCGGAGGGGCGATTGATGGACTTATCGATCGGCAGAGGAAAAACCCAGCCAGGGTATGGGTTGGACATTCCCACGGCTGCCATATCATCTGCACGGCGTACCAATCCCTGCCTGATGATGTAGAGCCGCCAGAGGCGCTTATATTGCTGCAGCCGGCCATGAACACATCCTACAGGCTGCCATTTGTGCCCACCCTGGTTCGATACAACCCTTACGACAAGGCGGTCTGGTGGGGTCGACAGTGGAGGCGCCTCAATCCGGTGTCGTGGTTCGTCCGTCATCCATGGGGCGCGGCTGGAAAATACGGCTTTGAGCATCCAAATCGGCTTACCCATCAAGTTGATACGTCCGTCGCCACCCATGGAGACTGTGCTCACCGTGGGCACGGAGCCGGAGCCCCACCCGAATACTGGGGAAATCATGACTCTGAGTGGATTAAAACTGTACTCGAATAGCGGCAACCGGGACGCTACCGAACATTGATAGCACCGGTTGAATACGCCAGCGCGTATAAACCAGCTCAGGTAGCAGGGCCGGACACCATCGGGCAGGCTCGCCGGGTGGGTGGTATTCTCCAGAGTAACAGTGGCTGTATCCATACATCGCGCCCGCCATGATGTTTGCCTCTAGGTTTCCGCCTGACTATACATTAAACGTTTTTGCAATTACGTGGGTATCCTGATAGTAGGAGTTTTTGAACCTTCCAACCATCAGCCCACGATACGTTACCGCGATCAATTCGTGACTGGTGTTTGGCTCCCAGCCTTCTATCTGCCCCTCGTAAGTTCGACCCGGACTCCAGCCCCCGGTGTTTCGCATTATCCTCAGCGCTCTTCCGCAGGGGGCGCTTTTGTACCAGTTGTTGGGTGTTGGGTTGGTTTCGTTGTGCGCGGGGCGTATGTCGCTGGGGCGCATGTGCCCAAAGGCGCGGTTTAGCCGGTCGAGCTGTTTGCCCTGGCTGTTTTGAGTGCTGCGCGCTTTTTTGGTCAAAACGTCGTCGCGGTAACGCTGGATAACGGCGCCCATAAGTCCGCGGCCCTCGGTTTTTATCTCGGCCATGGCCTGATGCATTTCGCGCTCAGTGCGCCCCAAGCGTATCCATTTTGTTCCCGCTTTCCCGCCCGGCTTTATGGTGGGTTTGAGGTAGTAGTAGGCGCCGTGTTTGTGGGTGACCCGGGCGGGCAGGCCCTGGTGTTCTTTGCTTCTTTTGGGGCTCATGGGTTTTTGCTGTGCTCGGTTTTTATTTTGTTTATCTCTGTCAAGGCTTCTCGGGCTAGTTCGCCTATTTGGTTCATTCGCCAGGCTTGAAATATCAGGGGCGTACTTGCGCTGATGGCCACCTCTATCGCTTTGCGGTGTTGTGGGTTGTCGATCGAGCGGGCGAATTCCTCCAGGCTTTTTGTCGCGTCCTGCAGGGTTTTGGCGGTGGCTGCTGCTTTTACTCGCCTGATAAACTGGGTTGTCAGCTCGTTGCTGGTTGCTTGTTGTTGCATTGTCTCGCTCCTGTTGGGGGTTTATGCGGATTTTTTCAGCCACTCTAGCTTGGGTTCGGCCCGCTCGGTGCGCGGGGTGTCTACGTCTGATCGTAGCACAACGGCGTCACCCAGCCGATTGGTGGTATAGGGTATGCCGTTTTGCTCCAGCCAGCGGCGTGTGCGCGCGCGCTGTTGGGGGTCGTATCCCGTGAGTTGTGCTAGTTCGCTTGGGGTAAGGAACATGTCGGTTTACCTGAGGGTTTTGTGATTACGGGCTGCTTGGTTCGGTCAACATGCCAGCGCTGTAACTTGAACCTAAACACACGCTTTACTTCTACTAACCCGTAAACCTTGACCCCGCGCTTAACATCTTCCACAATTTCAAATGTGCGATATATGTTCGCCGGATACTGGATGTTATTCATGCTCTACCCCCTTTCTTGCGATGGGCGGCTAGGGCTTCTCTGGCGATACCTCTAAGATACAAGGCATCTTCTGCTAGCTGTACAGCCGCCATGCCACTGATCCGCTCACCTTCTTCCAGCCCTTCCTGCATGAACCGTACAGGGTGGATGATCTCCTCCAGCGCCTCCACCAGCTTCGCCTTCTCTGATTCCTCCTCTAACAGCGTTTTGGTTAGACCGAGATTGATGGCTTCCAGATCTTTTGCGTGTTCTTTCAACTGTTCAGCACTCGGGAGTCCCGTTGCGCCGCTGGCGATGCGACTGATCTCTCGCCAGAATTCATCGGCGGTATAGTCTCTAAGATCGCGCAACACCAGTTCTAACTTTCGACGGGCGTAGTTTCTACCAAATTTAGGCTTGCTCATCCTCGC
>DAHVRW010000154.1 GCA_027322215.1 Marinimicrobium sp.
CACAAACAATTTGCTGTCGTTGGGCCGAATCTCAACATCCAACGATTCGATCATGCCCGCCTGGGAGCGTTCGACGGTATTACACCCAACCAGCAGGCCGGCCAGGCTCAACAGCCCTACCCCGGTGATTAGCCTGCGCCATCTTTTAATTGGTTTTATTTGATGCATTGCTTTTAACACGCTCCTGATCCGCGCCGTTTTCGGCCCGCCCCATGCTCTCTTCCCCGCTTGATTTCGGCCTCGCCTGGTTACTTCGGCCCCGCCCGGTTAAAGATCAACGGCAGCGCGCCGATGACCTACAAAGAGCCTGAAGCCGTCGCGATCCCGTAACACCAACCCTAAAACATTTTGGCGCTTCAGACCATCGACCTAACGACTCCTTATCCTAGGCGACAACTGACATGTGTGTGGCAACCAATAACTTCCCAGCCAGCTGGCGTCGCTGGCCGTCGTGCATCACCCTCGCGCTTTCTCTGATCTTGGTTGCGGTTGAGACGTTAGCCGAATCCGCTGACCACATGGGACCGCCCGCTCAAACCCACAGCGGCCACGGAGCCGAAGACGCAGCGTTAAGCCCAGCACACCATGAGCCTGAGCTGACCGAAAACAACCTATGCTCCGCCGCCCGCTACAGCAAGAACCTTTTGATTACTCGATTTCCGCGCAGCGAAACGGCTTTAGCCAGCGCGGGGCACCTCTACAAGGTGGAGGAACAGCTACCGCAGCTGATCGGTGCCCAGCTTTCCGCTCACCCGGCCATTGCTCAGGTTCGCTATCTGCCCGCCAGTTTCTCCAATATCCGCCCCATAGGCACGCCCCAGCGCGCTCAGCAGGTACGGGAATTGGCGCGGACGCAAAACGTACAACTGGTGCTAAGTGGAGAAATTATCGACATGTCCATGGCCAGGCCCAACGACACATACACACCGAGCCTGGCCAGCCGAGCGCGCAACGGACTGGCCACGGCCACCCACCTGCGCCGCCTGGACACACGTCAGCGGGAGTTCGTTTTCCAGATGACGCTGTTCGATGGAATAACCGGGGCCGCGTTGCAACAGTGGCATTATCACAATCGGGGGGTATGGGCGCCAGGACGCCCGCATTCAGTGGGTTTTGGCTCGCCCCGGTTTTGGCGCACCCATTATGGCAAACAGGTCGCCGATACCCTCGCGCTCGCCAGCACGGAGCTGGCCGGCGAAATCAGCTGCTTGCCACTCATCAGCGATCTCGAGACCGACACCGGCCCGACGCAGATCATTGTCCGCAGCGGAACGGAGCAGCAACTGCGCACTGGCGATACATTGCGTTTGTATCAGGTGGTCACCCGCGCCATCCCCGGCGCTTATCAGCTGCACCGAACCCATTTGCTGGACAGCCAGATTGAGGTGCAAATTCAGGAAGCGCACGCGACCTACAGTTTCGGCCGACTCAGCGAAGAGCTGGATCTGCGCCATGGCCGCTACGTCGCGCTTACCGCTGAGCTGGCCAAACAGGACAGTTTGGCCAGGGCGCACTAGCACAAAGGTGGCTGGAAACGTCGGCTGAAGCGAACGCGATACAAGCGGCCGCGACAGACCACTATTCCGTCTTGCCCGCTTCCGCCGTCGCCTGCTGTTGGTTAGCTTGCTGCACCGCCTGAGCGAAAATGGCATCAAAATTCAGCGGCGGCAGCATCAGCGGCGGGAATGAGCCTCGAATCAGGGTTGAGTCAATGGCTTCCCGCGCATAGGGAAACAGAATTTGCGGGCACTGGGAATTAATCACATGGCTCAACTGCGGACCGGTAAGCCCCGCAGTGCCAAACAGCCCAGCTTGTTTCACTTCAACCAGAAACACAGCGCGCTGCTCAACCCGGGCGGTGATGGTCATCAGCAGAATCACCTCATGCAGCCCCTCGCCAACCGTGTTCACCTGAACACTTAAATCCTGGTCGATTTTAGGCTGCACACTCTGACCAAACGCCTCGACGCCCATAGGGGTTTCAAAGGACAAATCTTTCAGATAAATGCGCCGGATATTCAGCCCTGGTTGCGCTTGTTTTTGTTGGTTCGAGGCGCCTTGTTGGCCATCGGCGGCCTCCGGCGCTGAATCAGTAGCGGGATTGTTGTCAGACATAGGTATGCTCTGCTCTTATATAAATGTCGTTAAAAGATTCAGGCCAGCCGAGGCGGGCCGATTTATTGTTTTACCAAAGGGAGTCTCTGGCTCTGCCATTCGGCAACGCCCCCGGACAGGCGGCGCACCTCAAAACCGTTTTGGCCCAAAACCCGGCCGACGCTACCCGCGTGCTGGCCAATCTTGTCTGCCACGATGACGGTTTTATTCCGGTACGGCTCCAACTGCCCCAATTCAGAGGCGACTTTGCTGTGCAGTATATGAACCGCACCAGCAATATGGCCTGCGTTGAACTCCGCTTTATCGCGTACATCCAACAATACGCCAGACCCATCATTGAGCATCCGTGTGACCTCATGGGCGGAAACGGGCCGGCCATTCTTTATCCGCTCGCGCCAGGCATAGACGAAAATCAGTGCCGCCAGAATCGTGACCAACAGCCACTCCTGGGTCAAAAATACGATGAAGTTCACTGGTTAGCCTTCTGTTTAGGACCTGTGGATCGATTGTCGCGCCCGGTAACCCCCCGAGCGCGGGCCGCAGTATACACTAAAGTGCCTGTATTACTCAGCTTACGGCCATAGAGTTACGCGTGCCAACACGGTAGAATGGGCCACAGAACTACGGCGCCGCCGCGTGGCTGGGCGCCTCCTTGGACTTATTCCAATCAATCACCTACTACGAGAAGCGACGCTGAGTATGACCGCCACCAAAAAACCGATTGTTTTGCTGATCCTCGATGGCTTCGGGCACTCCGACAACACCGAGCATAACGCCGTTTACAGCGCCAACACACCGGTGTGGGACCGTATCTGGGCCAACAACCCTAAGGGCCTGATCAAAACCTCCGGCCTGGCCGTGGGCCTGCCCGAGGGGCAAATGGGCAACAGCGAGGTCGGCCATGTGACCATCGGCGCGGGTCGAGTGGTCTACCAGAGCTTCACACGCATCAATAAAGCCATCGAAGACGGCGATTTTTTCGAAAACCCCGCCTATATTGCGGCCATCGACAAAGCCGTGAATAACGGACGGGCCGTGCACATCATGGGGCTGCTGTCCGAAGGTGGCGTACACAGCCACCAGGACCACATCTACGCCATGATCAAAATGGCCGCCCAGCGCGGTGCCAAAGAAATTTACCTGCACGCGTTTTTGGACGGTCGCGACACGCCGCCCCGCAGCGCTCAAAGCTCACTGGAAAAGGCTGAGGCGTTATTCGGGGAGCTGGGTGTAGGCCGCATCGCCAGCTTGTGCGGACGTTTTTACGCCCTGGACCGCGACAACCGCTGGGACCGGGTACAGGCCTGCTATGACGCGATGGTGAGCGGCAAAGCCGAATTTGATGCCGAAACCGCCCTGGCTGGTCTGGCCGCTGCTTACGCTCGGGACGAAAACGACGAATTTATCACCCCCACTGTGATCGCCGGCGAAGGTGAAGAAGTGGCCACCATCAGCGATAACGACTCGGTGATTTTCATGAACTTCCGCCCGGACCGGGCCCGTGAAATCACCCGTGCTTTGCTGGAAAAAGACTTTGACGGTTTTGAGCGTGAGCTGCACCCGCAACTGGCGGACTTTGTCATGACCACCGAGTACGCGTCAGACATTCAGGCCAGCTGCGCCTTCCCGCCCGAGGAGATGGTGAACTCCTTCGGCGATTACTTGGCGCAATTGGGGAAAACCCAGCTGCGCATTGCTGAGACAGAAAAATACGCCCACGTGACCTTCTTCTTCAACGGCGGAGTCGAGAGCGAGTTTCCAGGGGAGGACCGTATTTTGGTGCCTTCGCCCAACGTTGCCACCTACGACCTCCAGCCCGAAATGAGCGCGCCAGAGGTAACGGATAAGTTGGTCGAAGCCATTAAATCCGGCAAATACGACGCCATCATTTGCAACTATGCCAACTGCGACATGGTAGGACACTCAGGTATTTTTGAGGCGGCAATGCAAGCCGTAGAGGCCGTTGATACCAGCCTCGGCCGCGCCTTGGAGGCCATCGAGTCCGTTGGCGGAGAAGCGCTGGTCACCGCCGACCACGGCAACGTGGAAGAGATGTTCGACCCGGCCACGGGGCAGGTGAGCACGCAACACACCACTCTCCCTGTACCTCTGGTTTATTTCGGACCGCGTAAGGGCCAGATTTTGGACGGCGGTTCACTGGCGGACTTGGCGCCTACGCTGCTCAACCTTATGGGCCTGGAGCAACCAGCAGAAATGACCGGTCGCAATCTTTTTGAGGCCAGCTGACCGGGCTCCGGCCTGAACGGAACTACCGCATGAGCGCGTACCGCCTTTTTACGTCCACAAGCGCCGTTTGGTGCACCCTGATGCTGGCTCTGAGCCTGGGCTGGGTTAACCCAGCCCAGGCCAGCGAGTCGCAGGAGTACGAGGCGCAGCTGCGGCAGTTACAGGACAATATCCAGCGCCTGCAAAAGGAGCTGGAGTCGGTCCAGGGCGCACGGGACGAGCTGCGCGAGCAATTGCAGAAATCCGAATCGGAGATCGGCACGCTGCTTAAAAACATTGAGCGCATCGAGCAGCAATTGAAGCGCCAAGAGCAAGAACTACAAAGCCTGCATCAGGAGCGCAGCGAGCTGCAGCTGGCCCAACAAGAGCAGCAGCAGGAAGTCTCCTACCAGATACAGGCGGCCTACCAGTTAGGACGCCAGAGCCAGGTCAAACTGCTGCTCAACCAAGAATCTCCCCAGCGGGTATCACGTTTACTGCGTTACTACGACTACCTGCTGGAAGCGCGCAACGAGAAAATTCAGGCCTACCTGGCCACGTTGGATCGCCTGGAACAATTGGAACCGGAAATAATCGCCCAAACGCGCTCGCTGGAACACAACCGCAGCGCGCTGCAGGAACGTCATCGCCAGCTCAGCCGGCACCAGAGCGAGCGTCGCGATACCCTCACGGCACTGAATAGCCGCATCACCAGTACCGATCAGGAGTTGGCGCAGATGCAGAGCGATCGCGAGCGGCTCGAGCAGCTGCTGACCGAGATGAGCTCGGCCATCGCCAACCTGCAACTGCCCGATGGCGACCAGCCGTTTAGCCAGCGCAAGGGC
>DAHVRW010000155.1 GCA_027322215.1 Marinimicrobium sp.
CGGGGGGTGATATCCACGTGCGCGAATACGTCATGCAGAGCCATCTGCAGAGCCAGGGCGCCATACTGGTTGGGCAGGGAGGTGGCAAGGGCTCGCTGATTGGAGGCCGGGCCAGCGCCGCTGAGCGTTTGGTGGCCAATATTTTGGGCAGCGACGCCAATGTCTATACCGAGGTTCGCATCGGCACGGCGAATCCGAAGCGGCGGCTGATGGAGAGCCTGAGACAGGCTGTGGCCTTGTGCGACCATAACTGTCAGAAACTTGAAGCGGCGCTGGCGGCCATGGGGCCGCCGGATGCCCATGGGCCTAAAGCGGAAAAAAGGGCCAAGATCCATAATACGTTTAAAGCCCAGCGCCAGCGGCGCCAGCGGTTGCAAGGCCTGATTCAGCGGTTAGTGGCGCGTCGTCAAGCGTCGCAAACGGCTCAGGTCGACGTGCGTCGGCAACTCCACGCCAACGTCAATATCACCATCGACGGCGTCAGCCATACTTACACCCATGATATGGGACCACGCTGTCTGGTGCGTCGAGGTGCCGAGCTGGTAAGCAAATCCTGACGTGCAGGATGCGTTGGGGTTGGGGACCGCCTCCGGCACCCTTACTCTGGAGCCCCTTACTCCGAAGTGAGTGCTCCTGTATACTCACGCCCCTTGTAAGCACCCATTTCAACTGAGGCATGCCGGTAAAACCGTGAACCAAGCCCCCAGAGAATTTATCCGCGGGCTGCACAATTTGCGCCCCCGACATCGTGGCTGCGTCGCCACTATCGGCTCTTTCGATGGCGTGCATCTGGGGCACCAAGCGGTTCTGAAACAGTTGACCAATGCGGCCGAGGCTCATGGATTGCCCGCCGTGGTGATTATTTTTGAGCCACAACCGCATGAGTTTTTCACTGGAGAGGCGGCGCCTGCACGTCTGATGCGCTTGCGGGAAAAGGTTGAAGCGCTGTTTGCCGCCGGTGTGCAGCGGGTGCTGTGCTTGCGCTTTAACCGGGCGCTGCGCAACCTGACCGCTCGTGAATTTGTGCAGCAGCTGTTGGTTGAAGGTTTAGGGATCAAGCACTTGGTTGTGGGGGACGACTTCCGGTTTGGCTGTGATCGCATCGGTGATTTCTCCCTGTTGTGCGAACTGGGCCCTAAGCTGGGGTTTACCGTCAGTGATAGTTGTACTCTGACCATCGATGGTGCCCGGGTGAGCAGTACCCGCATACGCCAAGCGCTTGAGAATGGCGATTTTGCGTTGGCCACTCGATTGCTCGGCCGCCCGTATACCATCAGCGGGCGGGTCGTTTATGGCCAGCAGTTGGGGCGTCAGCTGAATGTGCCCACGGCCAATATCCAGTTGCAGCGTTACCGCTCTCCACTGCAATGTGTGTTCGCCATTACCGCCCACTTACCCGATGGCGTTAGCACGCCGGGCGTGGCGAATATTGGGGTGCGGCCGACTGTGAGCGGTGCCGTTACGCCGCTGCTGGAAGTACATTTACTGGATTTTTCCGCCTCGTTGTACGGGGCAAAGATTCGGGTCGAGTTTCACCGCCGATTGCGCGATGAAAAAAAGTTTCTATCACTGGAGCAGCTGCGCGCACAATTGCAACGAGATATTGAGCAAGCGCGCGATTACTTCAAAAACCACCACTCGGGTCAAACTAAGGCCCGCGATGACCGACTATCATGACCGATTACAAAGCCACACTGAACTTGCCCCATACTGAATTCGCCATGAAGGCGAACCTGGCCCAACGCGAACCGAAGATGTTGGAGCGCTGGCGTGCCGATCAGTTGTACCAGCGGATCCGCGCCGCCCGTCGAGGCCGGGAGCAATTTATTCTGCACGATGGGCCGCCGTACGCCAACGGTGATATTCATATTGGTCACGCGGTGAATAAAATTCTTAAGGACATCATCGTCAAAAGCAAAACCCTAAGCGGTTACGATGCGCCTTATGTGCCTGGCTGGGATTGTCATGGCCTGCCCATCGAGCACAATGTGGAGAAAAAACACGGCAAAGCTGGCGTGAAGCTGGACGTGCAAACTTTCCGTCAAAAGTGCCGCGAATACGCCGCTAAGCAAGTTGACGGCCAGCGGGAAGATTTTATTCGCCTGGGGGTGCTTGGGGATTGGGACAACCCCTACCTCACCATGGATTATAGCTTTGAGGCCGACATTATCCGTGCACTGGGCAAAATCGCCGAGCGCGGCCATTTGCACAAAGGCTTCAAACCCGTGTACTGGAGCGTGGTCGGCGGCTCGGCCCTGGCCGAGGCGGAGGTGGAATACCAAGATAAGACCTCCCACTCTATCGATGTGAAGTTCGAGTTCACCGATCCGAACGCCTTGGCGAATGCTGTGCCTGATTTGAGCGGCACAGGCCCGCTGTCGCTGATTATCTGGACCACCACACCCTGGACACTGCCCGCTAACCAGGCGGTGAGTGTTAACCCTGAGCTGGAGTATGTCTTCGTGCAGGTGGGTGCGGAGCGCTGGTTGGTGGCTGACGCATTGTTGCCGTCCGTGTTGCAACGGGTGGGCGTCGATGAGCATAAAATTGTTGGCCGCTGTAGCGGTAAAGCGCTGGAGCAGTTGCAGCTGCGCCACCCCTTTTACCATCGAGACGTGCCCGTGTTGTGCGGTGATCATGTCACCACTGAGGCGGGCACTGGCTGTGTACATACCGCCCCGGATCACGGTATCGATGACTTCGTAGTGGGAGAGAAGTACGGGATAGGGACACTCAACTACATCGACGACAACGGTTTGTACCGCGACAACGTAGAGCTGTTTGCCGGTGACCATGTGTACAAGGTTGATGAGAAGATCATCGCCTTGCTGAAAGACAAAGGCGCGCTTCTGGCGCACAGCACCATCAATCACAGTTATCCTCACTGCTGGCGCACCAAGACGCCGCTGATTTTCCGCGCCACGCCCCAGTGGTTTGTGAGCATGACCAAGAACCAATTACGCGACCAGGTTCAGCAGGCTGTGGATCAGGTTCAGTGGGTTCCGGACTGGGGTAAGGCACGTATTGAAGCCATGCTCGCCAGTTCACCGGATTGGTGTATTTCCCGCCAGCGCACCTGGGGTGTGCCCATCGCGCTATTTGTACACAAGACGACCGGGGAGCTGCATCCGGACACCTCAGTACTGATTGAAGCGGTTGCTCAGCGGGTAGAAAGCGACGGTATGGATGCCTGGTTTGAGTTGGATGCCACGGAGCTGTTAGGCGAAGACGCGGCCGCGTACGAAAAAGTCACCGACACACTGGATGTATGGTTTGATTCGGGAGTAACCCATTTTGCTGTTCTGCAGCAGCGGGCTGGTCTGCATTACCCGGCGGACCTGTATCTCGAAGGGTCGGATCAGCATCGGGGCTGGTTTCAGTCTTCATTAAAAACCGCCATGGCCATGAACGGCAAACCCCCTTATAAAGCCGTGCTTACCCACGGCTTTACAGTGGATGCCCAAGGCAGAAAGATGTCCAAGTCTGTGGGCAACGTAGTGCCTCCACAAAAAGTGATGAAAGAGCTGGGGGCCGACGTGCTGCGGTTATGGGTGGCCGCCACGGATTTTTCCGGCGAGATGAGCGTTTCCGATGAGATCCTTAAGCGCACCGCCGATTCTTACCGACGGATTCGTAACACCGCGCGCTTTATGCTGGCGAACCTGAACGGGTTCGAGCCCGAGCAACACAGTGTTCCCACCCAGGACATGCTGGCTCTGGACCGTTGGATTCTCAACCGCACGGCGCAGCTGCAGGCGGAAATTATTCGTGCTTACGACGATTATCAACTCCATCAGATCTATCAAAAACTGCACAATTTCTGCGTGGTGGATCTGGGTGGCTTTTATCTGGATATTATCAAGGATCGTCAGTACACAACCCGCGCGTACAGTTTGCCCCGGCGTTCGGCGCAAACCGCTCTGTACCAGGTAGTGCAGGCGTTCGTGCGCTGGATTGCGCCTATATTAAGTTTCACCGCCGATGAGATCTGGCCGCTGATTCCCGGGCAAACCGACGAGACGGTGTTTTTGGCGGAATGGTTCCCGCTGGCAGAGCCCGCCGAACCTCGTTTTAGTCAGGCCGATTGGCAGCGCATCGCCGCTGTCAAAGATGCTGTTAACAAAGTGCTGGAGGCCAAACGCGGTCAAGGTGAACTGGGCGGCTCATTGGGTGCCGAAGTGACGCTGTACTGCGATGACGCCCTGCACTCGTTGCTGGATCGTTTGGGCGACGAGCTGCGTTTTGTACTGATTACCTCCAGCGCCCAACTGCGGCCACTGGCCGAAGCCGAGGGGGCGGAGCTTACCGACCTGGATGGTTTGAAAGTGGCGGCTTGTAAATCCGGACACGCCAAATGCGTGCGCTGTTGGCACCATCAGCCCGACGTGGGCAGCGTGGCGGCGCATCCCGAGCTGTGTGGCCGCTGCGTGGTTAACGTGGACGGGCCAGGCGAGCAGCGCCTTTATGCGTGATGGGTCCCGTAGCCGCTCCGTAGGCGTGATAGCCCGATCGTTAAGCGGCACCAGATAAAGAGGTTATAGAGCATCAATACTTCTTCCTATTCTCTGACCTTCCCCCGGCCAGTATGGCGCTGGTATGCACTCGCGGCGATGGTCGTGGCGCTGGATCAAATCACCAAGCAATGGGTGACGGCGGCTCTGACCTACGGTGAGCCAGTGGTGTTCACGCCGTTTTTCAACTTCACTTTGCTGCACAATCCCGGCGCGGCTTTTAGCTTTTTAAGTGAAGCCGGAGGGTGGCAGAGGTGGTTCTTTACCGCGATGGCTCTTGGAGTGAGTGTGGCTCTGGTGATCTGGTTGGCCAGGGTGTGTGTGACCAAACCGCTTGAGTCGCTGGCTTTGGCGCTAATTTTGGGCGGCGCCTTGGGCAATGTGTACGATCGTGTGTTGCTGGGCTACGTTGTGGATTTTATCGTGGTGCACTACCGGAGCTACCACTTTCCCGCCTTTAACATCGCTGACTCCGCCATTACGGTCGGGGCTTTTTTACTGATTATTGATATGCTTTTCAGCAAGGAGAAACCGGGCCATGACTGAATCCGAACGGGTAATCGGTCCGGGTACCAGCGTGACTTTGCATTTTGCCCTGCGCCTGGAAGATGGTGAGGTCATCGATTCTAATTTTGAGCAAGAGCCCGCC
>DAHVRW010000156.1 GCA_027322215.1 Marinimicrobium sp.
GCACATCCCAGTGGCAAGCCGCGGTGCGTGATCGCACCCAGGCGAAGAAAATCTTTCGACTGGCCAGACTGGCGAGGCTTGAAAACAGTTTTAGCCGGTACAGCAGCGCCAAAGCGCGCCGCGACTTCGACAATATTATCTCTTGCGAGACGGGCACCCTGTAAGCGATGCCTCTGTAAGCTAAGCCCTTGTAAACGATGCCAATGCCTATGAAGAACCTGTATCCCTACCTGATTATTTTGATCGCGCTAAGCGGGTGCACCCATGGCCAGCAAAACGATCATTATTATTGCAACGACCGCGACTCCGCAGAGGCTTATCAAGACTGCATGGAGGCCGGCGAGATGATACGCTCGTCGCCCGAAAGTCGCCTGTAATCCATCATCTCATCCTCGACGTACGCGTAGGCAACGCCCTGCATTAATACTCTGGCTGAACGATTGACCACCGATTGCGTTATTTTGCATTGGCCGTGGGCTATCTCAAAACTTGTGCTCACCGCCATCGTGCCCGTCGGATGAACGATGTGGAGGGTACTGGGCGCATCGGTCTGGCCTAGCAGCTCATGCACCACCGTGCCGGGAATAACGCCAGCGGCGCTCAGACAAATCGCTCCGGATACCGGATAGGCCTTATGAGTTTTGTAGCGGTTAATGACCCTGGACGTCACGGACTTAACCATGGTGTCGGCCGTTACGCCGACGGAACCAATGATGGCCACTTTAACCTGTTGTGGGCAGTAAGCCTCACCCAGATTTGCGCTCACGGCGAAGGCAATCTGTTCCCGTATCGATTCCACGGCGCTTTTAAATCCCGCGTCCGCGTCCAGCTCTAAAGGGCGCTCGTCACCACGCAGCCCCAGCGCTTCGGCGGGCACGAAGCCATACAGGGTGCCACAGTCAACAATGGAGCCTCGGACCTCACCATGTGAGGCAAGTGTGAAGGTGTCAGTCGTCCGTCCACTGGGCAACAAGTGTCCGGTAATGGCCCCTGCGGGGTCATGAAACGCGAGGCTCATCTCAGTGCCGTAGCCCGCCGTGCCGTCGATCAATTTACACAGTCTCATAGCGCAGGCCCCTGCCTTTAACGGAATGGAGGCCGTTAGTCGTTTACCTGTGTTGCTATTGCGCAGACGCACCGTGGCGACAGGTTCCGTGCGCGGCACCCATCCAGCTTCCAGCGCATACAGCGCCGCACCGGCCGCCAAGTTGCCACACAAAGTCGTGTAATTGATCGTGCCTTCATCGATCCCCACCTCACCCGAAAGATACTCCATATCCACATCATCTTCGGGCGTACGGCGTACTATGGCCACCTTGCTGCTGAGTGGATCGCCGCCACCCAAGCCGTTAATTTGCCGGACGTCTGGGCTGCCGAACAAGGCGAGAAGTAATTTATCGCGCCGCGCCGAGTCATCCGGCAAATCGGCACCATCGATAAACACGCCTTTCGTGGTGCCACCCCGAATGAGAGCACATGTCACTTCGTGTGTGGCCATATTCCCTCTCCATAATCAGGAGGTCGATTTGTTCAGTACCAGAACATGAACATCCGCGAATGAACGATGCGCCGACGCCATGGGAACCAGACGGAACACACCGTTGAGCAGGCGGTTAAATCGATGCGCGAGCCGCCCGTCCGATAGCACTTTGCCATTGAGCCGAAGCGCACCAAATCCGATGGGTTCTTGATGCAACAAGCGCAAGCCATTGGCCTTGGCGCTGCCGCGCACCGACGCTGGTTTTAGCGCGCTCCCGATTCCGGGCGCAGCACGCTCTTTGCGCCGCAACCAGTTAATAGGTTTTTGTAATAGGGAGCCAATGAGTTTCGGGGGGTCCAGCAACAATTCGTTGTAACGGTTTCGGTAGCTCACTATCGCAATGCCACCGTCTTTAAGAACCCGGCGCAGCTCCTGCATGGCCACGTCGATAGAAAGGGCGTAGCTAATTACGCCCAGGCACACGATGCAATCGACACTGGCGTCGGGCAACGGAATTTTCTCGCACTCCGCCTGCACTAACGGAACACCCTTAGTTCCCAAATTCGATCGGGCGAGGCGTAACATATCGACGGAGTAATCAATTCCGATGCAGTTCATTCCCGCCTGCTGTAGAGGCCCGAGAACCGGGCCCGCCCCACAGCCCAGGTCAAGCACTTGGGCGTTTGGGGAAACATTCGTGAGAACGTAATTCACGGTAAAATCACGGCGCTGCTTGAACATTGTTGCTTCAATATTGGCCGCGCTATCCCGATACAGATCGGCCCACTTGTTGGCGTCTTTGGCCAACGAAAAACGGTCCGACGCTGCCTGCTTCCAGTCCATATTCATATCTCCGGCCTCGACATTTCAGCCGTCGATGGTGATGTCGACGGTTTGCGGATTCGGAACTTGGTCAACTTCCCCCAAATCACGGTGCCAAAAAATCGCATGTAATAGCGCCTGGAAAAACGGAAGTCATCCAAAGCAAATACCGCATCGGCCTGTACCCCGAAAACCTCTTTGAGCCACTGCCTAAACGTTAGCTTCCCCTCAGACATAAGCTGCCGGGCGGCCCAAAAGTCCATACTCAACCAAGTCCAGCGGCAACCGTTCGGCCAGTCTGTGACCGGGGCGCGGGTTTGACCGATGGCATCGAAGTAGGCGATGGTTGGCAAATCCACCCCAGCGGCAATGGCACAACCGGTCGTGTTAACGGCCCGCCCGTTAATTTCAATGAGCTTATAGGTATCCGTCGTGGGGTCGAGCTTCCATTCGACGCCGCACATGCCGTGAAACCCCAGCGCATTCAGTAGATAGGACGACTGCGCCACAACCGTTTCGTTGTGACAGGACTCAGTCATGGTGCAATAGCCGAAATCCACTGGCGATTGACGGATTTTCTTGCGCACAAAATACGAATGCGGTTTGCCCTTACGATCCATATACGCCAGAAAAGTGACCAATCGCTCATCGCGCCCACCGATCACCTCCTGCACCATAAAGTCATAGCCGGGTACAAAAATCTCTTCGGCCCGCTGAATTAACTCTTGGGCGCTGTCTACCTTTATGCCCTTTTTCCCCTTCGCGCGGGAACGCATGGTGGACAGCTTCCACTCAAACGACACGTTTGGCTTAATGACGTACGGGTAATTGCTAATCCTCTCAGCGAGCGCGATGACATCCGCCACGGATTGTGGAAAATACGTTTCGGGTATCGCAATGCCGAGTGATTCCGCTAACTCATACTGTTGGCGCTTGTCATTAACCACCTGCACAGCGTCCCATCCGGCCGCGGGTATTAAAAACTGTGACTTGAGTTCGTCGTAGCGCTTGCCAACAAAATAGGCACATTCATCCACAACAGGAACCAGAACCCTGGGGCCTGCGTATTTCTCCGCCAGAGCGTTCAGAAATTCAACCAGTGCTGACTCGTTATCGTAAAGGTAGGGACAGTACTCCACGTGGTGACAATGCCGGGAGTCGATAATGGCATCGGTCTTATTGGTCGTTACCAGCACCACTGGAATCTTCTGGCGGGACAGCGAACGCACGACCGCTAAGGCACTTAGGTTCAACTGTTTATTACCGGCACTGTCGCCAGAGATATGATTGAGTACAAAAGCGTAGGGCAACGTCATGTCACTTACCTCAACTTGCTGACACCCACCAAGGAACTAGAGGCACCAGAGGCCCTTAGGTCCGACCCATATGAACTCCGTTACTCACCCGTTTTGCCAAACTGTAAAGCGCTGGCATTCGCTCGCGCATATAGGGCCTGACCACATACAACCATTTATGTAAGCGCCGTGCCGAACCGCGATTGGAGAATACAATGTACTGGTTTTGCGCTCTCAGGAACTTGCTCCACCTCAATTTGTAGTCTTCTGCGGTGCCCATAAAATCGTACGTATCGAACGTACGACCGTTATTGTTGGCGGGCTGAAGAATCTCTTCTAAGAAGAACGCTTTGAGCACTACACCTGTGGAGAGATGACTGAACTTCTTCTTAAAACCCAACTTGAAGTTATACATCGTGCTTTGGTGCGCTAGGTTAAGCTCAAATGCTGCCGGCTCACCATCCACTTCCATTAGCGCGCAGTACAGTTGTTCGCGCTTGGCGTAGCTTTCAATTACCGCTTGATAAAATGCGCGTATATCGGCGCGGGAGGCGATGGACGTACCCTGTTCGTGCTGCCAGCTTTCTTTCGAGATCTCAATGATGGGTTCGATGACCGACGGCTCGGTGATCACACGCATACGCAGGCCGGGAATTTTATGCGCCGCTCGTACTTTACGTTTCAGTGTTTGCCGGAATGAAGGCGACAGCGTGGTAAGCAGCTCATCCCAACTGTTTGGGAGCCGAAGCACGGGCGATTGCAAATCATCTTCGACTCCGATCGCCCGATCCCGTGCCCGGCAAGCTCGCAAGAAGCTTTCGGTAACGACTGAATTTGAATCCATTCGCGGTAGCTCAAGAAGATCCCAGGTCTGATTGATGTCGTCGAGATGATTAAAAATGGCGTCGACCACCTGATCAACGGGTTCGACCACAAGGAAATTAAAACAATCGACCCATTCGTTGACCCACGGTCTAAGCACTCGCAAATTAAGCCTAAGCATCTCTTTCGTATCGTAGAGAAGTGGCGCCGAACCGATTAAGGCGTCGCCGTCCCAAACGAGCACAATGTAAAGTGGTCGATCGTTGCCGAATGTTCTCCACCACGCGCTCAGCCACGCATGACTAGTCGTCGGATAGGCGTCGATGGCACGCTTAAACAGGTCATCCCAGTGGCCTTTCACGCTCAGAAACTGCTGGTACGAGTCGAGGCTTTCTACCCGATAAGATGCCGTTCGAAAATGAATACCGCCCGGCCTACCGCCGTCCACGCTGACGTCCATAAGCTGCCTTAAGGCTCCCTCCTGGTTGGCTTACACCTTGTGTGGGAGATAGGAGAACATTTAAACAGCAAGACCGTCAACGCGTTTGTGGGCTACCGCGCTACGAGTTTTGAAAGATCAATAAACCATGACATTACGCTGCGTTCGAGGTCAATTTCGGACGCAGCGCATGG
>DAHVRW010000157.1 GCA_027322215.1 Marinimicrobium sp.
CCGACTTTGACACCACCGTAACGTTCATCTCGGAAGAAGAACTCCGGCGCGATCACGCCGCCATGCCCCACGGCGGTCATGTTTTTCGCAGTGGAAAAACCGGCGAGTCCACAACGCAGCTAATGGAGTTCTCCATTAAGCTCGGCAGTAACCCGGAATTCACCGCCAGCGTACTCGTCGCCTACGCCCGCGCCGCCTACAAGTATGCACAGGAAGGATTTACGGGCGCGAAAACGGTACTGGATATTCCCTTCGCGTATCTCTCGCCGAAATCCAGTGCTGAGCTGCGCAAAGAGTTGCTTTAGCAGCGCGGATGTTTGCCCTGAACTAAGCGGGGTATCCTGTTGGCGGGCCCTTCCGACTCAGTAAATAACTGAGGGGATGGACCGCCAGTAAACGGGATACGCCTGCCAAGTTTCCTCAGGGCTGGTAGTAGCTAACTTTGTACCCCTGTTCCCGGAGCAAATCCAGCAGGTTTCCTTCTCCGGTCAGGTGAAGTGAACCCACGAGAATCAAGGACGTGCCCTCTTGGTTAAACAGCGCCTGGATTTTGGGTAGCCATTGCTGGTTGCGGTCAACCAGCAAGGTTTGATAGATGGCCGGCGATCCGGTTCTCATCGGTTCGCCCAGGTGCTTATCCAGTGCCGCCAAGTCGCCTTTGCGCCAAGCGGCAACGGTAACACCCATCAGCTCTTCCATGTTTCGTATATCACGCAATGTGCTTTGAATTATCTCGTTGCCGTCTTCAGTGGCCATGGCCTTCATGTATTCGAGCACATCTTCTTTACTCTCTAGCTCACCCCTCGGTTTGCCATCAGTTTTGGCTTTTTCGTAATAAAAAGCATCAACTCCCGCACCAATTCCTTTCCGCTGGGCCTCAGCCATCGTGAGAACAATACCCACCAGCGCGGGATTAAAGCCGATGAACTGTTGTAAGGGAAACTGGTTTTCCTCCGCATACTCCTGCAACTCAGCCCAGACTTCGGGTTTAAGTTCGCTATGGAGGGTTTTACCCAAAGGGTACGCCATGGCCTGTGCAACCTGGAAGCCAAAGGCCGGATCGCTGGCTGCTTCCAGATCGGTTTCAAAATAGATGTGGCTGGCTTTGCCATACGCTTGGTCAAACGCCTCCGGCAGCGGAAACTCGCTGGGCTTGAGCAAGTGGATGGTGCCGCCGACGAAAATTTGTTTATCGCCCTTAGAGACCTCGAACAGCGTGGTCTGCGCGAGTGCAGGAGCCGAGACCAGTAAGGCTAACGACAGTAATACAAACCGAAAGCTTGAAACCAACATTGCAAAAATCCTTATTCTGTTGACGGAGGTGCAAGAATACCCAAACACGCGCAAATACGGAAACACAAAAAGAAAGGAATAGCGAATGGAAAGTTGCAGCGATAAAAAAATGGCAGAGATCGCTCTCTGCCATTGTTAACAACCGGCCCGAAAAAGGCCCGTTTTACTGTATGGATTTAGCCTTCGGTAACTTCTTGTGTAGCTTCTTCAGTTTTACGCTTCTTGCCACCGAAAATGGATTGCACCACCACAAAGAACAACGGTGTGAAGAAAATCCCCAAGCCGGTGCCCACGATCATGCCACCCAGCACGCCGGTACCAATCGCCTGCTGCGCGCCAGAGCCCGCACCGGTGGAGATCGCCAGCGGGGTTACCCCAAGGCCAAAGGCCAGTGAGGTCATGATGATCGGCCGCAAGCGGTCGCGTACCGCTTGCATGGTGGCCTCAATCAGCTCCATGCCTTCTTCCAGATACTGCTTGGCAAACTCCACGATAAGAATGGCGTTTTTACTGGTTAAGCCCACTGTCGCCAGCATGGCCACCTGGAAGTAAACATCGCGCTCCATACCGCGCATGGTGCTGGCCAGCACCGCACCAAGAATACCCAACGGTGCGATCAGAATAACCGCGGTCGGCACCGTCCAGCTTTCGTACAGGGCGGCCAGACAAAGGAAGACCACCAATAGCGACAAGGTGTACAGAAGCGGCGTTTGTGCCCCAGCCTCGCGCTCTTGATAAGAGAGCCCGGTCCACTCAATTCCGTAACCCTCCGGCAACTGTTGCACCAACCGCTCCATTTCTTGCATGGCCTCACCGGTGGAGACTCCCGGAGCGGCTTCGCCCTGAATCTCCATGGAGGAT
Source organism: Marinimicrobium sp. (assembly GCA_027322215.1). Classification (GTDB taxonomy): domain Bacteria; phylum Pseudomonadota; class Gammaproteobacteria; order Pseudomonadales; family Cellvibrionaceae; genus JAVDDU01. The sequence goes on from DAHVRW010000157.1 coordinate 2,155, forward strand.
ACGCCTTCGTAGCGTTCCAGGCGCGGTGAACCGTAATCCCAGTAGGAGGTACCGAAGGAGGAGAACGGCACCATTTCGCCCTGATTGTTCTTAACCGACCAGAGTCGGAAGTCCTCAGGCGTCATACGGAAAGGTGCATCCGCCTGCACATAGACTCGCTTAATCCGACCGCGGTCGTTGAAGTCGTCGATGTACTGGGCACCCCAAGCGGTCGATAAAGTCGCGTTGATCGCGGCCGTGGATACGCCCAGTGACTGCGCCTTACGCGTGTCGATATCCAGCCGCAGTTGCGGGGTATCGTCCTGACCATTGTGGCGCACGTTCTGAACCAGCGAACTTTCCGCCGCCAAGGCCAATAACTGATCGCGGGCCGCACGCAGAGCTTGGTGCCCCTGAGCGCTATTGTCCTGTAAGTGGGCGGAGAAGCCCGCCGCAATGCCCAGCTCAGGCATCGCGGGCGGCACCATGACGTGAATCACCGCGTCCTTTACCTGACTCAGCTCGGCCATAGCGCGTGCCGCTACGGCGTCAGCGCTCAACTCAGCGCCGCTGCGCTCGCCCCAATCTTTCAGATTAATAAAGGCCATACCGGCATTTTGCCCCGCACCCGCAAAGCTGAAGCCCTGCAGCGCAAACACTGACTCAACAGTATCTGGCTCATTGGTCAGGAAGTGATCTTCCAGCGCATAGAGCGATTCCATGGTGCGCTCCTGGGTCGCACCGATAGGCGCTTCAACCATGGCGATGGCGACGCCCTGGTCTTCGCCCGGCAGGAAGGAACTGGGCAAGCGCGCGAACATCAGCGCCATGACAGCGCTCAGCGCCACAAACACCAGCATAAACCGGCCTTTACGCATCAAAATGCCGCGTACGCCACGCTGATAGTGGTGGTTGCTCGCATCAAATTTGCGATTGAACCAACCGAAGAATCCTTTAGTGGCATGCTCTTCACCTTTTTTCAGCGGCTTGAGCATCGTGGCGCACAAGGCGGGCGTCAACACAATTGCCACCAGTACCGACAGGGCCATGGCCGACACGATGGTGGCCGAGAACTGCCGGTAGATGACCCCCGTTGAGCCGGTCATAAAGGCCATGGGCACGAACACCGCCGACAGCACAAGACCGATCCCCACCAGGGCTCCGGTGATCTGATCCATGGATTTTCGGGTAGCTTCAAGGGGCGACAGCCCTTCTTCGCGCATTACCCGCTCAACGTTTTCCACCACCACAATGGCGTCATCCACCAACAGGCCGATGGCCAATACCATGGCGAACATGGTGAGCATGTTAATCGAGAAGCCAAGCGCGGCCAGAATGCCGAAGGTACCCAGCAACACCACCGGTACGGCGATAGTGGGAATCAGGGTTGCGCGGAAATTCTGCAAAAAGAGGTACATTACCGCGAACACCAAAATAATGGCCTCAATCAACGTTTTGATCACGTTGTTAATAGAGACTTTTACAAACGGTGTGGTATCGAAGGGAACCACAGCCTTCAGACCCCGAGGGAAAAACGGTTCCAATTCCGCTACGGCGGCGTCCAACGCGGCGGCGGTTTCCAAGGCGTTGGCACCGGTGGCCAGCGAAATCCCCAAACCGGCCGAAGGCATACGGTTGTTGCGGGAGATAAACTCGTAGTTTTCCTGCCCCAACTCAACCCGGGCAATGTCGCCCAGTGTCAGCGCAGAGCCATCGGTATCGCTGCGAATAATAATTTCGCGGAACTCTTCCGGCGTTTGCAGCCGGTCCTGAGCATTAATGGTGGCGTTGAGCTGTTGGCCGGGCATGGCCGGTGCAGCGCCTAATTGGCCCACGGCAATCTGAGCGTTCTGGGCCTGAATGGCCTCAATGATTTCCGGGATGCTGAGCCGGTACGTATCCAGCTTGTTCGGGTCGAGCCAGATGCGCATGGCGTATTGAGAGCCAAACACCTGAATGTTACCAACGCCGGTGACACGGCTGAGCGGGTCCACCAGGTTGGCCGCCACATAGTCGGAAATATCCGCCTGGCTCATGCTGCCGTCTTCCGAGACAAAGCCCACCACTCGCAGGAAGTTGGTGGTGGATTTAGCCACGTTCACACCCTGGCGCTGCACTTCCTGAGGCAGACGCGGCATGGCCAGCTGTAATTGGTTTTGCACCTGAACCTGGGCGGTGTCGGGGTCAGTACCGGTCTGGAATGTGAGAGATATGGTTACCCGGCCGTTCGAGGAGCTGTTGGATGAGAAGTACAGCAGCCCATCGAGCCCTTTCATGTTTTGTTCAATAACCTGGGTAACGGACTCTTCAACCACCTGGGCCGAGGCACCGGGGTAGTGGGCCCGGATCTGAACGTTGGGCGGTGCAACATCCGGGTACATAGATACCGGCAGGCTGGTAATAGCCAGGCCGCCGGCAAGCATAATGACGATGGCGATCACCCATGCAAAAATGGGGCGATCAATGAAAAAACGTGCCATAAATACAGACTTCCTGGGTTGGCAGACCGAATGCTTTGGTCAGCGTAGTGTGTTCCGGACGAGCGACCTTACTGGCCTTGCACCGTATTGCTGATAACGTCGATATTCCCAGCTGGAACCTCGACGCCGGGCTGTACTTTTTGCAGCCCCTGCACAATAACGCGTTCGCCGACGTCCAGGCCGGACTCCACCAGCCATTGGTCACCGACAATACTGCTAACCTCAATCGGACGCAGCTCAACAACGTTGTCGCTGCCCAGCACCATCACATTGGTACGACCGCGAGGGTCGCGAGTAACGGCTTTTTGGGGCACCAGGATGGCGTTGTTCGCCACACCGCGAGCCAAGTCCGCACGCACATACATTCCAGGCAGCAACACATAATCCGGGTTGGGCACCACCACACGCAGCAG
>DAHVRW010000158.1 GCA_027322215.1 Marinimicrobium sp.
TACGGCGTTTTCGAAACGCCTCCTGCGAAGCGACTGGGATTTATCTTACGAAGCACCTATTTGAATCTCTGGAAGCATCAGGGCGCGCATATTATTGCGTCACCCTGGCTCCCATTAATGATTCTGGACTACAGCGCGCTTTTCGCAAGAATAATCAACAGAGAATACTCAGCCTCTTAAAAATCAGCGTCCACCAGAGGGCTAACATCCGCCTCGTAATCGACACCTGACACACCGAAGCCGAATAACTTCAGGAAGTCTTCATGGTGACCCTGGTAATCCGTGGTCTGAAACAGATTCTCCTCAGTGACCTGAGCCCAAATCTGCTCCACCTCAGCCTGCACACTCGGATCCAGCTCAAGATTGTCCACTCGGGCTCGCCCCTCGGCATCCAGACGCGGATTGGCACTGTACAGACACTCCACAAACAAACGCTGGATCTGCTCGATACAGCCCTCATGAGTGCCGCGCTCTTTCATCACCTTAAACAGAATCGACATGTACAGCGGCATCACCGGAATGGCAGAGCTGGCCTGGGTCACTACCGCCTTGAGCACTGATACCAGCGCCCGGCCATTAATACCGGCCAGCTTTTCATTCAGCGCCACAGCGGCCCGGTCCAGGTCTTCCTTCGCTTTACCGATGGTTGCCTTGCCGTAAATCGGCCAGGTGAGCTTGTCACCCAGGTAAGTGTAAGCGGTGGTCTGACAGCCTTCGGCCAACAGGTCCGCCTCGGCCAGAGCCTCGATCCACAGCTCCCAGTCCTCGCCGCCCATGACTTTAACAGTGTTGGCGATCTCTTCCTCAGTGGCCGGCTCGATGCTGACTTCATTAATTTTCAGCGTATCGGTATTCAGACCTTTTGTGGTGTAAGCCCGGCCGATGGGCTTGAGTACTGAGCTGTACACTTCACCGGTATTTGGATCGGTGCGCCGGGGTGCGGCCAAGCTGTAAACCACCAAGTCCACTTTGCCCATGTTTGCTTTCAGGTTGTCAATCACCTGCTGTTTGCACTCATTGGAGAACGCATCACCATTGATGGTGTGAGCGTACAAACCTGCGGCTTTGGCGGCGTCGTGGAAGGCGGCGGTGTTGTAATAACCGGCCGAGGCGGTTTTGCGCTCGGTGGGGGGCTTTTCAAAGCACACACCCAAAGTGGCGGCGCCTGAACCGAAAGCGGCGGTGATCCGGCTGGCAAGTCCATAACCCGTGGAGCAACCCAGTACCAACACGTTTTTGGGGCCCTTGCTCAGCTCGCCCTGCTGGCGGGTATAGTCAATCTGCTCCTGCACGTTGGCGGCGCATCCGACGGGATGGGAGTTGGTACAGATAAACCCGCGTACTTTTGGTTTGATAATCATGTAAGGTCCTGTTTGTATCTAATCTTAGGGTTCTAAACTTTTAGGGTTCTAAACTTAGGGGTTTCACCCTTAATTTTACTTGTGGCTCTACTTTTGTTTTACGTTTGGGAACCGCCTCGGTACCGCCAAATATCGTATTCTACCAGTAAGATGCGCCCCTGCGGGAACCGGTGACGGCTTGGCGGCCGCCTGAGCCGCCCATTCTCCTTAAACCGCCATGGCTTGGCCTAGAGCCCGGCGTCACAAATCGGTAAAATACCCCCTCGCCCATCGAGTTGTCAGCCGTCCATGATCCCAAGCATTCAGCACACATCCCCCGTTCAGGCTCAATACCTGAGCTTTATCGACGCTTTGCACGAGGCCGACTTTCGCGGCGATCTCAACCCGGACTACGCCAACCGCACGGTGCTGGCCACGGACAACTCCATTTACCAGGTGCTGCCCCAAGGGGTTGTGTACCCGCGCACCGTTGAAGATCTCGTGTTGATTGCACGGCTGAGCCAACAGGAGCGGTTTCGCACCATCGTACTTAGCGCCAGGGGCGGAGGCACCGGCACCAACGGCCAGTCGCTGACCGATGGGCTAGTGGTGGACACCTCCCGGCACATGAACCAGATTTTAGAAATCAACGTGGAAGAACGCTGGGCGCGCGTGCAATGCGGGGTGGTCAAAGATCAGCTCAACGCCGCGCTCAAACCCCATGGGCTGTTTTTCGCGCCGGACCTGTCCACCAGCAACCGCGCCACCATCGGCGGCATGATCAATACCGACGCCTCGGGGCAAGGCTCGTGCCGTTACGGCAAAACCCGTGACCATGTGTTGGAGCTGCGAACCATATTGCTCGACGGCAGCGACTGGACCTCGCGGCCTCTGGACCAGCAAGAGTTGGAAGATATCGGCCAGCGGAACGACCGAGTCGGCACCGTGCACCGGGTGCTGGATCAAATTCAGCGCGAGCACGCCGAGCAGATCGAGGCCACCTTCCCTAAACTGAACCGCTGCCTGACCGGCTACGACTTGGCGCACCTGCGCACCGAAGATGGGCAATTCGACCTCAACAGCATTCTGTGTGGCGCCGAGGGCACCCTCGGCTTCGTAGCTGAAGCGAAGCTGAATCTGTTGCCGATACCCAAGGTGTCGGCGCTGGTGAACGTTAACTACCGGGATTTTAACGCAGCCTTGCGTGACGCCACCCATTTGATGGCGGCCAACCCCACATCCATCGAGACAGTGGACGCCACGGTGCTCAACCTCGCCATGGGCGATATTGTGTGGCACAGCGTGGCGGAGTTTTTCCCGCCGCCGGCTAACGGCGCCAAAATTCAGGGCATTAACCTGGTGGAGTACACCGCCGATACGGAAGAGGAACTGACGGCGCTGGTAGGGGCACTCACCGAGCAATTGGACCAGGACAGCGAAAACCCTGATACCGACCGATTGGGCTACAGCCTGGCCTGGGGCCATGAGGCCGTGAACAAAATTTGGGGTATGCGCAAAAAAGCGGTGGGCCTGCTGGGCAATGTCCAGGGCGAGGCGCGCCCGATTCCCTTTGTGGAAGACACCGCCGTACCGCCGGAACATCTGGCGGATTTTATCGTCGAGTTTCGGCAGATTCTCGATCAGCGCAACCTGACCTACGGCATGTTCGGCCATGTGGATGCCGGGGTTCTGCATGTGCGCCCGGCCATCGACATGAAAGACCCTGAGCAGGAGATTCTGATTCGGGAAGTCACCGACGAAGTGGTGGCGCTGACCCACAAATACCACGGCTTGCTATGGGGCGAGCACGGCAAAGGCGTGCGCTCGGAATATGCGCCGAAGTTCTTCGGCGATCTGTACCCGCAACTGCAGCGCATCAAGGCCACCTTTGACCCGCACAATCAGCTTAACCCCGGCAAAATCGCCACGCCCGCGGCGGATCTTGAACTGCTCAAAATTGATGGCGTAACCACCCGGGGTCAGGAGGACCGGCGAATCCCCGTTCAGGTATGGGAAGCTTACAGCGAAGGCGTGCACTGCAACGGCAATGGGCTGTGTTTTAACTGGGATCCCAACGACGCCATGTGCCCCTCCTGGAAAAGCACTCGCCAGCGGGTGCACTCGCCCAAAGGCCGCGCCTCGCTTATGCGCGAATGGCTCAAGCAGTTGAGCGACCGAGGGGTGAACGTGGTGGAGCAAACCCGTACGCTGCGCACACGGGGCTTTTTGTCGAGCCTGCCTGCCCGGATTAAAAACACCTGGCAAAAAAAGCGCGGCCAATACGACTTTTCCCACGAAGTGCACGACGCGATGATGGGCTGTCTGGCCTGCAAATCCTGCACCGGTCAATGCCCCATTAAAGTGGATGTGCCGACCTTTCGCAGCAAATTTCTCGAGCTGTACTACAGCCGTTACCTGCGCCCACTAAAAGATTATGTGATTGGCAGTCTGGAGTTCATCATGCCGGCCCTGGCCCGGGTGCCCTGGCTGTATAACGGCCCCATGAGGCTACGCCCGGTACAAGCGCTCATGGCCAAAGTGGCGGGTATGGTGGACAGCCCCCTCTTAACCGGCATAGCCCTCGACGCCGAGCTGCAAAAACGCGGTATCCGGTACGCCAATCGGGACAATATCGACGCACTCAGCGCCGACGAAAAAGCCCGGGCGGTGATTGTCGTGCAGGATGCTTTCACCACTTACTTCGAGACCCAGCTGGTGCTGGACGCCCTCACCTTGCTGCAAGCTTTGGGTTTCACGCCGCTGCTGGCGCCCTACCAAGCCAACGGCAAGCCTCTGCATGTACATGGTTTTTTAAAAGCGTTCGCCCGCACCGCCGAGCGCAACAGCGCCATGCTCACCACCTTGGCAAAAACAGGGCTGCCGCTGGTGGGGCTTGAACCTTCCATGACCCTGGCATATCGCGACGAATACAAAAAGATACTGGGCGCTCAGGCGCCTCAAGTGCTGCTGGTGCAAGAGTGGCTGGCCACTCAGGTAGACCATCTGCACGCGCAGGCATCGCGTTTTGCGCCCGGCCACTTTTTCCTGCTGGCCCACTGCACGGAAAAAACCAACGCCGCCGGTTCGATCCGGGATTGGCAAACCGTATTCAGCGAGCTGCAGCAAAGCCTGGACGTTATCGCCACCGGCTGTTGCGGCATGGCCGGCACCTACGGCCATGAAACCGCCAACTTGGAAAGCTCCCGGCACATTTACAGCCAGTCATGGGCCAAGGTGGTTAATGATCCCAAGTTGCAAGGACGCCTGAGCGCCAGCGGCTACTCCTGCCGCAGCCAGGCGCAGCGCATTGACCAGGTACAACTGCCCCATCCACTGCAGATACTGCTTGGCCAATTAAGCGAGACCTCGTCTGATAGTCAGCCGTCTCACGTTAAGTTTACTGCTAACGAGCTGAGATAAAAACGGCGCAAAAGTGTATACGCTGTAAGGTAAATCCCAGTCGCTTCGCGGGC
>DAHVRW010000159.1 GCA_027322215.1 Marinimicrobium sp.
GCTCCCTGCTAATCGTAGAAGGGCTTCTGCCAAGTGCGTCGGCGATCTCTTTTTGCGTGTATCCGGCTTTCAAATAGCACTGGATCTGATATCGTTCACCTTCGGTCAGCTGGTTATAGCTCATTGTGCGATTTCCTTTGGTCGGGAGAACGCCGAACTATATCAGCTGGCCGTCCTCCTCAGGAAATTGCACTTATTATCCGAATCCAAGAATGAAGTGAGCGTTGAGCACTGCTGCACCGTTACGATTGTGAAGCCGGTTGCTTGCGATCTGTCTGACCCCAGTGCAGCACAGCATCCCGCTTGAGATAGCGGCACTGCCTATCAGGGCGGGCAGCGGGTCAGCTATGACGGTTTGGTGTGGGAGGCCAAGTGGTGGAATCAAAATAGCTCGTCCCTGGCCGCCCCCTCAGCGCGGAAACTGATCAGCGATGTTGAACTGCCCTGGAGGGCCGGATTGGTGTACGAAACCCGTACTCCACATTCCAAAGCTCCTAGAGACGCGCCAATCTTTGCAAGAGAAATGGACGGCGCGCCTATGTGCCGATGTTTCACGCATTATTTACCCGCCTCCGGAAAATTTTACCCGCAGGGCGGCGTAAAACGTTCACCTCTTTCCCTTTTTCATTCTCCGAAACCCACATTGGCTCATTAATGCGGCAATGGCATAGGTGTTGCGGGAGGCTATTTGAGCACCGGCCAGGTGGACGCGTTTCTCGGGGGATTATGCAAATGACCACCAGGCGCTGGCCGAGATTAACGTTGCAACCAGAGTGGAGCGCTACCATGCATACACCGAACCCCAACGAAAGAACTGGAAATGGAGATGCGAGCCGTTCGTCTCAGGGGAGGGCGGAACAGCTCCAAGAGACAGCCAAGCAGACGGCACGTGATCAAGCGATGGCAGGGGCCGAGCGCAGCAAGGAAGCGGCTTCCAAAACCGCCAGGCAAAGCGCGGAGGCACTCGATAAAGCGGCGTCCAGTTTTCGCGAGCAGGGCCAGACAAGCATGGCGCATACAACCTCGTCAATCGCCAAGAACCTGTCGAGCCTAGCCAACCGGCTGGAGGGCCGCAGCGCAGACGAGTTGGTACAGGATGTCGTCCAACTGGCTCGCCGGAGTCCTAATACATTCTTATTGGGAGGATTGGCCGCCGGCTTGGTACTTAGCCGTTTCTTTAAGGCGTCCCCAAAGTCTTCCCGTGCAGAATCTTCCAGCACACAAGAGCCAGATCCTCGCACCCACTAAACGGATCAGTAGTGGAGTCCGCTCTTTAATCTACAAGAGGAGGTCGATATGACTGAATCAGCCCAGAAGAAGCAGCCGAAACTAAGAACGGCCTACACCGCCCCGGAGGACGCTCCTGAACGTGAAGAGAAGGCGCGCATCTTCGGATTGGTAAGGCACTTAGTCGATGATATGGCCATTTTGGTGCGCAAAGAGGTGGCGCTGGCGGGGTCGGAAATTTCCCAGTCGGTCAGTGATACCAAGAAAGGCGCGGCAAGTATGCTGAGTGGCGCCGTGGTTTTGAATTCCGGTTTTATTGTTCTTCTGGCAGCGGCCACTTTAGGGTTGGCTCAGGTGATGCCCGCCTGGGCGGCCGCACTGATTGTCGGCGGCGTCGTCACTCTAGTGGGGGTGATTATGCTTTTATCGGGTAAAAAGAAATTTGAAGCTTCCAGCTTTAAGCCCGAGCGAACAATAGACGATCTGCGCAAGGACCAAGAAATGGTCAGGAGGTCAGTACAGTGAGCACTGTGAAAGGTAACCTAAGAGAGGACTTCTCGAAAAAACCTGAAGACCTCGCACGCGAAGCTAACGACGTCCGGGAAGACATGGAGAAAACCATTGATCAACTGATGAACCGGCTGTCACCCGGAGAGCTGATCAATCAGGCGTTCGACCGTTTCCGGAGCGGCGGCGACAGCCCCTTCACCCAGAACCTCGTGAGTCAGGTGCAGAACAACCCCGTACCGGCGGTACTGACGGCTTGCGGCTTGACCTGGCTGATGGCTTCCTCTAAACAACCACCTGCCTCGGCGGGTCATTCCGGCGCAGGATTAGGTGAGGCGAATGAACGGGCATCGTCAACCGCGAGCCACCTGAAGGAACAGATGAGCGAAACCCGTCAGCATACGATGGACAGTGCCCGTCATACGATGCAGAGCGCCCGCCAAGGTGTCCAATCCGCGCAGAAGAGCTATAACGAGTTACTTCGAGAGCAGCCCCTATTAATGGGTGCGCTCGCTGTAGCGGCCGGTGCGGCCATTGGTGCCTTACTGCCTGCCAGCTCCGTCGAAGATGAAATGTTTGGCGAAACCAGCGCGGAAGCAACGGAAGAACTTAAAGGAAAAGCACAGCAAAAAATGGAAGAAGGCCAAGAGCAGGCCGCTGCGACGTCCAGCTCCGAAGGGGCGTCACAGGAGCGCCCCGTCCAGGAAAGTCGCCAGACGTCCTCAAGCGGTCAACATCAGCCGGTAGAAACGGGCCTGCCGGCTCGCCCCGAGGAGCATCGTTCTCAAAGCCCGATGCCGCCCTCGGGCCGTAGCCCGATGTGAGCATGACGAGGCGGGGGTAGTTGTATACCCCTGCCTCGTTTGCCGGCGCATCAGATATCTGAGCCCATCCAATTTGGTTGCTCTAATCGAACCTGTGTTCCTCCCCCGGAAACACGCCGCTCTTTACATCCGCCACATACTTTTTCAAGGCGCCCGGTATATCACCGGCTTCTTCAAGAAAGTTCTTGGAAAATTTCGGCGGGTGTTCAGTCAGCCCGAGGATGTCGTTGATGACCAGCACCTGGGCGTCGTTGTCCAGGCCGGCGCCGATGCCGACGGTGGGGATGGGGATGTCGGCGGTGATGCGTTTGGCCAGAGCGGAGGGAACGCATTCTAGGACGAGCAGGTCGGCACCCGCTTCGGCTAGCATAAGGGCGTCGGCGTGTATTTTGTCCGCATCTTCAGCGGAACGGCCTTGAACGCGAAAGCCGCCGAACTTATTCACCGACTGGGGAGTCAGGCCCAAATGGGCGCAGACGGGGATGCCCCGTTCGGTGAGCATCTTGACAGTTTCCGCCAGCCAGGCGCCGCCTTCGATTTTGATCATCTGCGCTCCCGCTTGCATCAGGCGTGCGCCATTGCGCAAGGCGTCTTCGGGTGTGGCGTAGGTCATAAACGGCAGGTCGCCAATGATCAGTGATTTTTGGTTGCCACGTGCGACGGCTTCCACATGGTAAATCATCTGCTCCATGGTGACGGGAATGGTGCTCTGGTAGCCCAGCACCGTCATGCCCAGGGAGTCTCCTATCAGTACGACTTCCACGCCGCACTTTTGCGCCATGGCGGCCATGGGGGCATCGTAAAGGGCTACCACCACAAACTTTTCGCCGCTGCCTTTCAGTTTATGCAGCGTGTTGATGGTGACAGTTTTCGTGAGCTCAGAGGGGTTGTGGTTTCCGTAGGGCATAGTGGTCTCGTACGTATCGGGTTCAGAGCATGGGAGAGGGGTTGTAGTAGTGGCGCCCGCTCTTGATGGTGAGTATGTACTCCACCAGCTGTTTAAAGTGCTCGCGGTTGCTGGCCAAGTCCAGGTCCTGGGCGTTGACAATCAATAACGGCGAGGAATCGTAATAATGAAAAAACTGCGTATAAGCCTCATGCAGCGCCTCCAGATAATCCAGGCTGATGCCTTGTTCGGCGGCAACTCCTCGCTGGCGAATGCGTTCAGCCAGAACCGTGGCGGGAGCTTGCAGGTAAATGACCAGGTCGGGTTCCGGTGCATCAATGGTGAGTTTATCGTACACCTGCTGGTAAATGGCCAGCTCATCCTCATCGAGTATAACCTGGGCGAAGAGCTGATCTTTATCGATCAGAAAATCAGCGATTCGTACCGGTTTGAACAGGTCCGACTGACGCAGTTGCTGAATTTGATTGGCACGCTGGAACAGAAAAAATAACTGGGTGGGTAGCGCCGTGGATTTGGGGTCCAGATAAAAGCGCTCCAGGAACGGATTTTGTTCGGGCTGCTCGAGCAGTGTGTCGTAGTTGAACAACTGGGCGATATTTTTGGCCAGGGTCGTTTTGCCGACGCCTATGGGGCCTTCCACGGCGATGTATTGCGGTAAGCTGGCGCCTTTAATTTCCAGTTGCAATTCTTCAAATACAGCTTCCACGCGTTACTCCTGAATGGCTTGTTGACCGGCTTGCAGTGGCGGCCCTGATTAGCTTATTGAAGAGGCAAGAGGCCGCAGCCCGTCTGGGGAGACCTGTGCCAATAATGCCGCAAGTGCGATGCCTGTGGGAAGCGTCAACTCAGGCGCCAGCTCGGCCAGTGGGTAGAGAACGAAGTTGCGTTTGGTCAGCTCCGGGTGTGGGACTTGCAGCCGGGGGTGGTCTACACGGCGGTCCCCATACAGCAGCAAGTCCAGATCCAGGGTGCGGGGCCCCCAGTGCTCATGACGCACGCGCTGGTGGCGCTGCTCAAGCTCTTGTAGCTGGTCCAGCAGCTCCAGCGGAGACAGGGTGGTTTCCAGCGCGGCCACGGCGTTTATAAAGTCCGGTTGAAGCGGACCCAAAGGCTCGCTCTGGTACAGCTTTGACGCGACCACCAGCCGGCAGTGAGGCAGCTGATTCAGCTCGTCGAGGGCGGTTGTCACCTGGTTGCGAGGGTTTTCGAGGTTGCTGCCCAGGCCAATGTAGGCCCGATGAACCGGTGTACTCATGGTGGCTAATCGTCCGCAGGTGCGGGTTTTGATCGTGAGCGGCCCGAGCGGCGGCGCCGTCGGCTACGGGGTTTGGCCTTTTGCGCT
>DAHVRW010000015.1 GCA_027322215.1 Marinimicrobium sp.
ACGGTTACATCAGCTGCTCCGCCTGCCGACGCATCTCCTCGGTCTGTTTAATGCGCTCCTCAATCAGCGTAATGCGATAGTCACTGTCGGTTTGTCGCAGGCCGTGATGGAGCTGGCGAATGGCCTGGTTATAACTGCCGTTGAGAATAAAATACTCGGCTCGGGCTAAATGAACCTGCAAAATATTACCCGCTAAACCGCTCACTTCGGCCAGTTGAAACCAAACGTTTGGGTCGTCTTTGCGCTGTCGGGAATAACTCTCCAACAGCTCGCTACTGGCGGTAAACTGACCGGCCCTCATCAGCCCTTCGGCCAGTTGCATCAGCACCGCGTGCCTGTCTGGGTGCTGCTCGTAAAGCGCTCTCAGGCGCGACAGGGCCGTATCGTATTGACCGGCTTCGATATCGATATTCGCGGCCAACAATTGATAGGTCAGCCGCTCGGGCTCCTCTTCTAACAGGGGCGCTAGTGCGGCGCGGGCCGCCTCAATCTGGCCGGCACGCTTTTGCGCTACGGCCAGACCGTATTGGTTTGCGGCCGGGTGGCGGTTGCGCCCATCCAACTCACTTTGAAAGCGCTGAGCCGCCAGGTGCGGGCTCTCGGCGTGGGAGACCAGGATCCGGGCACGCATCAAGTGAAACTCCGGGTTGTCGGGCGCGGGCTCCCGGCCTAGATCGAGCGTTCGGTTACGGGCGTCGGCAATACGTCGTTCGGTAATGGGGTGAGTCAGCAGAAACTCGGGCGGCCGGCGGCTGAAGCGGGCCGACTGTTGCATGATCTCGAACATTTCGGCGGTGCCGCGCGGATCCATGCCCGCGTTGACCAAGGTTTGCATGCCGATGCGGTCCGCTTCCTGCTCGTTTTGACGGCTAAAACGCAGCTGCGCATCCAGCGCGGCGGCCTGTGTGCTCAACAGTCCCGCCATACCGGCTTCACTGCCCGTGGTGGCGGCCAGCACCAAGCTGCCCAGCAGCGCGGCATAGAAGGGCAGGGCCATGGTTTTTTGTTGTTCCAGCCGGCGGGCGTAGTGACGCTGGCTTAAGTGGGCTAATTCGTGGGCGATCACCGATGCGATCTGGTGTTCTGTCTGGGCGGCGCGAACCAGCCCTGTATGAATACCGATTACCCCCCCTGGCACAGCAAACGCGTTGATGGTGTTATTCTCAGCCAGCACGAGCGATAGCTGCGGATCTTGCAATTGGCTGTGGGGAGCCAGGCGATCGACCAACCCTTCGAGATAATCAATGATTTGATGATCGGAGGACGTGGGCACCTGGCTGCGGTACAATCGTAGCCACTCTTGGCCAAGCGCACGCTCTTGCCGGGGTGAAATCATGCTAGAGCTGGTATCCCCCAGCATTGGTAGTTCAATGTGGGCATGGACCGGGCTGGTAACTGTCGTTAGCAGTAGAATGCAAACCAGCAATTTGGCAACGGCTTTCACTTTGTTACTATCTCCAAAGCTGGGAGCCCGACCGTTGGGAAATCCATTCATATCTCAGGCTTCTGGGTTCTATTTTTTATAGGCGCGGGCGCCAGTGTAGCGCCACTGCCTATCTTCGGTATAGGACTGGCGCCAGAGGTTACAGTTCAACCCCATAGATTACTGGAGTCGTTGCATGGTCGACAATCGGTGCGCTACAACCGATGAGTGCGAGCAGATCCTGGACGCTCGGGATTTACGCTGCCCCTTGCCGTTACTGAAGGCCAAGCAGGCGTTGCGCGCTATGGAGTCCGGCCAGCGGCTGCAGGTGTTGGCGACTGATAGCGGTTCGGTGCAGGATTTCCAGTCGTTTTGCCGCATCAGCGGAAATCGTCTGGACCGCTGGCAGGAGGACGGCGGGGTCTATACCTACGTGCTGGTAAAAGCCTGACCTACGTGCTGGTAAAAGCCTGATTTCTCAGAATCCGTCTACTTGAGTAAAGATTCCATGCTACGAACATTATGCAACTGGATCCCACACAGCATCCCGGATGAGTGCGTCGCGCACCCTGTATCGAGCACGGCGTAATGGGTGCAGTGGCTCCAAAGCTCCGACTCTATATGCTGTTGGCACTGGTGCCGCTCGTTTTCGGCGGTGTGGCTCAGGCCAAGGTGGTGGTCCCGCTCAAGAGTGAGACGGATACGCGCGAGTTTCGGCACATCGAACTCGACAATGGACTCCAGGTGCTACTCATCCGGGATGAAGAAGAACCTGTGGCGGCCGTGGCGGCCAGTGTGCGCGCTGGGGCCTATCAGGACCCCGACGAGTGGCCCGGTCTGGCTCACCTGTTGTTGCACACCATTTTGTCGGGCAAGAGCCAGGGTGAGAACGGGCAGGGAGCGAATGAAGGCGGAACCTTCAAAACTTGGCTGAGTAGCCACGGCGGCGCGGTGCAGCCGAATATTTCCGGCGAATACGCTCACTATCAATTTACCATAACGCCGGTCCAGCTTGAGTCGGCCTTGATGCGTTTGGCCCAGCAATTGGCTGCGCCGGAGATTGACGCCCAAGTGTTAGAGCGCAGCCGCGGAGCGGTTCGCGCCGCGTACCAAAGTGCGGCTGAGGATCCTGAACACCGGTTAGAGGACGTGTACCGGGCGCTGTTTTCTCCCCGGCATCCGGCCGCTAAACCGGTTTTGGGCAATCAGGATATCCTGCAAAACGCCGAGCTGGGGGCCTTGCAGGACGCGCTCGAGAGTTTCCACAAGCGCTGGTATTGGCCGGGGCGCACAGCCTTGGTAGTGTCGGGCCCCCAAAGTCTGGATCAGCTGCAATCCATGGTAGAAAGCGCGTTCAGCGCGTGGGTTGAGGGCGAGGGTCCGAAGCCGGCACGATTGCCCTCCTGGTTTTCCGACGACGCTTTGCCCCTTCAGGTGAATGTTCGCAGCCAGTCGGGCCAGCGATTTTTGTCCCTGATGTTCCCATTGCCCAGCGAGCGCGACCACTACACCCGCAAACCCCTCAGCTATATTGCGCACAACTTACGCCGGGAGGATGAAGGCAGTGTGCTGGCTCTGTTGCGGGATTTGGGATGGGCCGAGGCGCTGGAGGCTCAGGTGCGCATGGAAGCGGGGCAAGAGGCCTTGTTTGAAATCCGGGTAGAGTTAACCGATCTGGGCCAGCATGCCGTGGTGCCGATGGTCACATTGTTGTTTTATCAAATCGGGCAACTCGAACGCACGATTCTTGCGGAATGGCGCTATCTGGAATTGCAGCAAATGGCCGCTCTGGCGTTCCGTTTCAAACCAGAGGATTCGGCACGGAAAACAGTGGCTGAATTGGCGCCGCGTCTACACCATTACTCGCCTGAGGATGTCCTGAGCGGCGACTACCTATACGACCAATTTGATGCCGGCCTGATCCGTCGCGCCCTGCGCCGTATGCGGCCGACGAATGCGCTGGTCACTCTGGTTACGCCCGACGTGGCGGGAGAGAGCACCAGCGATCAATTCCAGGTACCTTACGAGGTGAATAAGCTGGACCCGCGCCAGCCGGAGCTCAAAGCCCAAATCAAAAAAAGATTGTTTCCTACCCAACCGAATCCTTTCATACCCCAGCGGGTTCTGGTCAAAGAGCCGCCGTTGCTACCCTCTCCGGGGGCCGCAGCGCCGAGCGATACTCCGCGACCGGAGTTGATTTTCAATCATCCTCGCACCCGGGTGTGGTTTCAGCAGGATCGTCGGTTTAACAGTCCCAAAGCGAGCCTTAATCTGCGGCTGACTTTGCCCTTGGTGGCGGCCGGTCAAAGTGGCGCCGCACGTGCCGAGCTGTTTGCCGCACTGGTGCAGGACCGCTTGCGTCATTTGAAGCATCCAGCGGAGTTTGCCGGGCTGGAGTTTTCCGTCAGCGCCCATCCTCAGGGGCTCGACGTACGCGTATATGGCTACGCGGCACGGCAAAGCCTCTTGCTGAGTTACATTGTCAAAGCCATCCGCACCGGGCGTTTTGAGGAGGAGCGGTTCGCACAAGTGCATGCGGCACTGCTACATCGTCTGGCGGGCCAAGAGGAAAGTGCGCCGCCGCACGAGCTGGCCATTCAGGTGCCGCGCTTGCATGTCTCTCCCTATTGGACGGGCGCCGAGTTGCAGACCCAGCTGGTGGACGAGACCTTGGAGAATATGCACCGTTTTGCCGATGCGATGCTGCAAAACGCGCATATTACCGGCTTGTTTTATGGCAACTTGTATCGCCAGGAGGCGATGCGTCTGGCGGCGATGGTACAGCATCAATTGGGCGGTGAGCCGAGTCGGCGCGAACTCGTTTCCGGGAGAGTCTATCGTTTATCCGAGAGCGGGGGGCCGCACCTGTACCGTCACCCGGCTGAGGGCGAAGAGCGGTCGCTGATGCTTTATGTGCAAGCGCTGGAGAGCAGCGTGGAAGACGATGCTCACATGCAGTTGCTCCGGCGGACCGCCGAGGCAACCTTTCATGGCCCAGCGCCGGAGCTGTCGCTGGACGTTCGCCGCGAGCTGATCCCTATGCCTTTGCCCAAGCTCGATGGTATCCTGTTCGCGGTGCACTCACCGAGTGCGCCCGGAGCGGCAATGGTTGCCCATGTTCAGTCATTTTTGTCCGCCCACAGCGAATACCTTGAGGCAGAGCTTGGCGCTCATCAGGACGCGTTAGCGCGTGAGCTTAGAGCGCCGGCAGACAGCTTGCGTCAGCAAAGCGAGTACTACTGGAACAGTGTGTTAAAGGGTGACTGGCAGTTTAACCGCCGCGCCCAACTCGCCGATGCCGTGGAGCAGGTCAGTGTCGAGTCCTTGCAGCGCTACTTTGACAGGGCCGCACGCAATCCAGAGGCGCAGTTGTGGCTGGCCACCAGCGCTTTGGAACTTCCCAATGAATTTCGTACAGTAGACGGTATCGAAGAGTACCGGGAAAACCAGCAGAACCTGACTTTTCCGTAGCGCTCGCTTAGGCGCTGACTGACCCTGAATCACGGCTTAATGCGGTATCAAGGCGCCGTTGGGAGGCAAAACGAATGGGTTGGGGCTGGTAAACGCTTAGGGGATATGTGAAAATTCGCGCATTTTTCGGCCCTATCCAAGGGAAAGTGTAAGCCGAAAGGGGGAGAGCAATGCGCGTCAGGCGTCTGCTCATCGCTCAAAAAACGGTTTGCCGTGGATGTTGGAGGGCGTATAAGCCCCGGTGTTTACCTGTCGAAGCGCAAGTAATTCCTAAATAGTAGTTGTAATGATTTTATGTGCCAGCGTGTGCTCGGCTGAGGAGAACTTAATGCAAGAAGATATCGACGCCCTCGAAACCAGAGAATGGCTGGATGCCCTGGACTCCGTTGTCCGTCACGTCGGCAAAGAGCGGGCGACGTTTCTGCTGAAGCAATTGTCGGAAACGGCCGCCGATCTCGGTATCGAGCAGCCAGCCGCCATTACCACGCCCTATCGCAACACGATCCCTGTGTCGAAAGAAGTTCAAAGCCCAGGGGATGCGTATATCGAGCGCAACATTCGTTCCTTTATCCGCTGGAACGCAATCGCCATGGTGGTTAGAGCTAACCAGAGCGATGACGACTTGGGGGGACATCTCGCGTCCTTCTCCTCTGCTGCCACGCTGTATGAAGTGGGCTTTAACCACTTCTTCCGGGGTAGCGACGGTGACAAGCCGGGCGACCTGGTGTACTTCCAAGGCCATAGCTCGCCGGGTATGTATGCCCGCTCCTTCCTGGAAGGGCGCCTGACCGAAGAACAGCTGGATAATTTCCGGCGTGAGGTGGATGGCAAGGGCCTCTCCTCGTACCCGCACCCCTGGCTAATGCCCGATTATTGGCAGTTCCCCACGGTCTCCATGGGCCTTGGCCCCATTACCGCCATCTATCAGGCGCACGTCATGCGCTACATGCACCAGCGCGGCCTGGCCGACATGGGCGATCGCAAAGTGTGGGCCTTCCTGGGTGACGGCGAATGTGATGAGCCGGAGAGCCTGGGCGCCATTTCCGTGGCCGGGCGCGAGAATCTGGACAACCTGATCTTCGTCATCAACTGCAACCTGCAGCGTCTGGATGGCCCTGTGCGCGGTAACGGCAAGATTGTTCAGGAACTGGAAGGGGTATTCCGCGGTGCTGGCTGGAACGTGGTCAAAGTACTGTGGGGTAGCGAGTGGGACAAGCTGTTGGAAAAAGACCGCACCGGCCTGCTGCAAAAGCGCATGGACGAAGTGCTCGACGGCGAAATGCAGAACTACAAAGCCAACGGCGGCGCTTACACCCGCGAACATTTCTTTGGCAAGTACCCGGAGCTGCTGGAGCTGGTCAAAGACATGAGCGACGACGAGATCTTGCATCTTGCGCGCGGTGGTCATGATTGCCACAAGGTTTACAACGCCTATTACAACGCCGTTAACACCAAAGGTCAGCCTACGGTAATCCTTGCCCAGACGGTCAAGGGCTACGGCCTGGGGCCCACCGGTGAGGCGGTGAATAATGCCCACCAGGTGAAAAAGCTCGACGTGGAGGCACTGAAAACCTTCCGCGACCGTTTCAATATCCCCATTGCCGACGAAGAGCTGGATAAGATTCCGTATTATCGTCCGCCGGCGGATAGCGCGGAAATGAAGTATCTGCAGGAGCGTCGCAAGAAGCTAAACGGCTACCTGCCCTCGCGCAAGGCGGATTTTGACGCTTTGGAAATTCCCCCTCTGACAGCCTTTGCCAAACAACTGGAAGGCACGGGTGAGCGGAAAATTTCCACCACCATGGCGTTTGTTCGCATTCTGAATACGCTGATTAAAGACAAAAACATCGGCGAGCGTGTGGTACCGATTGTGCCGGATGAGGCGCGCACCTTTGGTATGGAAGGCATGTTCCGTCAGGTAGGCATCTACTCTGCGGAAGGGCAGAAATACACCCCGCAGGATGCCGGCCAGGTCATGTACTACAAAGAGGACAAGAAAGGTCAGATTCTCGAAGAGGGGATCAACGAGGCCGGTTCTATGTCTTCCTGGATCGCAGCCGCCACCTCCTACAGCAATCATCACACGCCGCTGCTGCCGTTCTATATCTACTATTCGATGTTCGGCTTCCAGCGCATTGGCGATCTGGCCTGGCTGGCGGGCGACGCTCAAGCGCGTGGCTTCCTGCTGGGCGGTACCGCAGGGCGTACTACCCTGAACGGCGAGGGCCTACAGCACCAAGACGGCCACAGCCTGGTGCTGGCTAACACCATTCCCAACTGTCGCAGCTACGACCCCACCTACTCCTACGAGGTGGCGGTGATTATCCAGGACGGCCTTAAGCGCATGTACCAGGATAAAGAGAACTGCTATTACTACATCACGCTGATGAACGAAAACTATGTCCACCCGGATATGCCCAAAGGCGTTGAAGAGGGCATCATCAAGGGGATGTATCTGCTGGAAAAAGGTACCAGTAAGAAGAAGCAGCGCGTCCAGCTAATGGGTTCCGGCACCATCTTGCAAGAGGTGCGTGCAGCGGCTGAGATTCTGCGTAATGATTTTGGCGTGGAAGCGGATATCTGGAGTATGACCAGTATCAATGAGCTGACCCGCGAAGGACAGAGCGCGACTCGCTGGAATCTGTTGCATCCGACCGAGACGCCGCGCAAGCCTTACGTTACGCAGCAACTCGAGGGACAGGAAGGCCCCGTCGTGATCGCCACCGACTACATGAAGAACTACGCGGAGCAGTTGCGTCCCTACATCCCGACCGATTACCACGTGTTGGGTACCGACGGTTTCGGCCGCAGTGATAGCCGCCAGAAGCTGCGTAATTTCTTTGAAGTTGACCGTCACTTCGTGGTGATTGCGTCCCTGAAGGCCCTGGCAGAGCAGGGTAAAGTGAAGCCCGAGGTGGTGAGCAAAGCGATCAAACAGTTTGGTATAGATCCGGATAAGGCCGACCCGATGACTGTGTAAACAGGTACAGTGCCGGGCACCATGCCCGGCTCAGGGTTGAACACCAAGAATACGAGTGAGGATTAACTGTGGCGATTGAAACGATCAAGGTGCCAGACATTGGCGGCTCCGACGATGTCGAAGTGATAGAAATCAGCGTATCCGTGGGCGATATTATCGACGTGGAAGATACTCTGATTGTGCTGGAAACCGATAAGGCGTCCATGGATATTCCCAGTACGGTGGCCGGTAAAGTGACCGCTGTGAAGGTGAAAGAGGGGGATAAAATCTCTGAAGGCGCGCCCATTGTCGAAGTAGAAACCGATAGCGCCTCTGAGGCGGACAGCCCAGCCGAAACAAAAAGCGCTGAGGCCAGCGAAACGACAGCCGCCAGCGATAGCAAGCAAGACACCGAGCAACAAGCGCCTGCAGAACAGCCCGCCGCCGCATCGGCCAGCCAGGAAGTGGATGTGCCTGTTCCGGATATCGGCGATGCCGAAGGCGTGGAAGTGGTAGAGGTGTCGGTTGCCGTGGGAGATGAAATCGCCGAAGGGGATACCCTCATCGTGCTGGAAACCGATAAGGCGTCCATGGAAATTCCGGCACCTTTCGGCGGCACCATAACCAATGTTGCGGTGAAAGAAGGTGACACGGTTTCTCAGGGTGACCTGATCGGTAAAATGAAAACCGCTGGTGGCGAGCAGCCCAGTCAAAGCGCTCCGGCTCCAGCCCCCGCAGAAGCGGCCGCCAGCCAAGCGCCCGCGGCGCCGGAAAAACCTGCGAGTGCCCCCAGCGCTTCGCCGGTTACGGCGGCCAGTGCCGACGTGGAAACGATCAATTCCGGCGACGTATACGCCGGCCCCGCAGTGCGCCGTTTGGGTCGTCAGCTGGGCGTGGATCTAGCCAAGGTAAAGGGCACCGGGCCGCGCTCACGTGTAACCAAAGACGATGTGCGTAACTACGTGAAGAATATCGTCAGCGCCTCTCAATCCGGTGCTGCGCCTGCTGGTGGCAGTGGTATACCGCGACCTCCGGCAGTGGATTTCTCCAAGTTCGGTGAAATTGAAACGGTAGAGATGAGCCGAATCAAAAAGCTCACCTCCGAGAATATGACCCGCAACTGGTTGAATGTCCCGCACGTTACCCAATGGGATGACGTCGACATTACCGAGATGGAAGATTTCCGCAAAGGCTTGAAGAAAGAAGCCGAGAAGCGCGGCAGCAAACTGACGCCACTGCCGTTTTTGCTTAAAGCCTGTGCTGCTGCTTTGGCGGCGGAGCCGAGCTTCAACGTTTCGTTGCATCACGATGGTCAGCATTTGGTGCACAAAAAATATATTCACATCGGCGTCGCCGTGGATACCCCCAAAGGCTTGATGGTTCCCGTCATTCGCGATGTGGATAAGAAGGGCTTGTGGGAGTTGACCGACGAGGTAAACGCCTTGGTCGCAAAAGCACGCGATGGCAAATTGACGCCCATGGATATGCAAGGCGGCTGCTTCACCATATCCAGCCTTGGCGCCATTGGCGGTCGCGGTTTTACACCCATTGTCTCGTCGCCAGAAGTGGGCATTCTGGGTGTCTCGCGAGCGCAAGTGCAGCCGGTGTGGAATGGCAGTGAGTTTGTGCCGCGCACCATGTTGCCGCTGTCTCTGTCGTATGACCACCGTGCCATTAACGGTGTGGACGCCGGTCGGTTCTTTACCTACCTGGCTTCCGTAATCAGCGACGTGCGTCGATTATTGCTTTAACCGGCGCCGAGCGCGATTGGCACAAAAAAGCCGGGCCCACGGCCCGGCTCAAGTAATCGACAAACCCCGCCTTTATGGCGGGGTTTGTTTTTTTGCCCTACAAAGCCGGTAACCACAGAGCCAGTGCCACGAGTGTCGCCAGCAATACAGGGGGGGTAATTAGCAGGCCAATCTTCATGTATTGTCCCCAGCTTATCTTATGCCCCTTCTCGGCAAGGACGTGCAGCCACAGCAGGGTTGCCAAGCTACCGATGGGCGTGAATTTTGGACCCAAATCATTGCCGATGATGTTCGCATAGACCATCAGCTCTTTGGTGGTGGCTGAAACCTGCGCTTGGTCAATCGCCAGCGCGCCTATCAAAGTGGAAGGCATGTTGTTCATTGCGGACGCTACGATAGCGGAAAGAAATCCGGTACCGATCGTAGCCACAAAATCCCCTTGCTGCGCTAACCACTCGAGCGCTCTCGCCCCCAGGTTAGTCAAACCTGCGTTGCCCAACCCATAAACCACCAGATACATGCCGAGCGAGAACAAAACAATCTGCCAAGGTGCGCGTCGCAATACGTCCGTTACCGAGATTACGGCGCCATTGCTTCTTTGCCACCAGCGTCCGGCGATCACCGTTAATAGGAGGGCCGCACTACTGGTGACCAGAGAAATTGGTACACCCAGCGGTGCGGTGACGAAGTAAGCAACGAGCAAAACTGTAAGAATTGGAAAGGCGGCTCGAAAAACCAAAACGTCCTTGATTGCGGTATGCGGCGGATCAAGCATCTCAATGGAGTAGCTTTTGGGAATATTACGCCCGAAAGCTACCCATAGCACCGTTAGCGTTGCCAGTAGCGAAACCAAGTTGACCGGCACCATGACGGCAGCATAGCGATCGAAACCGATGTTAAAGTAGTTGGCACTGACGATATTCACCAAGTTGGAGATCACCAGCGGCAGGCTGGTGGTGTCAGCGACAAAGCCGGTGGCGATGATAAAGGCAAAGGCGGCCGCCGGGGCAAAGTTCAGCCGCAGCAAAATAGCGATCACGATCGGCGTGAGCAGCAGCGCGGCGCCGTCGTTGGCGAAAAAGGCGGCAATCACGGCGCCCAGCAGCACGACCAGGGGAAACAGGAGATGACCTCGGCCGCCTCCCCAGCGCGCCACGTGCAATGCTCCCCACGCAAAGAAACCCGCCGCGTCGAGTATCAGGGAGATAATGATTAAGGCAACGAAGGTGAAGGTGGCATCCCAAACGATATTCCAAACGACACTCACATCCGACCAGTGGACTACACCCACCAGTAGTGCGAGCAAAGCACCGGCGAGCGCACTCCACCCAATGCCTAACCCTTTGGGTTGCCAGATCACCAGTAGTAAAGTGACCGCAAAAATTGCGAGTGCCGGCATGGTGTAACCTTGTTTATACGTGAGTTCAGAGGGTGCGTTGGTTGACCCGCAGGGAAACTTCTTGTGCGCTTTCCACCCGCTCGGAGTAACGGTCAGTGAGGTATCGGGAGCGAGCTCGTGTGAGCCAGGTGAATTTCACCAACTCTTCGCAGACATCAACGACGCGTAAGTAAAGTGGCGATAACTTCATGCGCCCCGAGTCATCGAACTCACTGAAAGCTTTAGGTACCGAGGATTGATTCGGGATGGTGATCATGCGCATCCAGCGGCCGAGGATGCGCATTTGGTTAACGGCATTAAAACTCTGGCTGCCGCCCGATACCTCCATGACTGCCAAGGTCTTTCCCTGGGTGGGTCGCACGCCGCCCAGTGCCAGAGGAATCCAGTCAATCTGGGTTTTCATGATGCCGGTCATCGCACCGTGGCGCTCCGGGCTGACCCACAGCATGCCTTCGGACCACTGGGTCAGTGCGCGTAGTTCTTGAACTTTCGGGTGTTCCGCCTCTGCATCATCCGGTAGCGGTAGGCCGGATGGATTAAAAGTGCGCACCTCACATCCATACCACCGAAGCAGTCGCGCGGCTTCTTCAGAAAGTAGCCGTGAAAAGGAGCGCTCACGCAGCGAGCCGTAGAGCACCAGAATACGCGGCGGATGACGCGGGTCAGCCGGATGAGCCAAAGCGTCGATATCGATTGGCTGCAGCTGCTCTGAATCGATGTTTGGGAGATCATCAAAACGGTTTGTGCTGCTCATCCTTGCGCACCCGGGTAATGCACGACTTCGCCATCGTCTTTGGTGAATTCCTTGACCGGATTGGTCAGCAGATCCAATACCCGCTCTGAAGGTCGGCATAGGCGTGCACCTTTGGCGGTAACGACAATAGGCCGATTGATCAAAATGGGGTGCGCCATCATAGCGTCGATAAGCTGTTCATCGGTCAGTGCGGGATCACCCAGGTTGAGTTCATCGTAGGGGGTACCTTTTTGGCGCAGTAGCGCTCGAGGTGACATACCCATCATCGCAATCAGCTCTACCAATCGTGCTCGGGTCGGCGGTGTTAGCAGATATTCAATAATTTCGGGTGTCTCGCCGGAGGCCTCGATCATCGCCAAAGTATTGCGGGAGGTGCCGCATTTTGGGTTGTGATAAATCTGGGTTTGCATAGGGAGCTCACTTCTTTTTGTTGATGGGGGAACATCCGGCCAGCGAGGCCACAAGCGGCTCATGCATTTGCGGATGGCCAGCACAGCAGTCGCGCACCAGAAACTGGATGATCTCTTTCATGTGATCAAGGTTCGCTCGGTAGATAATCGAGCGGCTCTGTCTTTGAGAGACGGCTAGACCGGCACTCACCAGCACCGAGAGATGGCTGGAAAGGGTGTTGTGGGGCACGCCTAATCGGCGCGCGATCTCACCCGCGGCCAACCCCTTCGGCTCGTGACGCACCAGCAGGCGGAAGGTTTCCAGGCGTGTCTCCTGGGAGAGTGCCGCAAAGTTGGCCATAACGCGCTTCGTGTCCATATGTCGGAACATACCGACATGATAAGAGGCCGTCAAGGCCCGTGCGCGCTGCCGGTCGATTATGGGGTGCTCTGCTCCTTCGTGAAGCAGAAACGATGCCGATTTATAGTGATGGGTCAGCGGGAACGATCGCCGGGCATGATCCGTTAGCGGGCTGAATCAGGAGTTTTGCAGCAGCGTCTGACTCCAGCGTGGCGCCAAACGGCGGGCCAGTTCAATGAGCAATAAACCTGTGGCTGCGCCGGTGACGTTCGCCAAAATATCCAGCCAGCTAAAGGTGCGTGGTGGCATGAAATGTTGGGCGACTTCAATCCCTGAGGAGTAAGCCACCAGTATCAGCAAGCGCTGCCATCCCGGTAGGTTAGGAAGCGCGAAGGTAATGGAAATGCCCGCCACCAGATAGCCCACAAAGTGCATGACTTTATCGTTATAGACGGGCACATGATCGCCCGGACTGCTGGTTAAACTCAGAAACGTATAGATGAGCAGCAGTACCGCAAACTGGCACAGACACAAAGGCCGCCAGAACCGGACAATGGATTGCATCACGCTGAAGCTCCTTGTGATGGCTACGCGAATCGGCCGGATTCGATGTTCGTCATAAGCGCCATCACGCGGAATGACCGATTGAGTAGAATGAGCGAATTGGTGTAACTGTGACTATGGTATCAGGCGTCCGGTTTCGTTTGTAATCCCGGTTACGTTTACAATCCCCGTTATGTTTACAACCCCGGTTACGTTTACAACATAGGCACGAGCGTTTCCGCCTGATACAAATCCTGCGGGCGATTGATGTTAAAAAATGCATCATAGCGAACCGGTGGAAAATCCACCTCCACCCAATGCTGGGTCCGGATCCAGTCTTGCAGACGAGGGCTGGTGGGTTCCGCAAGGGCTCGATTGACTGGCTCCAACATCGTGTGATGCCAGAGGGCGAAAACCGGATGCAAGCGTCCGCTCGAACTGGCCACGGCCACATCTGCCTTATCGCGGCGCGCGGCGGCCAACAGACGCGACACTAAATCCAGAGGAAAAAACGGCGTGTCGCTGGCGAAGCTGGCCAGCCACTGGCAGTCCGGCCGATGATGGCGCAGCCAGCGCAAACCTGCCTGTACGCCGGCCAATGGACCGGGGAAATCCGGTTGCTCATCCTGCAACACCGTCAGACCGCTACGGGCGAAGCGCAAGGGGTTACCGTTCGCGCTCAACAGTAACTGCTCCACTTGGGGTTGAGCCCGATCAATGGTGCGCTGCAGCAATGTTTGTCCGGCCAGAGGCAGCAGGCATTTATCGCCGCCGCCCATGCGTCGAGCTTGTCCGCCTGCCAAAAGGATACCTAAAACGGTGTTTTGTGTCGTCATGTTGAACGGCCGTACTGCACGTGACTCGGGCCTCGTGACCGCTTCAGCGCCGCGCTGCTTGCGTTGCAGTTGGTGCGAATCGGTCCGGGGTTTGGGCGTCCTTCCAGATGAAATAATTCCAGGCTCCAAGTAGTATAGCGGAAGTCGCCGCGCTAACCTTTATTCAGGATTCAATATGACCGATGATCTTAAAAATTTGCGACGTGAGTACCTTCGCGGCGGTTTGCAGGCCGTAGATTTACAGGCCGACCCCATCGATCAGTTCAAGCTTTGGCTCAAACAGGCGCTGGAAGCGCAGGTACCCGATCCAACCGCCATGGTACTGGCCACGGTGGCCCAGGATGGGCAGCCTTCCCAGCGCATCGTGCTGCTCAAAAGCGTGGATCAGCGGGGCTTTGTTTTCTATACCAATTTACGCAGCCATAAAGCGCAGGAAATGCTGACCAACCCCAAGGTGAGCCTGCATTTTCCTTGGAACGTTTTGGAGCGCCAAGTGCGCGTGACCGGTGTGGCACAACTCTTGGAGCGAAACGAGGTGGACGACTACTTCCATCGCCGCCCAAGAGAGAGCCAGCTGGCGGCGTGGGCGTCGAGGCAGAGTCAACCCATCGCCTCCCGCGCGGAATTGTTGGCCCGTTACCAGAGTACAGAGGAGCGCTTTGCTGGCGGTGAAGTGCCGACGCCCGAATTCTGGGGTGGTTTTCGGGTAAGACCCCATCAGGTGGAGTTTTGGCAAGGCGGCGCGCACCGGCTGCACGATCGTTATCGGTACAGCCTGCAGGCCGAGGGTAACTGGGCCATTAATCGCCTGGAACCCTAAACTCGTTACACAAGAATAATTCAGGAAACATCCGTATGACGGAAACCGCTCCGAAGCCCGCCCGGCGTCCGCTGGAGGGCGTGCGTGTCATCGAAATGGGGCAGTTGATCGCCGGTCCTTTTGCCGGTTGCCTAATGGGATATTTTGGCGCCGAGGTGATTAAAGTCGAGCCGCCCGGTGGCGGTGATCCGCTGCGCGGCTGGCGGGTGCTGGATGACGGTACGTCGTTCTGGTGGCGCAGCCTGGGGCGTAACAAAAAAAGTGTCACGTTGGATTTGAAACAGCCCGAGGGTCGTGATCTTGCACGCCGATTGATCGACAGTGCCGACGTGTTGATTGAAAACTTTCGGCCCGGCGTGATGGAAGCCTGGGAGCTGGGACCGGATGCCTTTAAACAGAGCAACCCGGGCTTGGTCTACGCACGCATTTCCGGCTTCGGCCAGACCGGGCCTTACGCCAACAAGCCCGGTTTTGCCTCCGTGTGCGAGGGCATGAGCGGTTTTCGTTATGTGAACGGCTTTCCGAATCAGGCGCCGGTGCGCCCCAACCTGAGTATCGGCGACAGCATTGCCGGCCTGCATGCGGCGCTGGGCATTGTCCTGGCGCTGTTCGAGCGCCAGGGGCAGGGTGAGGGCAGCGGTCAGGTGGTGGATGTGGCTCTGTACGAGTCCATGTTTAATCTGATGGAAGCGGTGGTTCCCGAGTACGACGGCGCTGGCGTGATTCGCGAGCCTTCCGGCACCACAGTGACTGGCATTGTGCCCACCAATACCTACCGCTGTCGCGATGGCAAATACGTCGTTATTGGCGGCAACGGCGACTCCATTTTCAAGCGCTTGATGGTGGTGGCGGGTTACCCCGAGATGGCGGACGATCCGCGTATGGCGACCAATGCGGGGCGGGTGGTACACCAGCAGGCCATCGATGAGGCGCTGGCCAACTGGTGCGAGAGTCTGAGTTCGCCGCAGGTATTGGAGCAGTTGGAACAAGCCAGAGTACCTGCCGGCCCTATTTACGATGTGGCCGATATGATGGCCGACCCGCATTTCCAAGAGCGCGGCCTGTTTGAGCAGGTAGAGATCAACGGTAAGCCATTAAAGATTCCCGCCATGGTTCCCCGCTTGGTGGATACACCCGGTCGCACCGACTGGCCCGGCTCCACCCTGGGCAGTCATACCGAAACCGTTCTGCAGGAGGTGCTGGGGATTGATCCACACACCTTCTCTCAACTTAAAACGTCGGGGGTAGTGTAATGAAACCAGACACCGAAGCTCTGCCACCGGGTCGCTACCGGCACTTTAAAGGTCGCGATTATCAAGTGCTCGGCCTGGCCACTCACAGTGAAACCAATGAAACTCTGGTGGTGTACCGCTGCCTGTACGGAAATTATGACCTCTGGGTCAGGCCGCTGGGGCTGTTTACCGAACAGGTAAAGGTGGGCGATGAAATTGTGCCCCGTTTCCGTTATCTGGGCCCCGACGCGGACGCGGGGGAGATGATGACCTGATGCTGGCCGAAGAGCAGGATGAACATTGGATGCGCCGCGCTCTGGCTCTGGCTGAGCGCGGTGCCGCGCAGGGGGAAGTCCCTGTGGGCGCCGTGGTGGTGCTCGATGGTGAAGTTGTTGGAGAAGGTTGGAATCAGCCCATTGGCAGCTCCGACCCCACAGCCCATGCGGAGGTGGTGGCCCTGCGCCAGGCCGCGGCCACACTGGGAAATTATCGTCTGCCGGGCGCCTGCCTTTATGTCACTTTGGAGCCCTGCACTATGTGCGTGGGAGCGTTGATTCACGCACGGGTACAACGCTTGGTGTATGGCACCGTTGAGCCCAAAGCGGGAGCGGTACGCAGTCAGGTGCGGCTGCTGGAGCAGGAGTTTTACAACCACCGCCCCAGTGTGACCAGCGGCGTGCTCGAACAGCCGTGCCGGGATCAGTTGACCGGCTTCTTTCACCAGCGGCGGGCTCAGATTAAAGCGCAAAAACGAGCGTCGGAGTAGGTATTCTCGACGAGGGCGTTAAGGCCTCGTCGCTGCCGTTAGAGCATCGAGACGGGCACGGACATCCCAAACGTGTTTTCGCTGAGCGTGCGCTGTTCCTCTTCCGACGGGTGTTCGGGTTGCGCTTCGGCCGCGGCCCGGCGCTGTTCCTGCTGATCATGCCACGTCAGAATATTGTAAAAATTTTGGATGTTGCGCACGTAGGTGACGGGCTCCCAACCACGGGCGTATCCGTGTTGGGTGTGGCGGTAGTACTGGCGCTTGGCAAGTAGCGGCAGGTATTCGCGCACATCGGACCAACTATTGGGATTGCCGCCGTGGCCTTCGGTTAGGCGGCGGGCATCTTCCAGGTGCCCCATGCCTACGTTATAGGCGGCGAGCGCCATCCACGTGCGGTCGGCGCCTTCAATGCTCTCGGGTAAGCGATTGTACATGGAGCGAAAGTATTTGGCGCCGCCGTAAATACTTTGGTTCGGATCGCGACGGTTGCTGATGCCCATGTCTTTGGCGGCCGCCATGGTCAACATCATCAGCCCGCGCACGCCAGTGTAGGATCGGGCGTTGGGGTCCCAGTGAGACTCCTGATAGCCGATGGCGGCCAGCAGGCGCCAGTCCAGACCAAACTCTTCGGCGGCCTGCTGCATCTGCTCTTTCCAGAGCGGCAGGCGATGCTCCACGCGGTAGGAAAACAAAAGAGCGCCGCCCGTGGTCACCTCATCCACGTGATCGTAAAAGCTTTGGCTGATGCGCTCCACGGTACCGTCATTGGTGCTGCGCTCCAGAAAGTCATGGGCCAGGCGGTATAGACTGTCGTCGCGATCATGGGGGAAGGCCCAGCCCAGCGACTGGGGCTCTCCCAGCCCCATGGCGACCCAGGCGCGAGGAAAGATATGGCGGTTGAGCTGATAGGCGTTGGAATCGACGATGGCATGGTCAATGGTGCCGTTGTGGACCATTTCCAGCAGGTCAATCATTTCCAGATTGCTTTGTTCGCGCCAGGTTAGGGTGGGGTAGCGGCGCTGCAACTCCCGCAGGCGTTCCGCGTGTGCGGATTGGGAAATCACCAAAAGGTCAGTGCCGATCAGATCCTCAATACGGGTGGGCGCTTCGGTACGGCTGTTGTACAGCAGAACTTGGCTGACTTCCTTATAAGGCGGGCTAAAACGAACAGCGCGGCTGCGGCTCTCGGTAATCGTGAGCCCGGCGGCCGCCAGGTGTGCACGGCCAGCGCGTACATCATTGAACATATGCTCCAGATCTTCCCGATCTTCGATCACCAGCTCCACGCCCAGCTCGTCGGCAAAGCGTTTGAGCAACTGATACTCAAAGCCGGTATAGCCGTACGGTCCCTCGTAATAAGTGGTGGGTCCATTACGTGAAATCACGCGCAACTCGCCCTGCGCTAGCACTAGCTCCAGAGTGGTAGGGGGGCGGCTGCCGATCAGCATGACACAGGAGGCGATCAGCATCAGGCACGCGAAAGTGTGTCCGAGCGGAAATGGAGAGAATATCGTCCGTTTTTTGCTTAGGTCCATTTGCATTGTCTCCGCGCTTGTTACGGAGGCAGGGCTTATCCTTTAATCAGCCCCGGCCAAAATTTGTGCGATTCTATAGCCTCCGGCCGTGAACCGCTAGCTTGTATCTTAATGAGACGTGTAGTAGGGCGACAGCGATTTCTGTAGGAATTCTAGCTAAATCCCTATAAAAAGTCGAATTTGGCGCCAGATTGCACTAAACTGCGCATTATCATTCCTAATGACAACAAGATGCGCCAAAACCTGGGCGGGATGCCGGGTTAGGCTACTACTTAAGTGGCTTAAGATCGATAAGGCGGCGAATGAAAAGCTGTCTTGCGGGATAAGATCAAGTACAATTGCGCGCTCTTCAGAAACCCTCTGCTACCCTGAGGCCATGACTCACTATGCTGATTTTGCGCGGCGCTCCTGCACTTTCTACTTTTCGACGTGAAAAACTTCTGACCAGACTGCAACAGTCCGTGTCTGGTTTAACTGCCCTAAGTGCCCATTACGTGCACTTCATACAGCTGCGCGAGCCGCTCAGCGCCGATGAGCAAACGGTGTTGGAGGCTTTGCTCACCTATGGTCCGCGCACGGCGGAAGATGAAGAAGGAGCCATCAGCGGTCCCCGTGCAGCGGACGGAATAGCCGTCAGCGGTCCGCGCGCAGCGGACGAAACAGCCATCAGCGGCCAGGAGTTCGTCGTTGTTCCGCGTCCAGGCACCATTTCCCCTTGGTCCTCCAAAGCCACCGATATTGCCCTTAACGCCGGTCTGAGCAAAGTTTCGCGCATTGAGCGGGGCATAAGCTACGTGATTGAAGGTGTTATCGACGCCGCCGCACACCCATTCATTAAAGCTCAGCTGCACGATCGCATGGTAGAGGCGGTTCTCGACGATGTCGCCAATGCCTCTGTGCTGTTTTCCCAGCGTGAACCCGAGCCTCAAAAGTCCGTGGATATTCTCGGCCAAGGGCGTAGCGCTCTGGAAGAGGCCAACGAGCAATTGGGCCTGGCGCTGGCGGAAGATGAGATTGATTACCTGGTGGAGAGCTTTCAGACGCTGGGACGCAATCCCGTAGATGTCGAGTTGATGATGTTCGCTCAGGCCAACTCCGAGCACTGTCGCCATAAAATTTTCAATGCCTCATGGACTCTGGACGGCGAAGAACAGCCCCGCAGCTTGTTCAAGATGATTAAAAACACCTATGAGGTGGGGGGCGATGACGTCCTGTCCGCCTATTCGGATAACGCCGCCGTGGTCGCCGGTCCGGTAGCGGGCCGCTTTTATCCGGATCCGGACAGCAAGGTTTACGGTTACCAAGAAGAAGCCGTTCCCATGCTGATGAAGGTGGAAACTCACAACCACCCCACCGCTATTTCGCCGTTTGCCGGTGCCGGTACTGGCGCGGGCGGTGAAATCCGCGACGAAGGCGCGGTGGGACGAGGCTCTAAACCTAAAGCGGGCTTAACCGGATTTACCGTCTCCAACCTGCAAATTCCCGATTTTGGGCAACCCTGGGAGCGCGACTACGGAAAACCCGGACGCATAGTCAGCGCTCTGGACATTATGCTGGAAGGCCCGGTGGGCGGCGCGGCATTTAACAACGAATTTGGTCGCCCCAATATCGCGGGTTATTTCCGCACCTTTGAAGCAAATTTTGACGGCGAGCGTCGGGGTTACCACAAGCCCATTATGCTGGCTGGTGGTTACGGCAACATCAAAGCGGAGCACGTGGATAAGCCTCCGTTTAAACCCGGCGCCAAACTGTTGGTGCTCGGTGGTCCGGCGATGCTCATCGGTCTGGGCGGTGGCGCCGCCTCGTCCATGGATTCGGGCCAATCGTCCGAAACGCTGGATTTTGCCTCGGTGCAGCGCCAAAACCCGGAAATCGAGCGCCGCTGTCAGGAGGTGATCGATGCCTGCTGGCAGCTGGGCGAACGTAACCCCATAGCCTTTATTCACGACGTGGGTGCCGGTGGGTTATCCAACGCTTTCCCCGAACTGGTGAAAGACGGTGGTTGTGGCGGCCGTTTCGAGCTGCGCAATATACCCAATGATGAGCCGGGCATGAGCCCCTTGGCGATCTGGTGTAATGAATCCCAGGAGCGCTATGTATTGGCGATTCAGCCGGAAGATCTGCCCCGTTTCGAAGCTATTTGTCAGCGCGAACGCTGCCCCTATGCGGTCGTCGGCGAAGCCACCAGCGAGAAACATCTGCTGGTTAACGACAGCCACTTTGAGGCCAAACCGGTCGATTTACCCATGTCCGTGTTGTTTGGAAAACCGCCAAAAATGCACCGGCATGCGGAGCGCTACCAAGGCGGCACCCTGACTTTTCTCACCACCGACGTGCATATCAATGACGCCGCTGAACGTGTACTCAAGCACCCAGCGGTGGCCAGCAAGAGTTTTCTGATTACGATCGGCGATCGCTCGGTCACCGGGATGGTGGCCCGGGATCAGATGGTCGGCCCCTGGCAAGTCCCCGTGGCTGACTGCGCGGTGACGACGGTGAGCTATCAAGGCTACGCGGGCGAGGCTATGAGTGTCGGCGAGCGCACTCCAGTGGCTCTTTTGGATGCACCGGCCTCGGGGCGCCTGGCTGTGGCGGAAGCGATTACCAATATTGCCGGGACTCGCATCGGCCAGCTTTCAGACATTAAATTGTCAGCTAACTGGATGTGCGCCGCGGGCCACAAAGGCGAGGACGAAAAACTGTACCGCACGGTTGAGGCGGTGGGGATGGAGCTGTGCCCCGCGCTGGGAATCACCATTCCGGTGGGTAAGGACTCCATGTCCATGCGTACCGCGTGGAGTGGTCCGGACGGGCAGGAAAAAGCGGTAACCGCGCCTCTGTCGCTGGTGGTATCCGCTTTTGCGCCGGTGTTGGACGTGCGTAAAACCCTGACCCCGCAAATACGCACCGATAAGGGCCAAACCGAGCTGTTACTGGTGGATCTGGGAGAGGGCATGAACCGATTAGGCGGCTCTATCCTGGCCCAAGTGTACAGCCAGCTCGGCGAAGTACCGGCGGACTTGAATAATCCCGCGCTTCTGAAAGGCTTCTTCGAAACCATGCAAGCGTGCCTGGAGCACGATGAGGTGCTGGCCTACCATGACCGCAGCGATGGCGGTCTGTTTGTCACTCTGGCGGAAATGGCATTTGCCGGTCACTGCGGACTTGATATCCGTGTGGACGATCTGGGTGATGATCCGCTGGCGGCGCTGTTCAGCGAAGAGCCTGGCGCTGTACTTCAGGTGGCGCGCGAGCATGTGAAAACCGTACAGGCGCGCTTCAGCGCTGTAGGCCTTGAAGCGCAAATCATCGGCCGGCCCAACGAAGATGACTGGCTACGCATCGAACGCAGCGGCGAGCTGATTTTTGATCAGTCCCGCGTGATTCTGCACAGCTTGTGGTCCGAGACCAGCTACCATATGCAGGCGCTGCGCGATAACCCCGATTGCGCCCGCCAGGAGTTTGATCAATTGCTGAGCGCTGATCCAGGGTTAAGTGCCGAGCTGACCTACGACCCGTCCGAAGATGTGGCAGCGCCTTATATTCAGCGCGGCGAGCGCCCGACGGTGGCGATCCTGCGAGAGCAAGGCGTCAATGGCCAAATGGAAATGGCGGCGGCGTTTGAGCGTGCGGGATTCCGCGCTGTGGACGTGCATATGAGCGATTTGCTCGACGGGCGCACGCAGCTGGCCGATTTCAAAGGTCTGGCCGCGTGCGGCGGTTTCTCATACGGAGATGTGCTTGGCGCCGGAGAGGGCTGGGCTAAAACCATCCGCTACAATACTCAGGTGCGAGATCAGTTTGCGCAATTTTTCGAGCGCGCCGATACCTTCACACTGGGCGTTTGTAATGGTTGCCAGATGCTCTCCAATCTCAAGGATTTGATCCCCGGAGCGGAGCATTGGCCGCGCTTTGTACGCAACCTGTCCGAGCAATTTGAAGGGCGCTTCAGCCTGGTGCAAATACCGGAGTCGCCTTCGGTCCTGTTGCAGGGTATGGCTGGCTCGCACATGCCGGTGGCCCTGGGGCACGGCGAAGGGCGCGCGGAGTTCGCCAGTGACGCCGCGCTGCAGGCTTGTGTTGATAGCGGCACTGTAGCCCTTCGATATATCGACAACCATGGCACGGTAACCGAACAGTATCCGGCCAACCCCAACGGTTCACCTTTGGGTATTACGGGTCTGACCAGCCGCGACGGTCGCGCCACCATTATGATGCCGCACCCGGAGCGGGGCATTCGCACGGTGACCAACTCCTGGCATCCAGAAGAGTGGGGCGAAGACGGTGCTTGGCTGCGCGTATTCCGCAATGCGCGAGTGTTTGTCGATTAATATTGTGCGTGATGTACAGACTGTTGCCATAAAGCGTATGGCAACAGTCTGTCACGGCAGCATGGCATCTTCTTCACGTCCGGTGGTAATTAAACGAGCACTACTGATCAGCGCCAAGTGTGTCAGCGCCTGGGGAAAGTTACCCAGTAGTTGCCGGTTGCGTGGGTCCCATTCCTCGGACAATAACCCCACATCGTTGCTCAGGCTCACCAGGTGCTCGAACATCGAGCGGGCCTCATCGCGTCGCCCCATCAGCCAGTAATTGTCTACCAACCAAAAGCAGCAGGGTAGAAACTGACCTTCCACGTTGGCCTGATCCCCAACCCGGTAACGGTGGATTAAACCGCCCGACATCAACTCTTTTTCAATGGCCGCAACGGTTGCCTTCACGCGCGGGTCGTCGGCGGGCAAAAAGCCCACCAGAGGAATCATCAATAAACTGGCATCGACGTTGTTCGAGCCATAACGTTGGGTGAAGTAACCTCCTTGAGGGTGCACTCCACGTTTAAGAATGTCCTCGCGGATGTCTCTGCGAATGCGTTTCCAATGCTCCACCGGTGCTTCCAGCCCGAATTTCTCCGCGTCGCGAATGCAGCGATCAAAGGCCGTCCAACTGAGCACCTTGGAGTGGGTCAGGTGATCGTAAATGGTGCGGAATTCCCAAATGCCCTCGTCTGGTTGGTGCCAACAGTGTTCCAGTCGTTCCAAAATTTCGCATTGCAGCTGCCAAATGTCATCGCTCAGATGAATGCCGTGATCTCGCGCCAGGTGAAGCACTTCCAGGAGCTCGCCGCGCACATCCAATTGGTATTGATCGCTGGCGGCGTTGCCATTGCGTACCGGCCGGCTATTGGCGTAGCCCGGCAGCCAATGCAGCTCTTCCTCATAATCGATAATTGAACCATCAACACCGTAGAGCGCGTGCATGTGAGAGTCGTGTTGGTGCACGGCCTTGAGCAGCCAGTCACGCCAGGTGCAGGCCTCACTGCGATAGCCGGAGTTGAGCAGAGCCTGTACGGCAAACGCGGCATCCCTGATCCAGCAGTAGCGATAATCGTAGTTGGCCTCACCGCCGGGCACTTCGGGCAGTGAGGAGGTGGCCGCCGCCACCATGCCGCCGGTGGGTTCGTAGGTGAGCGCTTTAAGAGTAATCAGGGAGCGCTTGACAGGTTCCTCCCAGGGGCCGCGATAGTTGTGGTGAGAGATCCACTCCCGCCACCAGGCGGCGCATTGGCTTAATGTCGGTTGGACCAGAGGCGGGGAGGGAAAGGCCTCGTCGGCGGTACCGTAAGACAACACAAAGTCGCGTTGCTGGCCCGCGCTGAGCTCGAAATCCGCTCGCACTAGAGCGCCCTCGTGATCGACCTCGAGTGGAGCGTCCTCGCAGATTAGGCGCAGTCGGTCCGAACCACATTGAAAGAGAATCTGGCTGTCGCTGGATTGTTTGATGACAGGCGGGTGCCGCCCATAGCCGAAACGCGGCACGCATAACATACGCATAGGCACGCGCCCCGAAAGCCCTTCGACCCGGCGCACTAAATGACAGTCATTGGCGCCCAAGGGCATGGCGTCGGTTACGCGCACTTGCCCCAACGGGCTGGTGAACAGCGTTTCCAGAACGAGAGTGTCCGTTTGGTAGTGGCGCTCGCTACTGAGTTCGCCGCTGGCCGGGCCAATGAGCCATCGACCATGGTCCGCCGTGCCGAGCAGCGCGGCAAAGCAGGCCGGTGCATCAAAGCGACCTGGGCAGAACCAATCCACCGACCCCGCTCTCGACACCAGGGCGGCGCAACGCAGGTTGCTCAGCAGTGCGTAATCGTCGATGGGTCTGAACATGCCGCCCTCTTAGGTTAATTTAATCGTTGAGGCGCTTTGCGGCGCCGGGGTGACACAGCGATCGCACGACAGTGACCGTGGCCGCAGCCGCAGCCAAAAGAACCAGCGACACAGGCCCGCGGTTCTGACTTAACAGCAATTGCCAGCTGCGGTTTTTGGCCCGGTCGTTAAAGCGACCTCGCGCGCCTCTATCCTCGGGAATGGGTTCAAACAGATTGTCGCGAACGCTGGTGCTGGTCCGGTTTGTGTCCGTCTGGCCATCGATCGCCTGTCGGCTCGCCATATGATCCACAACGCGGGGCATAAACTTATTGCCCAATACGATCTTTACCGCGGGAAAACCCACGTAGAGCTCACGGCGTTTATGGCGTGTGGACCAGACAATGGCACCGGCGGCAACTTCAGGCTGAAAAATCGGCGGCAATGGTTGCGGCTGACCGGCCAGCCGGTGTCGTGCCCAATCGAACTGCGGCGTATTAAAGGCCGCCAGATGAACCATCGTAAGGTGAATCGCACTTTTGTCGTGCAGCAGTTCGGCGCGCAGTGAATCGGTGAAGCCACGCGCGGCGAACTTGGCACCACAGTACGCTGATTGCAGAGGAATACCCCGATAGGCCAAAGCGGAGCCCACTTGAATGATGCAGCCAGAGTTGCGCAGACGCATGCGCTTCAGCGCCGCTTGGGTGCCGTACACGGTGCCCAGATAACTGACGGCCATAACCCGTTGGTATTCCTCGGCACTCATGTCGGTCACCTTGGAGAACACCGTGACCATGGCGTTATTGATCCACACATCAATAGGGCCGAGCTGTTGTTCTATTTGTTCGGCAGCGGCATCCACCTGACGTGGATCCGCCACATCGGTGGGTATGATCAACGCTTTGCCGCCCGCATTTTCAACCTCTTGAGCCGCGCCGCGTAAACCCTCGATTCCCCGTGCCAGCAAGGCGACACGTGCACCGGTCCGGGCAAAGGCCACAGCAGTAGCCCGTCCTACGCCGGCCGATGCGCCGGTGATAACGACAACCTTGGTGTTGCTATCGTGCATAGCGTGCTCCTGTGTTACAGCAAAAGACTCAGGCATTTTTAAACTTGAAACGGCACGGCTTTTTCGGCGCAAAACGCCAGCCCATGTCCAGGTCGCTCCCGGTTCGGCCATAATTTGCCGTTGCGCACTTGCGGTAAATGTTCGAATAACTGGTTTTCGAGCTGCACATGATCGTGAAAGTATTCAACATGTATCAGGTTGGGCACGCAGGCACATAGAGCGGCATGCAGCGCGGGCGCGCCATGGGCGGATAATGGAAGTTGAAAGGCTTCGCACAGATGGGCGGCTTGCATAAAACCGGTATAGCCACAACGGGTGGCGTCTGCCTGCAGTACATCCACGGCCTGGGCCTGTAACATGCGCCGAAAGTACAAGCCGCACCAGCCGTACTTGCCGGCGGCAATGGCCATCCCCGCCGGTGCCCGGTCACGCAGCCAGTGCAGGGCGTCCAGGTTATCCGACGAAACCGGTTCCTCGAGCCAGCCCACATCCAAATGTTGTACTTGTTGGATGAGCTTCAAGGCGGTGCGGGCATCATAGGCGCCGCTGACGTCCACCATCAGATCTACGTCTGGTCCCACCGCCGTTCGGGCCAACTCTACCCGACGCAGATCTTCCTCCAGGCTTATGCCGAGTTTGATTTTTACGGCGCTCAAGCCCAATTGCCGCCAGTCGGCGAGTTGGGTTTGTAACTGTTCGTCCGTATAGGTGGTAGAGCCCCCGCTGCCGTAGACCGGCACCCCAGCTCGGGCATTACCCCAAAGCGTGCTCAGGGGCGCGTTGAGCAGCTTGCCTTTAAGATCCCACAGCGCCACGTCCATGGCCGAGGCGGCCATCAGGCCCAGTCCCGGACGTCCGGTGTTGCGCAAAGCTTGGTTCATGTGACGCCAAAGGCTGGGCAGATCCATGGCTCGGCTGCCCATCACGCTCGGAGCGAGGGTGTCTCTCACCAAAGCGGCGCCCGCCAGGGCACCGGTGTAACTGTAACCCCAGCCCACCTCTCCACCGGCGCGAATGTGCACAACGAGCAATTCGGTTGCGCTCCAATGGAAGGTGCCATCACCTTGTCGGCCGTCGGTAGGTATCCGATAGGCGCGTGCCTCGACGGACTCAATCAGGGGTCCTCCCGCCAGTTCCTTGGTCATGGGCGCTTAGCTCCGCATACTACGGCCAGAGAAAAACTGTTTAGTGCTTTGCTTAATAATGCCCCACTGATTGGGATCGCCTTTGATCAGCGCGCCCAGATAGGAAGTGGCTTGATCCAGCGTAATGTGTGGGGGCAGCGGGGGCACATTCGGGTCGGTAATAAACTCAATCACCACGGGTCGATCCGCCGCCAGGGCTTCTTCCCAGGCCGAGCCGATGGCGTTGGGGTTGTCCACATGAATCGCCTTAAAGCCTAGCAGGCGGCCGTACTCGGCGTAGGGAAAATCAATGACATCCTGTGCGCTGGGGTATTTGGGGTCGCCTGCCAGGGCGCGCTGTTCCCATGTCACTTGGTTTAGATCGTGGTTGACGAGCACCATGACGATGAAGCAAGGGTTTTCCCAGCGGCGCCAGTACTGCTGGACGGTCACCAATTCAGCGTTGCCATTCATTTGCATGGCGCCATCGCCCACCATAGCGATCACGGGGCGATCCGGATGAGCCATTTTTGCCGCGATGGCGTAGGGCACACCGCTGCCCATGCTGGCCAACTTGCCCGAGAGCGAGCCCATCATGCCCCGCTGCATACGAATATTGCGTGCGTACCAGTTGGTGTGCGAACCGCTGTCGCCGCACAAAATACTGTTTGACGGCAAGCGCGGCGACAGCTCCGAGAAAACCCGCTGGGGGTTGATGGGGTCGGCGCTTTCCAGCGCCTTATCTTCCACATCGTGCCACCAGTCGGACACGTTTTTCTCCACCGTTTTACGCCAGGAGCGATCGGCCTTGTAGTTCAGCAGAGGCAGGAGCCGGCGCAGCGTATCGGCACTGTCGCCGATGAGGTTCACCTCGGTGGGATAGCGAATGCCCACATTGCGCGGATCCAAATCAATCTGTACGGCGCGGGCGGCGCCTTCGGGTGGTAAAAATTCGGAGTAGGGAAACGTGGTGCCAACCATTAGCAGGGTGTCGCATTGGGACATCAACTGCCAGCTCGCCTTGGTGCCAAGTAGCCCGATTGACCCAGTCACAAACGACAAATCGTCTGGCACGGCGGCTTTGCCTAATAACGCCTTGGCAACGCCTGCGCCGAGTATTTCACATACTTCGATTACCTCATCGGTGGCAGAGAGCGCACCGGCACCCACCAAGAGGGCCACCTTCTCCCCCGCATTGAGAATGTGCGCCGCCGCGTGCAATTCTGTATCGGATGGTACCGGATGCCGGGTGGCCGGGGCTGTGCTGGAAAAGTTGCTGCCGTGGCTGCGTGGTGGCGAGCTGATTGCCGGCATCAGCTGCACATCGTTGGGAACGATAATGCAGGTAATCGCCCGCTCGGATGCGGCGATGCGCATTGCGCGATCCACCACGTGACGGGCTTGCGCCGGCTCGGTGATCATCTGGCAGTAGCTGCACACATCGGAAAATACCGCTTGCAGAGCCACTTCCTGTTGAAAATCGCTGCCCAGAGAGCGGGCGGATTGTTGGCCGACAATCGCCACCACCGGAACGTGATCGCCTTTCGCGTCGTACAAACCGGCCAGTAAATGCAGAGCGCCAGGGCCGGAGGTGGCCAGGCAAACGCCGATCTCACCGGTAAACTTGGCGTGTCCGCCCGCCATAAAAGCGGACATTTCCTCATGGCGCACGCGCACGTAATCAAAGCGAGGGTTTGCCCGGTCCAGGGCCCCCATCAAACCGCTGATGCCGTCACCGGGATAGCCGAAGATGCGCTGAACGCCCCAGTCCGTGAGGCGGCGTAAGATAAAATCGCCCACTGTGTCAGCCATGCCTATCTCCCTTTGCATACATTCAGGTGCGAGAACGATTGCGCGTCCGATCAGTCTGCGCGGCAGCGACTCTGGTGCTCGTACGGCCGTATCAAGCGATGGGTTCAGCGCCAGTGGCGACGCGACCCCAAAACTCGGCCCTGTAAAACTCGACGCTGGCAGACAGGCAAAGTTCCGCCGCTGACATCGCGCTGTGGGTTATAAAACATGCCCACCTACAAAATGTGAACGATGTTCAACACCGCGACGACCCAGAGCGCCGGACGGTTTGTCACGATCATTCGTTAGGCGGAAGACTCTGTGGCAAAATACCGCCAATGACACTGGCACGCATCGCCAGCAAGATGAAATTCCCACCTGAGGTGTAGGGCATAATGAAAATAGAAAATTGGCTCGGATTGCTGTTGGTCCTGGTGATAGCAGGTTGCGCAACGGGTCCCGACGAAGTGCCAGCGGACACTGGGCTTTCGGTGGTGAGCGAAGAGGAATATTTACTTGATGGTGTGTTTGTAGCACCGGGTGTGGATTTCTCTCACTATCGTTATTTGTTAGTCACGGATTTAAACCTGGACCAGTGGCGACCAGCCGGGCAGGATCTGCCTTTAAAAGCAATGAATCGCGATGACCGGTCATTTTTTCAGCGGGAATACGCCCAGGCGCTAGTGCATTATCTGGTGGCGGACGGGGCTTATGAGCTCGCTCTGGAGCCCGGCGAGCATGTGCTGCAAGTGGATGCCCAATTGCACCAAACTACCTTGAGCCCTGGGGCCGCCGAACAGATGGGCGTCAATGATCCACGGGCTATGGCGGTGATTGTCCTCGGTTTAGAACTGTACGATTCGCTATCTGGACGTCTGCTGGCGACGGTGACCGACCGTCAGCTGATAGGTGCTGTGGCCAATCACAATTCCAGCCCACTGACACCGGTGCAGGTGCGTCGGGCATTCTCTGGGTGGATGGAGTATCTGCGCGATAACCTCGATGACTTGAAACGAGGCGGATGAGATAAGGAACGGATAACCCGCTTGGCGCCGCGCGCCAAACGGGTATAAGGGATTATTCGTGGTTGATGACCATGACGTCGTCATCCAGAGCGGCGATCATACGCTCAGCGGTATTACCCCGACGCGTGCTCGCCATACCGGTTTGACCCAAAGTCCCCATGATCACCAGGTCTGCACCAATGTCGTCGGCCACTTGAGCCACTACCTCGGAGCTGTAGCCGTTTTTGATGTGGATCCGGTCGTTCGCCACTCCCGTCTCACGAACGATGCGACCGCGGTCTGGGTAGTTCATGGAATCCAGATAACCGTTCACCACATGCATCTCGGCGCCATACACTTCAGAATAATGACGCGCCTGTTCGAGAATCAGATTGTTCAACTCTTTCTGAACCTGGCGTTGGGCCTGGAAGTTTACCGCCGCCAGAATGACCTTGCGTTGGGGCTTGGCATCGGGGCGAATCAGGGTTACAGGACAGGGCGCACCTTTGAGCAGCTCCCATTTGGATTCGGTAAAGGTAAAGCGGGTGTAGCGGACCTTAGCGTGTACGGGCAAGTAGATAAGGTCGGCACCGAACCGTTTGGCGGATTGCATAATCGATTGTTGCCATTCGGTGGACCAGGACACCTCGATCATGTACTCCAGGCCAGCCGTTTCGAGGGGCTTTCTAATGGTTTCTTCAAACCAGCGTTGGTCGCGAAACAGTTTGGCGTTGCTCGCGCGCGTATCCACCGCATCACCGTCG
Organism: Marinimicrobium sp.; assembly: GCA_027322215.1. Classification (GTDB taxonomy): domain Bacteria; phylum Pseudomonadota; class Gammaproteobacteria; order Pseudomonadales; family Cellvibrionaceae; genus JAVDDU01. The sequence goes on from DAHVRW010000015.1 coordinate 30,138, forward strand.
ACGGCGACGAACACATAAATGTAGGGTTTTACGTCGTAGAGCTCAGCGGTGATTACTGTACGCTCAAGAGCGATGTGTTGCTCGTCGTTGGGGTCCAAAACGACAAAGAGTTTTTGTTGTAAGGTCATGATGACTCCTGCTGATTATCCGTAACGGTGACGGTCGAACTGTTATGGCCGCCTTGCGGCACCCAACACTCGGGCTAGCATAGCAACGAGCAACGTTTTTTTATAGAGGGAAATGGCGCTGAAGGGCGTTACTTCTCTGCCCGTCGTAAAAACGGTGATGGCCAGCAAGTGGTCAGGGGCGGAAATGGCTAATGATCGACAGTGGCAACGACGCTCTGATGAGTGGGTTAAAGCAATCCACGAATCCCGAAAGCGCAAAGAACAGGCCCGTCGGGATGCCTTGGCAGAGCGTTACCGTATTGCCGCTCTCGCGGCGGCTAAACCCGGTAATCCTGAAGGTCGGCCTTCTTCGTCGCTTTCTAACGAAAGCATGCCAGAGTGAGCGTGATCTACCGGCCACTAGCAGGCTGTTGAAAAACGTTTTCGAGGCAGGCTATGCAAGGCAAAAATGGCCGAAAAAGCGCAGTTTACTGGA
>DAHVRW010000160.1 GCA_027322215.1 Marinimicrobium sp.
ATGCTCCACCAGGCGGCGAAAGGCGGCGGCTTCAATTTCAATGTGTGTTTTGTCGTTCATGTGGTTTTACCCCTCGAAGCTTAAGCGCTCCAAAGCCCAGGCACGACTTTCATCATAGTCGGCGGGTAAAGGCAGCTCTCGCAACCAATCGGCAATTCGCTGCGGCTCTGGATGTTGCAAATTGATATGTCCCATCTTGCGGCCCGGCCGGTGGGCCTTGTTGTACCAATACAGTCGCGCCCCTGTCACCGCCAGCCATTCCCGCTGGTGCTCCATGCCCAACAGATTCACCATGGCCGTAGTGCCACGGGTTTCTGGCTGCGGCATTGGCCAGCCGAGCAGGGCGCGCAAATGCAGTTCAAACTGGCAAATCGTGGCGCCTTCCTGGGTCCAGTGGCCGGAATTATGTACGCGAGGTGCGATCTCGTTGATCAGGAGTTTATCGCCCACCAAAAAGCACTCCATGGCCATTAGCCCTACATAATCGAGGTGATCCATCAGTTTTGTGAGCATGGTTTCGGCGGTGCGCTGTAAAGCGCTAAAACGCGTCGGCTGGCTGAGGCTGACGGTGAGTACGCCCTGGCGGTGATAGTTTTCCGTGAGCGGATAAAACACACATCGACCATCTCGCCCACGGGCGCCCACCAGGGATACTTCGGTATCAAAACCGATGGCGGATTCGGCGATCGCCTCGGTTTTCCAATTGGGCAGGGCAGTTGCTTCGCTCTCTTTAACGCGCAGTTGGCCGCGACCGTCGTATCCGCCCCGCGCGCGCTTGAGCAGAAAGTCCGGGCCCAGTGTTTGGTGCAGATCCTTGGCCTGATCGTCATCTTTCGGCCGACACCAGGGGGCAGTGGGCAATTGCAGCTCATCCAGCACGGTTTTTTGTTGAATACGGTTGGGTAATATATCCAGTGCATTGGGATTCTGCCAGCCGGGGTGCGCACGTAGCTGACGAGTGCCAGGGTTATCCGGCCAGTGTTCGCTTTCTACGCTGATCAGCGTATTCGGGCCGGGCTGTTCCGGAGCGTCGGGGTCTAGCAATTGTACGCTTGCGCCGATGCGTTCACCGGCGCGGCTGAGCATCCAGCCAAGTTGGCCCATACCAAGAATGGCTATAGGTTGAGTCATATCGGAAGTTCCAGAGTACTGTTATCGAGCACGGCGCTGGTTTGAGCTTGCCGCCACTGCTGCAACCGTGTGCTCAGCTCGGCGTCGTGCAGCGCCAATACTTGGGCGGCCAGCAAGCCGGCATTGGCCGCGCCAGCGGCGCCGATCGCCAGGGTGCCTACAGCGATGCCTTTGGGCATTTGAACAATGGAGAGCAGACTATCCAGGCCGTTGAGCGCCTTGCTTTGGATGGGCACACCGAACACCGGCAGTGTCGTCAGGGAGGCGATCATACCCGGCAGATGCGCGGCACCGCCAGCGCCAGCAACGATGACCTGATAACCGCGCTCCGGCGCCGTTTCAGCAAAGTCATACAGCTTTTTTGGGGTACGGTGCGCGGAGACGACTTCCGCATGCCAAGCTACGCCCAGCTCGGTCAGAAGCTCGGCGGCTTCGCTCATGACCGGCCAATCGGACTGTGAGCCCATCACAATGGCAACATCTGCCGTCATCTGTGTTCTCCTAAATGCGTTAGAAATACCCAGCCCCGCGGCCATTGATAGCGCGCCTATTATTAAGTAATCGCGTTATGTAATCAGAACAGGTTGCCAGCTGGGCAAGGCAAAACAATAACCCGAGTCAATGTGGCTAATGCAAAGGACACGAGGGAGTCGAATAATAACAGGCGCCAGCCCGGAAAGGGGAGCGAAAAGCACGCTTTGGCGCTAAAACTTGCGATTTTTGATCAAAAAAGCGTCAATGCCGGGTTTGACGTACCGCTTTATCTCGGTAATCCTCGTCGCGGCATTCAGTGATTCTTTACGTACACTGAGTGGCTATCCTATACAACATCCGGCGCTTTCTGTGAGTTCGGTGCCGTCCTGGGTTATCCTCTATCGATTGCTTCTGTGGTTCGAGTATCGACTTTTAAATGTATCAACTGCATAAACTGCATCAACCGAGAGACCCCGACATGCTAACAACTCTACATCGGCTTTACGCGCTCTGGCCCCGCTGGCCATGGCTGACGCGGTCAGCGGTAGTCGCCTGCCTCAGTCTGGCTCTGATCCTGACCGCCTGTCAATCCAGCAGTCCGCGCCAAGAGCAGGATGCGCTCGCGGTCCAACCGCTGGAGCTGTGGTACACAGAGCCAGCCGCCGACTGGCTTGGTGCGCTTCCCGTTGGCAATGGTCGTCTGGGTGCCATGGTTCACGGTGGTGTCGAGCGGGAAGTTCTGCAATTGAACGAGGATACTGTGTGGGCCGGAGGCCCGCAGAACAATGTTGACCCGTCGCTCAAGCCGTATCTGGAGCAGATTACCGAGTTGGTGTTTGCCAATCGTCACGAGGAGGCTCAGGCTTTCGCCAATGAGCATTTGTACTCCACGAATCATGGTATGCCTTACCAGACGGTGGGCAGCCTGGTGATCGAGCCACAACATGCTGATGCAGCGAAAGATTACCGGCGTGCGCTGGATATTAACCGGGCCATTGCCAGTGTGAATTACACCGTAGGGGATGTGCGATTCGAGCGGGAGGTATTTTCCGCTTTATCGGCCCCGGTGCTGGTCACTCACCTGACAGCCAGCGCGCAGGGGCAGCTTGATTTCGACCTCGGGTTCTCCAGCCCCATGCAGCATCAAATCAGCATCGATTCAATGCGGCTGCGCCTGGACGGTCGCGGCGATGCCCATGAAGGCGTTGAGGGGCAAATACGCTACACCGCGTTGGTGCACCCGGTACTGCACGGCGGCACACTTGAGGCGACGGAAAACGGTTTACAGGTTCGCGGTGCCGATCGAGTCACCCTTTATACGGCAATCGCAACCAACCACGTCAATTTTCAGGATGTCTCTGCCGACCCGTATGAGCGTGCTCAAGCGCATTTGGCCCAAGCGCTTGCGCAGGGCTACGAGCAAATTCGCACCGATCACATTGCCGCCTACCAGGAGCAGTTTCATCGCGTACGGCTGGATTTAGGGGCACCGCTCGATCAGCCTACTGATCAGCGCATTGATCAATTCAACCACCAGGATGACCCACACCTGGCGGCGCTGTACTTTCAGTTTGGCCGTTACCTGTTGATCAGTAGCTCCCAACCCGACACTCAGCCAGCCAACTTGCAAGGTATTTGGAACAAGGAGCAGGTGCCTCCCTGGGACAGCAAATACACGCTTAATATTAATGCGGAGATGAATTACTGGCCCGCCGAGCCGACCAACTTATCGGAGCTGCACGATCCGCTGTTCGGCATGTTGAAGGATCTACATATCACCGGCCAGGAGAGTGCGCGCGAGCTGTACGATGCCGATGGTTGGATGGTGCACCATAATACCGATATTTGGCGAATCACCGGGCAGGTGGACGGGCCTTTCTGGGGGCAGTGGCTTGGCGCACCGGCCTGGCTGACGCAGCACATCGGCTATCGGTATTGGCACACAGGCGACCGGGAGTTTCTAGCGGAATACTACCCGGTACTGCGGGACGCGGCACGTTTTTATGTGTCGATTTTGCGTGAGCATCCCGAGTATGGGTGGCTCGTGGTGGTGCCGAGTAACTCGCCGGAAAACGACTTCCTGCACCGGGATGATGGCGTTGAGGCCTCTCTTGACGCTGGCCCGACCATGGATAATCAATTGGTATTTGATTTGTTCTCGTTAGTGATCGAAGCCTCTGACGTGCTCAATAAAGATCAGGAGTTTGCACAGGAGCTGGCTGGGCTACGCGCTCAATTGCCACCGATGCAGATTGGCCAGCATGGGCAATTGCAAGAGTGGCTGAAGGATTGGGACAGCCCGGATGACAAGCACCGCCATGTGTCGCACCTCTATGGTTTGCACCCCGGTAACCAGATTTCACCTTATCGCCACCCGGAACTATTCAGTGCCGTGCGTACCAGCATGGAGCATCGGGGCGATGTCTCCACCGGGTGGTCCATGGGCTGGAAAATTAATCTCTGGGCACGCCTGCAGGACGGCAACCGCGCCTATCGTTTGCTGGACGATCAAATCAAACTGGTGCACGGGGACGGACACTTTGAAGCGGGGGGCACTTACACCAACATGCTGGCGGCGCACCCTCCGTATCAAATCGACGGCAACTTCGGAGTCACCGCCGGTATTGCGGAAATGCTCGTGCAAAGCCACGACGGTGCAATACATTTGTTGCCGGCACTACCCGACGCTTGGCCGAAAGGCAAGGTGAGCGGTTTGGTCACACGGGGCGGTTTTGTCATTGATATGAGTTGGCAGGATGGCGAAGTGCAGGAATTGACCGTGCATTCACGCCTCGGCAGCCCCGCTCGGTTGCGTGTACATACAGACTTAAAGCCACAGGGCAGGCTGCGAGTAAAATTTGTAGCCGAAGGTACACCCTCAGCTAACCCGTTGATGCAAGTCCCGGAAATTGCCGAGCCGCTCATCCACAACCCGGATGCCGTTGCACCCATCGATATTAAAGCCAGTCATCTGGTTGAGTTTGATACGAAAGCAGGGCGCCGCTACCGTTTTAGCCGGTAACGTAAAATAGAGAGGGCGTCGATCGCGGCGCCCTCAGCCGTAGGCTCACTCGCAACGAGACCACAATCTGTTTAAGAGGAAGAGTCAGCGTGTGAGATGCACTTAGTGGATATTTGTGGACAAGCTTTCTCGCCAAGTTAATCACCTTACTCAATAAACA
>DAHVRW010000161.1 GCA_027322215.1 Marinimicrobium sp.
CAGTAAACTGCGCTTTTTCGGCCATTTTTGCCTTGCATAGCCTGCCTCGAAAACGTTTTTCAACAGCCAGCTAGTGGGCGGGGCGCTGTGTTCGTTAGGTTTTGTTTGGTGCTTTGTTTGACGTTTTGATTGGCGCGCTGCTCGGGGGCTGCGAGCGCGACAGGCCTTCCCGGACACGCTACGGGCCCATCCCTGGGCGCTTGTTCGCCGACATCCATGTCGGCGAACAGTCCGGGAAGGCCTGTCGCGCTCTCCGCGGTGCAAACTGGGAGATTGGGGAACTAAGGAAATTAGAAATGAGAGAATGATTGGGTTGGAGATTCCTTCTGTCGTATCCAAGCTCCGCGGTAAACCGAACGAAATGGACCGCTTGAATTTACGACTGGCACCAGGGGTGGTTGAGTAGGTGATTCCGCAACCCTCTCGTCAGGGACGACGAGCGGGAGCCACACGGACGTGTTCACAGCGTTTGCGGAATCACCTACTCAACCACCCCTTCTGGCAGCCGGCTACTATTGTTTATGGTGAACCGATGCGCATTCCGAAACGAAGCGTATATACCTTGCTGTATATTAAGAAAACACACACCAAGAATTAATCAATCGTAAAACCACTCTCCTTCAAACGAGCGACTTTATAGCGCAGCGTGCGAGCGCTGATACCCAGCAGTTCCGCCGTTTTTTTCCGGCTGCCGCCAGCGCGTTTAAGCGTATCGACGATCACCTCATACTCACGCTGCTTCAAATCATCATCCAATGCCGGCGGCTCATCAGCCGGTGGAGCAACAGGCGCACTCCCCACAACGGGAGACTTCGCGACATCGTGCAGCGCGTGCTGGGCCGCCTGCTCCGCCGCTTGCAACAAATCGGGTTTTTGACTGTAGGCGGTGATGCCTTCCAGAGCCAAATCGGCGCTTTCGATGCGGGGGCCGGGTTGCAAAATCAGCGCCCGCTGCACCACGTTATCCAGCTCACGCACGTTGCCCGGCCAGGGATAGGCAAGCAACGCTTCGCGCGCACTGTCGGACCAGCTCACTTTACTGCGATTTTGTTTTTTTGCGTGTTTTTGCAAGAGTTTTTCCGCCAGCGGAATAATGTCCTCGGGGCGATCCCGCAGCGGTGCCCATTGCAGCGGTAAAACACTCAGGCGGTAGTACAAATCTTCGCGAAACTTCCCCTCAACCACTTGCTGTCGCATATCCCGGTTGGAGGTGGCAATGACACGCACGTCCAGCTTGATGGTTTTGCGTCCACCGAGACGCTCCACTTCGCGCTCTTGCAACACCCGCAGCAGTTTTGCTTGCAGGCCGACGTCCATTTCAGATATTTCATCCAGCAACAAAGTACCGCCATTGGCCTGCTCAAACTTACCCGGAGCGCTGGTGTGAGCACCGGTATACGCCCCTTTTTCGTGACCAAACAGCATGGCTTCGAGCATGTTTTCCGGAATCGCCGCACAGTTGATGGCGATAAAGGGTTTATCCCGTCGCGGTGATGCGTCGTGAACGTAGCGGGCCAATACTTCTTTACCAGTGCCGGATTCGCCCACGATCAACGCTGTGGAATCGGACATGGCCACCCGACGGGCTAAATGCAGCAGTTGTTGACTCGCCTGGGCCACGGCAATCGGTTCGTCACCGCTAATTTGAGCCACCCCCAAATGGCGAGCAACCGTGTCCACCAATACCGATGGCGCAAAGGGTTTAACCAGATAATCCACCGCACCCTGCTTCATCGCGTCTACGGACTGACTGATGCTGGCGTAGGCGGTGATCAACAGCATGGGTATGTGGGGGTAGTCCCGTTTGACTTCGCGCAGCAAGTCCTCGCCACTCATTGCGCCCATATTGATGTCGGAAACGATCAGGCGAATATCCGAACGCCGGGGCAGAGTTTTAAGCGCTTCCTCGGCACTGTCCGCCTCGACAACGGAGTAGTTTGCCAGGTGCAGGGTGTCGCATAGCGCTTCGCGCAGATCGCGGTCATCCTCCACTACCATTACGGTGCCAAGGGTTTCGGCTAGTTGTTCCTGAGCAGCCAGAGCCATGATTGTTTCTCCCTCATCAAAAATTAAACCGCTGCCAGAGGCAGAACCATTCGGGCACAGGTACCGCGGCCCGGTTCGGACTGAAGATCAAAACCACCCCGGTGGGCGCGGGCCACCGCTTTTACTACCGCCAGCCCGAGGCCGGTGCCCTGGGCTTTGGTGGTGACAAACAGATCACCCAAATTGGGCATAAGATCGGGTGCGATACCCGGCCCTTGATCGGTCACACTGATTACCAAACACTCGGTATCATCGACGGCCGCACTGGTAAAACTAAAATGCAAACGGGCGCCCTTCCCCACGGCTTGAATGCCGTTATCAACCAGGTTCATCAGTGCACCCACTAATGCTTCGCGGTTGCACTGCAGGTATTTATCGCGGCACTGAACATCCCAGGTGCACTTGGATTGGGAGGTCATCAGTGGCACCTCCATGGCTTCTTCCAAAGCCAACTGCAATTCGGTCACGCTAAGAAAATCACTGAGCGGCAACTCGCCTTTAACAAACAGCAACATGTCTTGCACTTGCCGTTCGATATGGTTCAGGCGACCGGAAATTTTCTCGGCAAAGTCCTGACGGCGCTGTTCAGGCAAATCCGCATTGCATAAATGACCCGCATAGAGCATCGCGGCGGATAACGGTGTGCGAATCTGGTGTGCCAGGGCCGACATCATTTTGCCGAGGGCCGATAATCGCTCGTGCCGACTGAGTTCGTGCTGCAAGCGACGGGTTTCCGTTTGATCTGTGAGCAGTATGATTTGCCCATCCACGCCCAGATCTCGCGTAGCGATGCTGATGCGTCGACCATCGTGCAGGGACACTTCATGGCCATCGTCGCGCCGGGGCATAAAACTGCGGGCAATCACTTCCCGCCACAATTCACCCTGTAGGGGCTCACCCAATAGCTCCAGCGCGGCGGGGTTGCACTCGGACACCCGCCCAGTAGAATCCAGCACCACCACGCCACCGGGCAAAAAGCTCAGCAGACTTTCCAGTCGGTGTGCCAGTTGCTCTTTGGCCGCCAGCTCCTGCATACGCTGATCGGACACGCTGATCAGCTCTCGATTAAGCTCTGTCACCCGGTTTTCCAGCAAGTGGTAGGACTCCACCAACTGCTGGGACATGTCGTTAAACAGCTCAAATGCTTGCTTTAAGTCCTGTGTTTTACGGCTCTGATCCGGTTGCGCCTCTGCGGTGGGCTGCAACGCCACCACAGCGGCTTCGCCGAGTTTTTTTGCACTGGCCGAAACTTGGGACATAAACACACTCCTGTAGCGGATCGGGTCTGGGCGTCAATAAATACGCTCGCCCGGGGTTCTGTACAGGAGTAAAGCAAATGCAGTGCCAAGAAGGATTATCTTTATTTATCAAGGACTTAAGGAATATAAAAATCAGAAAAGGTCAATTAGTTGACGTGTTAGTGCGTATTCCTGAAAGACGCCTGACCGGGAAAATGGCTCTGCTGACGCGGCTATAAGGATGCAACAAGAAAAATTTTTTACTAGCGCAAACACATTGCGTGGTGTTAAACTCCGCGCTCGGCGCACTTCGGTCGGCGCCGCCTTTCACTTTGCAACAGCTCGGGAACCTCATATTACCCGCCTGCTGCGACTCTAAGTGCTCTCCCAGACCGTGCCAACTCGCTTGGTGGGCTGAGCCACAGGAAATCCTTAATGAATTTTACCGATCTCGGCCTGCGTGCCGAATTACTGCGTGCGCTTGCGGACGCGGGTTACACTACCCCTACGCCCATTCAAGCCCAAGCCATCCCCCCCGTATTAGCGGGAGGCGATCTGATGGCTGCAGCCCAAACCGGCACCGGGAAAACCGCCGGGTTTACTTTGCCGCTGCTGGAAAAACTCAGCCGCAGCGACCTACCCGAAGGCAAGCGCCCCGTGCGCGCTCTAATTCTAACGCCCACCCGTGAATTGGCGGCCCAGGTACACGACAGTGTGCGCACCTACGGGCAACACTTGCCGCTGCGCTCCATGGTGGTGTTTGGCGGCGTGAGCATCAATCCACAAATGATGAAGCTGCGCAAAGGCGTAGACGTTCTTGTCGCCACGCCAGGCCGACTGCTCGACTTGGTGCAGCAAAATGCGGTGTCCTTGCGGACGGTGGAAACACTGGTTCTCGACGAAGCGGACCGTATGCTGGATATGGGCTTTATTCACGATATTCGCAAAGTGTTGGCCATGCTGCCCAAGCAACGTCAAACGCTGTTGTTCTCGGCAACCTTCTCCGACGAGATTAAAACCCTTGCGGATCAGCTGCTCAACCAGCCCGCTTTGATTGAAGTCGCACCGCGCAATACGGCCGCTGAACGCATTACCCAAGTGGTGCACCCGGTGGATCGTCAACGCAAGCGCGAGCTACTGTCGCATCTGATCGGCACCGGTAACTGGCGCCAGGTATTGGTGTTTACCCGCACCAAGCACGGGGCCAACCGCCTGACGGAACAGTTACAACAAGACGGCATCACCGCCGCGGCCATTCACGGCAATAAAAGCCAGGGCGCCCGCACCAGAGCCTTGGCCGATTTCAAAAACGGTCGCGTCCGCGCGCTCGTGGCCACGGATATCGCCGCTCGGGGCATTGATATTGATCAGCTCCCGTACGTGGTGAATTACGAATTGCCGAATGTTCCCGAGGATTATGTACACCGCATTGGCCGGACCGGTCGCGCTGAGCGTGAAGGGGTGGCGGTATCGTTGGTGTG
>DAHVRW010000162.1 GCA_027322215.1 Marinimicrobium sp.
GCCGGCCCAGCCGTTGTCCCAGTACACCGGCACCAATCCGTGCTCCAGCGCGGAGGCGGTGATGTATTCGTTCCAGTAGCGACGGTAGGTTTCATGATCGGCGACATTCACGCGCGAGATCACACCGTACTCGCCCAGAATCACGCCGATGCCCTGATCGACAAAGTGGGTTTTCATGCGCCCAAACTGGTAATTCACATAGGATTCGTTGGCCCAGGTTTCGGTCAGCTCAGGATCGGTGGCAATGCTGCCCCACTGACTGATGTTGCTCTCCTCGTTGAGGGTGAAGTTATAGGGGTCGTAGTAATGCACCTCCATCATCAAACGTTCGTCCGCCGGATCATGGGGGATCTGGGCAAAATTGATGGTGTGGTCGATGTTGGTATTAAAGCCCTGCACGATCAGAAAGCGGTCGGCGTTGTTGCCGCCGGTGGCGCGCACCGTGTCCACAAAGGTTTGGTTGAAGCTGTTCTGGACGGTGTAATATTCCTCGGTGGGCGTGCCGTAATCGCCCTCAACCATCACCTCGTTGGTACCGGCAAACAGCAGGCGATGGTCATAGTCTTTAAAATGCTCGGCAATCTGTGTCCACATGATCGCCAAACGATTGTTGACGTATTCCTGATCGGCGTAGGTGGGTTGCTGCCAGCCGCCATCCCAGTGAAGATTCACCGTGACGTAGAAGTCAGCGTCGAGAGCGTAGTTGACCACTTCTTCAACCCGGTCCATCCAGTCGCTGTCGATGATGTAATTCTGCGCATCGGAAAAAACACTCCAGGCTACCGGGATACGGATATTGTCAAAGCCGGCCTCACGCACAGCGTCGATCAGCTCGCGGTTGGTGGGCGGATTACCCCAAGCAGTTTCACCACCGATGGCTTCCAGGGAGTTACCCAGGTTCCAGCCAATTCCCATCTTCTGCGTCAACTCAACACTGTTCAGATCATCGGGCAGGCGGCCGTCGCCGTTGTCGTCGCCGTTGTCGTCGCCGTTGTCGCCGTCGCCAGGATCAGTGTGATCGTTCTCCTCACAAAGGCTGCCGGTTAATTTCGGCGCTTCCGTACCAGCCGAGTAACTGACCTGCAGGCCAAAAACCGCACTCTGCCCAGGCTGCAGAGTCGCGTTCCAGCCGACATCGGCGGCCGTGTAGGGGTTGTCGCCGCTAAGCTGCGCATTCCAGTGGTTGTCAATCGTGGTGTGCTCGTAGTGCCAACTGACGCTCCAGCCATCGATTGCCGTGTCTGTGGTGTTGGTGACCTCTATCTCCACCACGGCACCAGAGCCCCAATCATTTTCGACCCGGTATTCGCATGGGCTTGACTGAGCCACAGCAGCGCCAGTAAAGCTGGCACCAAACAACACGAAGAGCGCGAATGTCGAGCCCAACCACGCACGGGTTTTTTGTAACAGTAAATTGCTCATAATTTTTTTCTCTATTCTTAGTGTGAGGAAGCGGTTGCATCACTACACAGTGTTAGGAACACTGTGCGTGAAGAGAAGAGACTCACGCGCCATCTATGAGGACGGGTTCACAGATTCGATAAATTTATGGTATCTTTCAGATCGAACAGAATTTAAAAGCGTTGGTCCACGCGAACATTGCGTGCTGATAAAAGAGGGTGACGATATGTGGGACACCATCGGATAGCTCAGGCAAAACATTCGCAACCGTTTAAGTTACGGCTATGAAGTCAGTCCTCGTCTCAAAAAATCAATCAGCAAGCTCACCTTAGGTGATGGGTGTCGGTTGGGGGAATACAGGGCCCAGATTCCTTCCTCGGGCGGGCGGAACGTATCCAATACGTTGATCAATTTGCCGCTATTGAGATCATTTCGAACGTAGTAATCCGGCAGCTGCACTAACCCTAAGCCTTTCAGCGCCGCGTCGCGCAGCGCTGGGCCGCTGCTGCAATGAAGCCGGCCCTTCACTTTAATGGTGCGCGTTTCCCCATTAACCTTAAATCGCCAATAATCGAGAGTGCCAAGCAGGCAACTGTGCGCCGACAATTCGGCCGGCGTGTGCGGCTCACCGTATTTCGCCAAATACTTGGGTGAAGCGCACAGACGTAGCTCACGGGAGCCGAGTTTCTTGGCTACCAGACGGGCATCTTCCAATACCCCCAGACGGATGGCCAGATCCAGGCCTTCGTCAATCAGGTCGAGGCGCTGATTGGTCAGGCGCATGTCCACGTCCAGTTTGGGGTTCTGGAGCAGGAAGTCGTTGACCAGCGGCGCTACATATATCTCACCATAAGAGACCGGGGCCGTTATGCGAAGCTTTCCGCTGGGCTGACGTTGCAAGCTAGTGACCGCTCGCTCCGCTTCTCGCAGGCCGTCGAGAACCTGGCGGCAGTGGTTGTAATAAACCCGCCCCTCTTCAGTAATTGTCACCTTGCGAGTGGTACGCTGAAACAGCTGTACGTTGAGCCGGTTTTCCAGTTGGCTTATGCGGCGGCTCACTTGGGCGACAGAGGTGCCCAGCCTTTGAGCGGCGGCGGTAAAGCTCGTGGTCTCCGCAACGGCGACAAACTCGTTCACCCCTTCCCAATCTACCATTGTTGCTCTCGCGTAAAAATGAATTACCTATTTACCCCATTATTATCTATCTCTCAACAATTACAATGGTGGGTGGACACTAACGTGAGCACAAATTGGGAGCAAGAATTATGATCAAATCTAGAGCAGCCGTGGCCTGGGGTCCGGGCCAGCCCCTTTCGATCGAAGAAGTCGACGTTATGCCCCCCAAAGCGGGTGAGGTATTGGTGCGTATTGTGGCCACCGGTGTTTGTCATACTGATGCCTTCACCCTTTCGGGCGACGATCCAGAAGGCGTTTTCCCGGCTATTTTGGGCCATGAAGGCGGCGGCATCGTCGAGCAAGTCGGAGAAGGGGTGACGAGCGTCGCGGTCGGCGACCATGTGATCCCGCTATACACCCCGGAATGTCGCGAGTGCGAATACTGTTTGTCGGGGAAAACCAACCTGTGCCAAAAAATCCGCGAAACCCAGGGCAAGGGCTTAATGCCCGATGGCACCACCCGCTTCTATAAAGACGGCAAACCCATTTACCACTACATGGGTTGCTCAACCTTTTCTGAATACACCGTGTTGCCCGAAATATCCCTGGCCAAGGTGAATAAGGAAGCACCTTTGGAAGAGGTCTGCCTGCTCGGCTGCGGCGTGACCACTGGTATGGGCGCTGTAGCGAACACCGCCAAAGTTGAGGAAGGCGCTACCGTAGCCATTTTTGGCATTGGCGGCATTGGCCTGGCGGCCATCATTGGTGCCACGAAGGCGAAGGCGAGCCGGATTATTGCGGTGGACATTAACGAGAAGAAATTTGAATTGGCGCGCCAGCTCGGTGCTACCGACTGCATTAACCCGAACGATTACGATAAGCCCATTCAAGAGGTCATCGTGGAACTCACCGATGGCGGCGTGGATTATTCGTTCGAGTGTATTGGCAATGTGGATGTCATGCGCTCGGCGCTCGAGTGCTGCCACAAGGGCTGGGGCGAGTCCGTCATTATCGGTGTTGCCGGTGCCGGCCAAGAAATCAGTACCCGGCCGTTTCAGCTAGTGACAGGTCGTGTCTGGCGTGGCTCCGCATTTGGCGGCGTTAAGGGACGCACCGAATTACCTGAGTATGTCGAGCGATACCTCGCGGGCGAATTCAAACTCGATGATTTCATCACTCACACCATGGGCCTCGAGGACATCAACAAGGCCTTTGATCTGATGCACGGGGGTGAAAGTATTCGCAGCGTCATTCACTTCAACCGGTAATCCGTGCCTGACGCACAGTCGGATACGACGCGAACGGCACTGACCGGTGCCGTTCTCTTTAGTGAACAAGATGATAGGAAGATTCTCATGAGCCTTGAACATTTAAATACTCGGAAAAGCTTCGGCGGATGGCAGAAGCAATACCAGCACTCATCCACCACTGTAAATTGCACCATGCGGTTCAGCATCTACTTGCCGCCGCAGGCGAGTCAGGCCAACCCTGTGCCAGTGCTTTACTGGTTGTCTGGCTTAACATGTACCGATGAAAACTTTGTCGAAAAAGCCAACGCTCAACGAATCGCAGCCGAGCTGGGCATTGCCATTGTCGCGCCGGATACTAGCCCGCGCGGTGAGGGCGTGGCCGATGACCCAAACAAAGCCTATGACCTTGGCTTGGGCGCTGGCTTCTACGTCAACGCGACACAATCGCCGTGGGACAAGCACTATCAAATGTACGATTACATTGTGGATGAGTTGCCGCAGTTGATTGAAGCGAACTTTCCCGTCACGGAGCGTCGGTCAATCAGCGGCCACTCCATGGGGGGGCACGGTGCGCTGGTTATTGCGTTGCGCAATCCCGAACGGTACCAGTCAGTCTCCGCGTTTGCACCGATCTGTAACCCAACTCGAGTGCCCTGGGGCGAAAAAGCGTTCAACGCCTACTTGGGTGATGACCGCGCCAGCTGGAATAACTACGATGCCACCGAGCTGATTCGCAATAGCAAGAGCAGCTTCCCCATCCTGGTTGACCAAGGGGATGCGGATAATTTTTTAGAGGAGCAGTTAAAGCCTGAAACTTTGCAGGATGCCGTCAAAGGCAGCTCCCATGAACTGACACTGCGTATGCAAGATGGTTACGATCACAGCTACTTCTTTATTGCGACGTTTATCGATGAGCATGTACGTTTTCATGCCAAGTATTTAACGAGCTAGTGGTTAACTGTCTGTCGATAAATTGCGTTGAAGTAAACC
>DAHVRW010000163.1 GCA_027322215.1 Marinimicrobium sp.
CTACAGGGAAGTATTTACGGCGCGTCCCGGAGGTAGATCGCCAAACCCAACCACCGCTGTGCATAAGAGCGCCGAAATCAAACTACCGCTGTAACTCATACTTACGCATTTTCTCCACCAGAGTCGTGCGCCGAATACTCAGCCGCTCAGCCGCTCGGGCCACCACGCCGCCGCAATCATCCAGCGCCTGGCGGATTAAATCTTTCTCCAACCCCGTTAAATAATCACGCAAATCTATGCCCTGCTCCGGCAGCAAAAGCGTATCGTTTGGGCTCACATAACCAGCGCTGCCATTAGTGGCGGATTCGCCAGGCTCAGGCGTAAACTCCTCCTCAGCCACCTCCACGTGCCGATACTTAACCGGAAGATCCTGCACCCCAACCACGCCGTGGGGCTGAATAATCGCCATGCGCTCCACCAGGTTTGCCAGCTCGCGTACGTTGCCGCTCCACTGATGTTGGCACAGCGATAAAATCGCCGCGGAGTTAAAACGCAGCGAGCCACGCCCCTCGCTCTCCATTCGAGCGATCAACTCATTAATCAGCAATGGAATGTCTTCCGCGCGCTCTTTCAGCGACGGCAACTCGATGGGAAACACATTCAAACGGTAATACAAATCTTCGCGGAAGGTATCCTCCGCGATCATCGATTCCAAGTCCCGATGGGTAGCCGCGATGATGCGCACATCGCTGGTGATGGTCTTATTGCTGCCCACGCGCTCGAAACAGCGCTCCTGCAACACCCGCAGAATTTTCACCTGCATATTCAGCGGCATGTCCCCTATTTCATCCAAAAATAAGGTTCCGCCTTCGGCCAGTTCAAAGCGTCCGGCCCGGGAACTGATGGCACCGGTAAAGGCGCCTTTTTCGTGGCCAAACAGCTCACTTTCCAGCAGCTCGGCCGGAATCGCCCCACAGTTAACCGGCACAAACGGTTTGTCCCGGCGGGGCGAATTATAGTGCAGATTGCGGGCTACCACTTCTTTACCGGTACCGGACTCTCCGGTGATTAACACTGAGACATCTTTATCCGCCACCTGGGCCATCATCTGGCGAACCTGCTGAATCTCGCGGCTGGTGCCCACCAGGCTGCGAAACAGGTGCGCCGGACGGCGCTGGGGTTGGCGTTTGCTCTCCATCTGAGCGCGGTAGTACAGCTGGCAGCGATGCAGCACATCCAACAGAGCGTTATGACTGGGCGGGATACTGAGCGTAGCGATAACCATACGGGAGAGCTCAGGGGACAGTTCCTGCATACCCACCGGCGCCTCGCCAATCAAAACCACCGGTAGTTCGCTTTTCCAGGTCTTTAGCCCCTGGAGCTGCTCGGTCAAGACCTCCAACGTGCCGCATGACCCCAAAAATACCGCAACGCAGTCAGCGGGCCCGGCCTCTTCGGCGGCTTTTTGCCAGGTGGCGCTGTCGGTGCCAGTGATGGATTCGCCCAAGAACTCCAGAATAATGCTCAATTCATGTCGCCGCGTTTTTTCATCGTCGACAATCAATATCCAATCATTAGGCCCCATACTGCTCGCGCCCTTCTCAAAAAGTTCATGTGATAGGTATTCGCCGCCTGTCGCGCATACCACCTTAGTGGACAGTAATAGTCGCATTATGCCACATAGTCAAATTTATGACAGTATCGCCTGCGCAAAGAAAGGAAAAGCCATCAGAGTCAGAATTGTGCAATAAAAGGCGGGAAAGAACGCAAAACGCGCCATTTTTAGGCGCGTCTGGAGAGTAAAGCTAGACTGTGGAGAGCGTGCAATACCCAGAGGGTCGCGGCTTACAGAGCCATTGCCCGTACTTCTTGCTGGCATTGACGGATGAGATTGGCGTAAACACCCTTCAACTCACTCAGAGCACTCACCAACGTTGAAGGATCGGTCCGGTTGGCTGCAATCACCCGTTCCACCAAAGCGGCGCAGGTTTGGTCCAGCTCCCGTACCCGCTGCCAGTTTTCGGCGTGCAAGGCCTCGATAATGTCCCGTTGCACCTGGCGCAGTAACGATATGCCATTGCGCCCTCGGTAATCGGGTTCGGCAACCAGCTGTACAGTCATATCAGCGCACTTCGGCGGCAATGCCGTCCCAGGAGGATTTCAGCTCGCCCAGCAGACGGCCGCATTCATCCAGTATGGATGGGTCGTTTTCCGCGTTAGCCTGTACCAGACGGCGCATGATGTAGTCGTAGAGCGCGTCGAGGTTGGCGGCCAGCTCTCCACCCTCGTTGTCGTTCAGGCTGCCGGACAAACCGCCCACAATGTTAATGGCTTTGTTGAGCAACTCGCCTTTACGCGCGATTTCGTTTCGTGCCATGGCCCCTTTGGCTTGGGCAATGCGCTCCAAGGCCCCCTCAAACAGCATTTGTACTAACCGGTGAGGCGAAGCATCGGTGACGCTGGATTGCACCTTGACTGAACTGTAATTCTGAGCCGCGCGAGCGTAGGCATTCATGGGCTTTATTCCTCGGTGACGTGTTTGATGACGTTAAGGACCATAACGGCACTGGAGGGAGAAACTTTAGGCGTGGCAAGCCGATTTAAAAAGCTGGAATCCGGCTTGGGTTAATGAGTCCCTGGCCATCCCGCCATTACCGTCATCCCCGCGCAGGCGGGGATCCAGGTTTTAATTTGCGGCGTGCCTAACCCTATGGATTCCCGCCTGCGCGGGAATGACGAAGGTGTGGTGGGAATGACGAAGGTGTAGCGGGAATGACGAAGGTGTAGCGGGAATGACGAGGGTGTAGCGGGAATGACGAGGGTATAGCGGGAATGACGAGGGTGTAGCGGGAGTGACGAGGGTGTAGCGGGAATGACGACGGTGTAGCGGGAATGACGAGGGTATAGTGCGGTATGTTTATGCTGGAAGAACGCTGCTTTTTCGTCATCCCCGCGTAGGCGGGGATCCAGTGTGGAACGATGTAGTCAGCGGCCGTTACCAGTGGTCATCCCCGCGCAGGCGGGGATCCATCAACCCACCAGACCTAAATACAAATCCCGCCACTCCGGGTTCTCGGCCTCGATGAGATTGATCTTCCACTGCCGGTTCCACTTCTTGAGCTGCTTTTCCCTGGTAATCGCCGCCACCATATCGTCATGCAGCTCATAATAAACTAGCTGGTGTACACCGTATTTCTGCGTAAAACCGTCCACTGCTTTATTTTTATGCTCCCAGACGCGCTTGAGCAGATCACTGGTAACGCCCACGTAAAGCGTCCCGTTGCGCTTGCTGGCAAGAATATAGGTACAGGCTTGTTTATTCATACTGAAACATCCTTGTGTTTGGTGTATTGGAGTGTATTGGATTCCCGCCTTCGCGCACTGCTGTCCGGAATAAATTCGTCACAACAGGCACCCCTGTTTTTTCAGGAACTCAGTTCGCCTCTGTTGTCGCCTCTTCCAGACGCTGTAATCGGTCTCTGGGCGCTGGAAAAGCGTGGCGCCTAGCAGAACAACACACTCTCGCAGCGTGTCCGTTACACCTGCTCGAGCGTGGTAAAACCAGACCAGCAGATAAGTGATTAGGGCGATGTATATTTGGGTTTTCACCGCCGTTTCGTTGCGCCCGAAGAAGCGCTTTATCTTTAAGTTCTGCTTCAACCATTTAAAGAACAGCTCAAGCTGCCAGCGGGCTTTGTACAGCTCAGCGATCTCGGCCGCCGAGCGCTTAAAATCGTTGGTCGCCAGCACTAGTGGAGTCTTTCCTTCCCGAGCCACGGTGACGCGCCGCAGTGCTACGTCATACTGGTTGCGGCGCTTTCCGCCCGGGTGGCGGTTAGTGAGCAGGACGCGCTCATCAGTCAGAATAGGCGCCTCTTTTGCGTCGATGGATTTGTTTACGTTAAGGACTTTGAGGGCGGCATTTCTTTTGAACCGGGTAACGAACATTGCACCGGTCTGGTTGATTTCGTGCCACCAGTTGTAGTCACAGTAGCCCTTGTCGAAGACGTAGGTAGCACCGGACTCTAAGTCCATGCGCCGGGCATCTTCGATGTCGTTGACGTTCGCCGACGTGATTTGGCTGTACACCGGCGCAGTCTGTTCTGGGCTGTAGAGCATGTGCACTTTCAGGCCTTGGGTCCGGTGGGTACGTTGCTGGGCCGCCCAGTCGTCATAGCCGAGGCCCTTGAGCGGGATGGGGGTTGAGTCCAGCAAATACAGCATGTTCGTGATCTCGCGGCGTGCTTTTCGGTGTACCTGCTTGAGCAATAGACCACACAAAGCTTCGTATAAGCGCGAATCTCTCTTGGCATTCGCTTCGGCCAGGGTCGAGCGTTTCACTGGTCGTGTCCCCAAGTGGTAGTGGCTGGTGCGGTGGCTATTAAAGGCGAGCTCTAGCTCGCGCAAACTGCGACTGCCGGTGAGCTGGCCAAACACCATGGCCATCAACTGATCATGGCAGCGGAAACCCTTGCTGTGTTTGTCCGCGCCGTACTGGTCGACCAATTTTTCGAATTGACCTCGCGGCAGGGCTTTCATTACTTCGGCAAATCGGGTATTTCTATACATGTTGCAGGCCTCGTGCTTTTTGAGTCGTCAACTCGGAGTTTATCTCCAAAGCCTTGGCCTGCAACCCTTTCAGCTACTCCTCCTAATTTATTCCGGACAGCAGTGCGCCTTCGCGGGGATGACGGGAAAAGAAGCGCGGGGGTGCCGGGAAAAGAAGAGCGGGGGTGCCGGGAAAAGAAGCTCGGGATGGGGGGATAGAAGCTCGGGATGGGGGGATAGAAGCT
>DAHVRW010000164.1 GCA_027322215.1 Marinimicrobium sp.
CCAGGCTTTAAATCTTTCCGCGGATTATATTTAGATGATTTTAGTTTTTCTGTTGGTATTTTCAGTATATCCATAAATCTTTGCGAGACTGAGCGCCATGAATAACGCTGCTCTAGAATTCTTTGCATCTTTTTTACATAGGACTCTCGTTCATCCGCGGCCTGCAGCTCGCGCACAGCGCGAACGCCATCTTCCGCATTGCTGAGCACGTACTTCTCGTACCCACCGCTGGTTAACAGCTCTACTATCTCCTCGCAGCGGCCCACATACAAACACGGAACGCCGTTCATTATCGCTGTAACGAACCGATTCGCGCTCTTAAACGGCGCATCATGTGAGTGGGACACCAACACAACAGTACTCTGTCGTAAATCTTGCACAAAAGACTCATATCGCCACTCTTTAAAATCAAACGGAAACTTCTCATACGCACGCTTTCGTAGCGTTATCAGCAGAACCCGTTTATCAGGAAAGCTTACTTGAAAATTCTTAAGGTAAGGCAACGCCGAGTCCAGATTCCCGTTGCCCGGATTTCCGAACCATGTGATATAAGGCGCCTCGCTTTCGACCACTGATCGGTCCATTTGGTCGGCATAATCGAATGAATCCGCGACTACCGATACAGGCTTTTGCACCCCACAATCGATTAATGACTTTCTAAGCTCAGTTGTGGGCACGATGACATGATCAGAGACATTAACTAAGTCCCAGAACCTATCACGGGCCGAAACATCGTACACTTCCCCGTCTCTCATATAATAAGGGTCGGCGCAGTCGTATATGACTTGAGCGTTGCGGCACTTCAGCTTCTGAATTTCGACCAACGTTTTATGTGTACAAAGCTGACTCACAACGACAACATTAGGTTCTCCATAGCTATGCATGGTCGCACAATATTTATCACCATAATAATCGTTTATTGCATCCACCATATTCTGGCAACGTATTCGGGCGGTGGCCATCTTTCGGGGGTCGCCCAGGGACATAAAACGGATTAGCTTTCTGGATTGATTGGCAATAACCGCATGAATGAACCCCTCATACTGTTTCGCGATCCGTTTAATATCATGATTATCTTCACAAAATGCTCGGCCGTTTTTCGACAACTCCAGACGAAGCGCGGGATTATTCATCAGCCGTAAAATAGCGTTTTTTATGGACGGCTTTGTCCGCGTAATAAACAGCACATTGGTATCAGAGCTAAGCCGCTCGCCGTGAAACCCGGCGGCAGTCGTAGTGATGACCGGCACACCACACGCTAGCGCCTCCATAATCGTATTAGATGAACCTTCTTTTGCCTCAAGAACAGGATGAACCAAACAATCAATCTTATTGTAGAACTCCCCCTGCATATCATTATTGGCAAGCTGATTCACCCCTTTTCGTAGGCTCAAAAGCGGAACGCCTAGCTCTTTACACGCCTGCGCGACGAGGTCGTAGCCCTTGATATTCCGCTCCTGCTTACTTGTTACATTTGCAGTAAATCCAACTACGAATCGCGTATTTCGTAGCAAATAGTTATACCGCCACTGCTGCAAATCAATTCCGTTAGGTATAAGCGCCGTCGCCACACCTGACATTGCGGCTATTTGGTAAATCTCTTCATTAAGGGCTATCAGGCCATCAAACTGCTGAAGAAACGCGTTTCTCTGTATTACATCACCGCCATGCAGTCGCCATAACGGCCTCGGTCCCCCGATTCTCAGTATTTTTCTTCGCCCTACCTTAAACGAATCCTCGTAGATTAACGCATCCAAGTATATTGAAACGTCCTTTGCCGTCTCGCTGTTTGTATAGTGCTTGAACGATAACTGATTTTCGCTAATTCGTTCGACGCTATTCGCATAGGCCCAACCCCTACCTCGCTCCTGGTTCATAATCCAATTTACCGTCAACCTAGTATTGCTACCGCGATGGGCATAATTCCTATATTTATGCTTATAATGGTTCACGAACGGGTTGACTCTAAACTGCTTCCCGACCGAGATAGAGTTCACCTTCACCTTGGATTTATAGATAGCGTACATTAAAGTGAACTGGTCGCGCTCCGACCCCGCCACATACTCTTGCCACCAGATCTCATTCATCTTTTGGACCTGGGGCGTATTTCTTCTGAATATAAAAGCGTTCTCAAACAAGCCGGCCTTTCTTGGGTAACCCAATTCTTTATATTTTCTTATGGCCTGTTTACATTCAGACTTGGGCACCGACCTGTCATTATCATTTGCCACATGCTCGATTTCTTCATAAACACAGTCCCGCTTGTAGTGGCGGTAAATAGCCGCATCATCGCCTTCCATAGCGATATCAACCATCTTGCGAACATTGTGGTACTTCAGCTCCAAACTTGAATCAATATAAATGCTGATATCATGGGTAGGAAGGTAAACGTGGGGCTGAATTTTTGCACGTCTCGACTCCCGGCGAGGATTTCCGGTCTCACTTTCTAGAATTCGGATCTCCCAAACATCTGAGCGGAGTGACGGATCATCTGTAAAAAGAATGTAACGGATATCGGGCTCCACCACGACGGGTGGTTTTACGCTCTCGTAACGACCAAAATTACAGGTATAAACAACAATGGTTTCTTGCGTGTAACCTCTGGTGGATAAGCTCTCACCGGAAAGACGAGCCGAAGCTAATCGCATATTAAAATCAACGCAATGGGCGATACGCGGATGTTTTTTCGTAAGCTCACTATACGTATCGAGGGCGGCTTCATACTCCTGCGCCCTTAGAAGCCTATTCGCTCTCTCTAACAGCTCGCTTGTCACACTGCCCTCTCCTTGAACTAGTACTTGATCAAACCTTGCAGAGCACGCCTGCTCTTAAAACAGTCATGCGTGCCAGCTATTAATAGGTCCAACACTTACTTTCGCTACTGAGCGCATACCGGCTCCAGTTAACATCTGAATCTGCTTCATCTGTTTCCAGACGGCTTCTTGCTCTTGCCGCTGAGGCACAGGAACACCTAGCGGCCAATTACCGCTCAATAGCCTATCTAACTGTCCCGGCCAGCTTAAGAGCTCAGCGCGTCGTGGAGTTTCATCCGCCAAAATCGCGCGAACAATCGGCGCTACTGCTTCAACCGTCAACTCTGACTCAAATATTGCCCGCCCCCGCTGCGCCTGGGTTCGATCGCCCGAATCAAACCAAGAGCGCAGTTGGTCAACGAGGTTATCAGCGGTGACGGGAATGAAAGCGCCTTTTTTGGCAAGCTCTTCCAACGGAGGGGTTACTTGAGCAAAAACCGTCAAACCCATCCCCAACGCATCCATAAGTTTCGCTGGAAGCTGAAACTGACCAACCTGTGATGTTGCGTCTTGAAGCAAAATACAGATATCGCCCATGGCGACCACATCGGCGGCACGCTCATAAGGCTGCGACCCTAAGAAGATATAGTCGACACCCGGTATCCCTTCCAGCTCGGCCTTCAGGCCAGCATCAGGCTCACCCCCAGCTATGACATAACATACATCGTCGCGGCCCAGAGCAGCCAGTGCCCGAGCCGTTTCCGTCACACCTTTATGCTTTCTCGGCGTGCCATAAAACAGCACAACATACTTATCAGGGGGCACCCCAAACTTCTGGCGACAAGCGACGCTTCTTTCCTTCGAAGGCTGAAAGCGATTAGCGGGACGTACATGAGGAATAACCCGCCCGCCGTAACGATTCTGCAGCGCGACGTTAGATACCGTTACGCCATCAAACTGTTGGGCCATACCTACGGCTAACTGCGTAGAGGTTTTGCTTCCCAGCATATTGAATGAGGGCAATACTCCATGCTCGCGTATGTATGCAAACGGATCGAGTGCGTTCGTTGCCTTGACGAAACTCAACTCTTCGTCATCTACATCCATTATGACCCGTGCGCCCCAGATCAGCTGGTACAGCCAACCGAAAATCACGTTATGCATACGGGGTTTGGATAAATGCACCACGTCGGCCGGGTGTTGGCTAACCAGCCGAAAAGCCTCAATAATAAAATCAGAATTGTGCTCAAGCACGAAAGAATGACAAGCGATAGACGACGTCTGCAACGGCGGCCAAAGCGTCCCACCGAATGAGAGTATGCGGCAGCCAATGATTGCAACCTCGGCGTGGGGTCGCCAAACCTCGGCCAGGGTCATTGCCCGCCCGGCGGAGTTGTGGCCAAGCTCCCAGGCGGCAACGATAACTTTAAGCGGCTCGCCCTGGCGAGAACGAAGCCATCGACGCCTTAAAATCTCCAGATTGAAGTCCAGGCTAGGAGAGCCCAGCCCTAAAGATACCTTATGATCCCAATATAGAAGACAGGCGGCAGAAAAGTCGCCATCTAACAGCGCCTTATTCGCATCCTTGAGCGACATTAGAGGAGCACACCTCACAGGGTTGGACTATGCTAGTTTCTGGCGCGGAGCCGGAAAAACTAGCTCAAAAGTTCCGCTGACCGAGCGGCTTAACGCGTACTCAGCCCTACGGACCGATCGTAATTAAGGGGGCGTGCGCTATCCCCATGACCTGCCAACGACCATTAGCCAAGTAATTCCAGAGCACTTTTATCGCACGGGTAAGTATGTGTAGCGGGCGGCTAGTTGGCAACTGTACTTTGCCCAATCTGTCGGCGTCAATCAAAGACTAACCGTGGGCCACCGTCACCTTACCGTTAGGAACGGTGACGGTGTTAACGACCAGATCACAAGCCTGACCATTAATCGGCTATCTGGTCAGACCAGGCCTCCAATTGAGTCAA
>DAHVRW010000165.1 GCA_027322215.1 Marinimicrobium sp.
TCAGAGCCTTATGGGACAATACCGCGCTTCTGTATTCACCACCAAAGGTATTTGGCCCCATGTCCGCAATTTTGCTTGACGGTAAAACTCTTGCCCAAAAAACCGAACAGGAACTGTCCCAGCGCGTGGCGGCGCTTAAAGAGCGCAACCAGGGACAAACGCCTATTTTGGCAACCATTTTAGTGGGCGATGACCCGGCCTCCGCCACCTACGTAAAAATGAAAGGCAACGCCTGCGAACGCGTGGGCATGCAATCGCTTCGCGTGGAGCTATCCCGCGACACCACGACCGAGCAACTACTGGCGAAAATCGAAGAACTGAATGCTGACCCTAACGTTCACGGTATATTGCTGCAACATCCAGTGCCCGCACAGATCGACGAGCGGCTGTGTTTCGATGCCATCGACATCAGTAAAGACGTCGACGGGGTGACCTGTCTCGGTTTTGGCCGCATGAGCATGGGTGAGCCCGCTTATGGTTGCGCAACGCCTATGGGCATTATGCGCTTGCTGCAAGCGTACGATATTCCCCTGGCGGGAAAACACGCGGTAGTGGTTGGACGCAGCCCCATTCTCGGCAAGCCAATGGCGATGATGCTATTAAACGCTAATGCCACGGTCACTATTTGTCACAGCCGTACCCAGGATTTGGAGAGCCACGTCAGACAGGCCGATATTATTGTCGGTGCCGTCGGCAAGCCCGAATTTATTAAAGCCGAGTGGATCAAAGACGGGGCCGTAGTGGTGGACGCGGGTTATCATCCGGCCGAGCGCGTGGGCGATATTGAAATTGCACCGCTGACTTCCCGTGTGGCGGCCTATACACCGGTGCCCGGCGGAGTCGGCCCCATGACCATCAATACGCTGATTTACCAGACTGTGGAATCGGGCGAGAAGAGTTTGGGTGCCGGCGCATAGCCGGCGGCTCCTAGCGCTCTAGACCACAATATATGACTCAAACCAACCGAAGGATCTCGATATGCGTATAAGTCAGGTTAGTCTCGTCAGCTTATTGTTCTTAACGAGCCTGGGCGCCGCAGCGGAAGAAGGGCCGCGCTTTTTGTGTAAATCCGGCGACAGCGAGCGGGTCATTGAGGTTGTGTATACCAACCCCGATCAGAGCCTGCCCTGCGAGGTCCGGTATCACAAGGATGGCACAGAGGAAACCTTGTGGCGGGCGCAGAATGAAGAAGGGTTTTGCGAGCAGCAAGCGCAGGAGTTCGCAGCCGATCAGCAAGAGTGGGGCTGGGAATGCGACGAGGCCCAAGAGACTGACGCTGCCACCGAGGACACGCAGCAGCAGTAACTCGGCACTCTATTAACCTGGGCGGTCGTGCCCGAAGAGCAGTATGAGACTGGATAAATTTATTGGGCACACCAGCGACCTATCGCGCCGCGACATTCACCGCGCCATAAAACGGGGCGAGGTGATGATCAATGGCGCGGCTGCGCCCTCACCCAGCCTTTCCGTGAGTGCGCAGGATCAGATAACGTTGCAAGGCCGCCCTCTAGCCGCGCCTACTCTGCGCTATTTCATGCTGCATAAGCCAGCAGGCGTTCTGTCCGCGCGCACCGACGCTCATCAGCCCTGCGTGCTGGATTTGATCGATACCCCGAGGAAAGACACACTGCAAATCGTCGGACGACTGGATAAAGATACCACTGGACTACTCTTGCTCACCGACGACGGGCAATGGAACCACCGGATCACCTCCCCCCGCAGCGCCTGCGCCAAAGTGTATGAAGTCGCTACGGCCGACGTCATTACAGCCGATGCGGTTGAACGATTCGCGAAAGGCATTCTGCTCAAAAACGACAGCACGCCGACCCGCCCCGCCACCCTCGAGCTGTTGGGCGAACGCCGGGCTCGGGTGACACTTCAGGAAGGCCGCTATCATCAGGTGAAACGCATGTTTGCCGCCACCGGAAACCGGGTGACTGAACTGCACCGGACCGGCATAGGCAATATTGTGCTCGACCCCCAACTAAGCCCTGGCGACTTCCGTCCTCTGACCGCCGAGGAAATCGCTCATGTCTGACAGCGCTTCCCAATGGCTGCTAGAGCAGATACGAGCGAACTCTGGGCTCGCCAGCCTCTGGTGCCTGGACGAGCACGCCCAAAGCGACGACTTGCCCATTGACCCGACCCTTAACGTTATCACCAACCGTTGGGATCAGGCCGCACGCGCGCGCCATGCCGGTCTGAACACGCAGTTCAGTGACTTCGACTTCAGCCCCTGGGCCGACGCCTCCCTGGATCGGGTGTTTTATCGGGTTTCAAAAGAAAAACCCGTGGTGCATCACGTGATCAACGAGGCGGGGCGCATACTCAAACCCGGAGGTGAGCTGGTACTTTGCGGACACAAAGCCGAAGGTGCCAAAACCTATATTGAAAAGGCTTCGGCCTACCTGGGCCAGCCGCAGAAAGCCAAGAAAATCAGCCAGCATTATACAGCTCGACTGCGCCGCGCCGAGCGCTTGAGCCAACCACTGGACGACAGCGACTACACAACGCCGCGCCGGATTTTTACTGAAAATGACATCGCATTTTTCAGTAAACCCGGGCTGTTCGGCTGGCAAAAGCGTGACAAGGGCAGCGCTTTGTTGTGGGAGGTAGCGGCGCCGCGTCTGCAGTGCAGCGGCGCAGCCAGCTTGCTGGATCTGGGATGCGGCTACGGTTATCTGGCGCTGATGACCCATTGGCTACCTCTGCAGCGACGGGTGCTTACCGACAACAACGCCGCCGCACTGGCCATGGCTGCGCACAACGCCGAATATAATGGCATAGCCGCCGAGGTGATCGGCGCCGACTGTGGCGACAACATTACGGACACCTTTGATGCGGTACTGTGTAACCCACCGTTTCACCAAGGCTTTAGCGTCAGCGGAGATCTAACGGACCGGTTCTTGGGCAGTGCGCGGTCACACCTGACCTCGGCCGGACGCGCCTGGTTCGTGGTCAATCGGTTTATCCCTCTGGAGCAAAAAGCTCGCGGTGTATTTGCTCACGCTGACGTGTTGGCCGACCGAGATGGTTTTAAGGTGGTAGAGCTTCGCCCCTGATTAGGGTTGCAAACGCAACCAGCACCGAATGACGTGCGACCGCTTATGGTTCGAAGCGCATAGCAGCTCCTACTAAACTGAACGGCGTATCACCCAAAGGTGTTGCGTCCAAATAGCGATTCCAGGGAGAAGCCCAATTGGCCAATGCGCCGATATTGCTCCAACTCGGGTAGCGCCTCCAGCCGCTGTTCAAACGCCCCAAGATCGGGCTGATCCCGGCAAAAAACTCCGATATGGTTGGAGTAGTGCTGAATACTCAGATTCAGCCCCGCGGCAAAGTGACGCCGAACCATAGGGTTGGCCACGGGTGCGGAGCGTTTCAGTTCGGCTTCGCGATCAAAATTCATGACCAGACGCCCGCCAGGGTTAAGCAATCGGCGCAGCGCCAAACACCATGGGGCATCCGCAGGAACCGCACGGGCGGGCGCGCCGTCCTGATCACCAAACAAGTCGTCGATTACCACATCAAAACCCGGCCCCCGGTACGTCTGCAACCACTGATAGGCGTCCGCTTCCAACAACGTGACGTTGGGCGCTTCCACCTCAAAAAAGGTGCGCGCCACATGCAGATGTACCGGATTTAACTCCACCCCAACGATCAGCGCCGGACGGAATAAGTCATTCCACTGCCGAATTGCCGCACCACCACCCACCCCCAGCACCAGCACGCGCTCGTGACCCGTGGGCGGATTCAAAAACGCCGGCAGCACCAACAGATCCCATATACCACCGCTCAGCGGCCGTTTGGGATTGTACTGACTATGAAACACGCCATTGGTGTACAAACGCAGACTGCGGCCTGCGGTGCGTACCTCATACCGATTATCACCTTGATCCCGGTAACACCAGAGCACCGCCATCAGTTTCCGGCCTCCAGAACCGCCAGCGCCGCATTGATTGCTCGCAACCGCTCTCCACTGCCGCCCCGATCGGGATGATGCGCCATGGCCAGACGGCGATAGCGGTATTTGATTTCCGCTAAGGTCACCGGATCTTCCAGGCCCAGCTCCGCTAGAGCCTCCCGGCGCCGGCGCTGATCAACTTGCCCTCGGCGCCCGTATCGGCGCCAGAAATCACTCAGCAATTCCACCACCGTCTCTTCCGTTGCCTGGTGATAATGGGTCCAGTCCAGATAAAACGCCCGCAGAGGCTGCGCCTCTAACTCGGCCAAAGCCGCCCCCTCCTCCGCCTCCAGCGGCCGAAGGTAAATGGTCAACGGCGAGATCACCAAGGCTTGGCCATTACGTGCGCGGCGTGCTTGAATTTGGTACAGGGCGTTAAAAACACAGAAATGAACGCGAAACAGGCTCAAGGGCGAGGCGCTGTAATCGGAGGCCACTAAATCCTGCTGTTTGAGCCGTTGAATTAGCTGATACTCGCTCAGCGGCGCACCCTCGTCCAATAGCTGTTCGATGGCCGAGAGCAGAGGATTACGTTCAGACATAGCCCCTCCAATACCGGGGGGCGAAATTTAAGAGGGGTTGAGGCATCGCTCCATTATAGCGAAGAACCTTCAAGGATTTGGCGCCGCACTCAGAAACCCGTGCAACCGCCATCCCCTACTGACAAAACCCGCCGGCC
>DAHVRW010000166.1 GCA_027322215.1 Marinimicrobium sp.
ACCCCTCTTTGGGGTGCAGGTGCAACGGCTCCATTCCCAACTGCTGCAACACCTGAGCGGCGGGAACAATCTCTCCCTGATAATAGACCTCACGCTCGCCCAGCAAGGCAGCGGCCACGTAAGATAACGGTGTTAAGTCGCCGCTGGCGCCGACGGAACCCTCTTGGGGGATGACCGGAACTATGTCGCGATTGATGTACTCCACCAGTCGTTCCAGTAATTCCGGACGCACGCCGGAATAGCCACGGCTGAGCGATGCCAGCCGCGCCGATAAAATTGCCCGGCCGTGGTGGTGATCAAAATGCGCACCCAGACCGCAACCGTGAAATCGCGTGAGATGAATGGGCAATTGCTCCACCAAATGGGCGGGGACGCGGACGGTGCACGAATCCCCATAGCCGGTGGTAACGCCATAGATAACACCTTCTTCGCGCCACAGATCCTGTACAAAGCGGGCGCTGGCGGCAATGCGCTGGCGGGCGCTCTCATCGTCAGTCAATCGCGCCGGGGCGCCCTTGGTGATGGCGACAATATCCTCAATGCGAACGGCGGCGTGGCCGAAGACCACAGCGGTGTCTGGGCGCGGAGTGTTCATGGTTGACTGTCCTGCGTAATGCTGTCGTTAGAGTTTTTCGAGGAGCCGGCTTGCCCTATGTGCGCATCGTCGCCCCAGAAATCGTAAAAGTTAAACCATTGGTACGGGTGGCGCCGACACAGCTTTTCCAGCACCTGTATATAGTCTTGTAAAAGCGCATAGCATTTGGCTTCGCGCTCCCGACGCGCCACCTTGCCCCCTTCGTACAAGAGTTTGAGGGTGGCTTGATAACCGAAGCCGGTATGACAGGCGGCAATAAAATACACCGGCGCACCCAACATCAACGCCAGCCAAAACGGACCCGCCGGCCACTGCACCACAAAGCGATCGGGAGCATCGGAAGCACAGCCTTGAGCGGAATTACAGCCTTGAGCGGAATTACAGCCTTGAGCGACAGAAGAACAGCCTTGAGCGACATAAGAACCCTGAGCGACATAAGAACTCTCAGCGGTAAAATCACTTCGTCCAAGAGAACCGCCCTCATCCGGTGCCAAAAACGGTGCGCTTAAAGTGCGGGTGACATTGCCCGGTGGCAGTCGGTCCGCCAGCAGAATGACGAACTCGCCTTCATCCAGCCGCTCCCGCAAATGAATGGCCGTGGCCGGGGTAATCTCCTGCACCGGAATCACTCGCACCTGAGACTGACGGTTGACCCGCGCCATGACGCGGTTGAATTTGCGCGTATTTTGGTCGTGCACAATGACGTTGAGCTTCAGGGATTTGTCATTTTCCACCACCGCGCGACACATCTCCAGCACACCAAAATGGGCACCGAGCAATACGGCGCCGCGCTTACTCCGCGCCAGCTCCAGCATTGTGAAATGCCCTTCGAATGCCACATCGGCACGGGTGATGCGCCCCATCCAGGCGGCAATCCGGTCCATTAGACTGGCCCCGAAAGCAAGGTGATGCCGCCACACATCCCACAGTCGTACCCGGCGGCCCAAAACTCGCCGCAGGTACAAAGCGGAGTAACGACGGGTGGCCCGGCGCGTTAGAAAAAAATAGGTGACCACCACCCCGACCAATGGATACAGCAGCCAACGGCCGAACACCCGGTACAGCATCACCAACAGAGCCATGCCCCAGTAGTGTCCGCGTTCTTTTACGTCGGCCCAGCGGCCACTATCCGCTCCGGCGCTCATGACAAGCTCTCCGCTGCGCGGGCCGGCCAGTGCCGGCGAATTAACCGATACACCAGCACCGGCAGGCGCAGGACCATACCCGCACACAGGCGCGTGTGCATCCAGCTAATGGCCAGATTGTCACGCCAGAGGCGAAAATTAGAAATGCCATTTTCCGGATAAGTAACCTGAGTGGGTACCGAGATTACCGGCACACCCCGCCAGCACAGCCGCACAGCCACTTCGGTATCAAAATCCATGCGGCGGCCGATGTTCACGCGATCGATCAGGGCCAGCGTGTCCCCCAAGGGGTACACCCGAAAGCCGCACATGGAGTCCCGAATCTCCAAAGACAAGGTTTCCACCCAAACCCAGAAGTGGGTGAGGTAACGGCTGTAATAGCGGTGCCGGGGCACCGAGTCATCGTATTGGGGAACGCCGGTTATCAACGCCAGGGGCGATGCCTCAGCCAGAGCCAAAAAACGCGGTATATCGTCAGTATTATGTTGACCATCGGCATCCACCTGCAGCGCATGACTATAGCCCAGCTCGGCGGCTCGGCGCATACCCAGAATCACTGCACTGCCCTTTCCCTGATTGGGAAACTGTTCGCACAGCTCAGTGCCGGTATCCCGGCACAGAGCGCGCAGCAGTTCAGTCTCATCCTGATCATTTCCGTCGTTGACCACCACACAGGGCAAACCGAGCTCGCGAATGCGCGGCAGCACCTGCTCCAACAGGTACGCGTGGCGATACACCGGAATCACCGCGCAGGGCGAAAATACATTAGGGGAGGGCGCTTGGGTCACATCACGCGTCCTCGTGGCTGTCAACGGCGCGGCTCTCACTGCCGGCGCTCTGCACGCTTATGGCCCCGGAAGAGCTGCGGCCCCGCTGGTTGCGGTAGGTGAATTTCAGCAGCTCCCGCTCTGGCTGCCATTGAATGCTCAACGTCAGCTGCACGGGCGGACGTACCAACTGCTGAAATTTGACGGAATGCAAACCGCGATGCAAAAACGTTTTGCCAAAATAGCGCTGGGCCAACGTCTGCACCCAGCCCACTTGCACCACCCCAGGGAGCACCGGCAAACCCTCGAAATGACCAGCGAAGCAGGGCATATCCGGCTGTAGCGTCATAGCGATTGCCAGCCGATTTTCAGTCTGTTCGAGCACTTCATGTGCGGGAATAAACATTAGGGGCCGTCTCCGTTGAGTATTTCCTGTAGCGCCGCTTCAGTCACCTTACCCTGGGCGTTGTACGGCAGCTCGTCAACATAGCGCCAGCGCCGCGGCAGCACGGGCGTTTCGAAGTAGTTGCGCAACTCGGCCCGCAGCGCCTGGTTAAGGGCCAGCTTTCCGCCGCTGGCCAGCTGCGCCTGGCCGGCTTCGGTCAGGGTCGCTACCACCGCCAATTGTTCACGGCGCCCTTTTACCAGAATTATCCGCGCTTCGGCGATGGCCCCATGGGCTTCTAAATGCCTCTGCATTTCCGTCAACGACAGACGTTTACCCTCAACTTTCACGATCCGGTCCGCACGGCCCAGCAGGATAAAACCACCATCGTCCAGAAGCTGTACCCGATCGCCCATTTCAAATCCATCGGCACGGCCCACGTGGGGGCTCTTTACCAGCAGGCAATCGTTTGCGGAACGTTCTACCGTCACCCCCTGTAACGGCTGCCAGCGCTCACCCCCAGTGCGGCGGCGCCAGGCTACCGAGCCGGTTTCGGTGCTGCCCAGTATCTCCAACGGCGCACTGCCGGTCAGCTCGGCCATGGCCAGCGCATCGTGCTCTGCCAGCAAACCACCGGAAGAAATCACTTCCTGCACGCCTTCGGGTCGATTGCGAAACGCTGAGGCCCTGGGCAGGCGCGAGAGGTGGGTTGGACTGGATACCAAGGTCGCGGGTTGCCACCGGCGCAACGCCACCGCCAACTCTTCCGGGAACTGACAGGGGGCTATTACAAAGGGCGCTCCGCGCCACCAAGGCCACAACAAATGATGCAGCAGGCCGTAGATATGTTGGTGAGAGACGGTGGAGAGCACACTGGTCTGCCCCAGCCGGGGGCCGAAGTTGCGCTCCAATGTGGCCAATTCCAGCTCCAGCAGCTCCAGAGTTTTTCGAATCGGTTGGGGTTCGCCGGTAGAGCCAGAAGTAAACAAGATCAGATCGACAGGCTCTGTGGGCACCGGTAAATCTGAAACCGGCGCCGTCCCATCGGCCAACAACTGCTCCGGTGTCAGCTGGCCTTCGCTGGAATGCAACTCTGCGGTCAGCGGCGCATCGGTCAGCAGCATTTGGTAATGCTTGGCCAACACTTGGGCGGTACCGGTTTGCATATTGTGGGGCATAACGATTTGCTTGCCGGCCAGCGCCAGGGCCATAAAGCTGCACAGAAAATCCCAAGCGCTATGGTGCCAAATGCCCCAACGATGCTCCGGCCGTGCCGCCAATGCCCGGCTCAGTTCAAGCACACGGTCACGCAGCTGATCCCGGTTGACATGCCGCTCGGCGCCGAGCGCGACAATCTGGGGACCGCCGGCCAAACAGTGGCGGCGCAAGTCGATGCGTTTCGTCATAAACCGTGCTTTTTATAAAATACCAGCCGTCGATAACCGTACTCGCCCGCGAACAGGATGCCGACGATTAAATAGGATACAAATCCGTTGTACAGGGCCCACAACTCCCGACTGCCCACCCACGCGGTTAGCACCGACACGCCGGCATTAAACACAAAAAATACAACCCAAAGCCGCGTCACCCACGAGGTGTAATGCAGCACCGGGGGCGGCAAGTCACCATAAGGTACGCCCCGGTGCAGGGCGGCCATACGTGCGGGTAGCGTGGGCGGCCAGATCAGACCCG
>DAHVRW010000167.1 GCA_027322215.1 Marinimicrobium sp.
AGAATCAGCAGAATAAGTTGAACGGCACAGCTAAGGACCGTGACATGGAATACCTAACAATAACCCACCCGCAATGGCCATCCATGTGGGATGAGCTCGCCAGAGATCAGCGAAATCAGGGAGACTCCGTGTGTGCGTTTGCAGGGCATGCATGGGAGTA
Source organism: Marinimicrobium sp. (assembly GCA_027322215.1). Lineage (GTDB taxonomy): Bacteria > Pseudomonadota > Gammaproteobacteria > Pseudomonadales > Cellvibrionaceae > JAVDDU01. The sequence goes on from DAHVRW010000167.1 coordinate 161, forward strand.
CATGGGCTCAACGGTGGATCATCACCATTTTCGCCACGCCTGCCATCCCCGCACTGAAAAGGTTGAATACGCGTACATTGAACGGGCGTGGGCTCAGACCAGCGTCGCCTGGGCTTGAACGGGTCCGCTGTGATTGAGCCCCACGATGGTTGAGGTCACAGATTGGTTTCAGCCGCGCACCTGAAGGGGTTATACGCCCATGTTTTTAAGCACCTCCAGCACCTGGAACATAGCCGCAGCGCTTTTCGGATGGTCTTTTGCCATCTCCGTCACCAACCGCTCCAGAGTATCCAAAGGCATCGGGTCGGGCTCATCGGCCGCTCCGGCCGGATGTATATGACGCTCCAGGTCCGCCAGTAGTTTTTTCTGTTGCGGGCTGGTTTCATCACTTCCGTACAGTTCATGCAACTCAGAGATCAAATTCTCGATTTTTGGCTCTGCCATGGGACACCTCAACTGTGAACCGGATGTTTAACAGCATAGCATTGCCCAACAAACACCGCGAAGCCGTCCGCTTTTTATTGGCAGGCACCTTTGCCACGGCGTTGCACTACCTATTGCTCATTGCCTTAGTAGAGATTTCGCCACTGGCGCCGGTAACGGCGTCGCTAATCAGTTATGCCCTGGCCGCCCTGGGCAATTATCTGCTCAATTACTACCTGACGTTTTCTTGCCAAATAGCCCATCAAGCTGCCCTTCCCCGATTTGTATGGGTGGCCACCGTGGGTTTCGGCGCCAATGGCGTGATTATGTATCTGGGCACCGATACCCTTACCCTGCATTACCTGCCGGTGCAGCTGGTGGCTACCGCCGTCGTGCTCGTGTGGAATTACCTGGCCCATACACTATGGACCTACCGGAACACCGCCGGTGGCGATGTTTAACCCGCGTCACGTAACACTACAGCCGGCGGCGTCGTTACCACACCGCGACAGATAATAGCCCCAAGCGCCCCTATGCACCCTGCGCCCAGCAGTGGCCCAAGCGCCCAGAACGAATAATGTGCGCGCACCGGAATATCGAACACCCAGTACTGCAGATTCCATAATAAAATTTCGGCCCCGAACACTCCCGTCACCCCCGCGAGGAAACCGAGGATAGAAAACTCGGCCCAAATACTCCCCACCACCAACCGGCGGGGGCTGCCCAAGGCCCGCAGCAAACCCGCTTCGAGCTTCCGACCCTCAATGCTGGCATTGACGGCGGCAAACAGGACCAAACCGCCACCGAGTACGGTCAGCCACAACACCAGATGAACCCCCTGCCCCACCTGCGCCACGATGGTACGAATTTGTTCAAAGATCCGGTCCAGTTCAATGACGACGATGTTGGGATAATGGCGCAATAACTGGTTAATAAGCGGCTTTTTGTCAGACGGTAAATAGGCGCTGGTGATGTAGGTGGCGGAAAAGTCGTCCAGAGAACCAGGCTCAAAAATAAAAAAGAAGTTGGGTTTCATGGATTCCCAGTCGAGGCTGCGCAGGCTCGCCACTTCCACCTCAATGGGCAGCCCTCCGAGTGAGAATCCCAGACGATCACCAACCGTCAGGTTCAGTTGTTCGGCCATGCCCTGCTCTACCGAGACACCAGGCAGGCCAGAAGAGGAGCTCCACTCATGCCACCAGACACCGGCTTCAATCTCGTTGTCTTCGGCCAGGGTATCGGTCCAGGTGAGGTTGGCCTCTCGATTCATTCCCAGGCTGCGGTCGCGTTCCTGGCCATTGATGTGCGTGAGACGGCCTCTCACCATTGGATACAGCGGCTCACGTCTGACATCGTGCTGATCCAAAAACACCTGCACCGCCTCGACATTATCCGGCGCAATATTCACAAAAAAATGATTGGGCGCATCGTCCGGGAGTTGCATGCGCCAGTCGTCAATTAAGGAGGTGCGCACCGCCGTGAGAGTAAACAGCAACATAATGGCGATGGCGAAAACGACCATATGCACCAAACTCTGTCCGCGCTGTCGCTGCAAGTTACCCACGGCTAGGCGCCATAAGCTGCCGGCGTTGCTACTTAAACGGCGGCTGAGCTTTAACAACAATAAACCCACTCCGGCGCAGAACACCAGAATACCGCTCAGTGCCGCCATGACGCTGAGAGTTAAACTCAGCTGCCGACTGAATAAAATTACCAGCAAAAATATGGCCGCCATTGCCAACATCACCTGAATCCATATCTGCGTCTGGTTGACCGCCAGCTCACGGCGCAGAATTTTCAGCGGCGGCACCTGAGGCAAAAACCACAGGGCAGGCAGAGCAAAAAACATCAGGCACACAAGGCCGCTAAAAAAGCTCAGTATGTAGGCGTAGAGTCCAGGCGCGGATAGTCCCACCTGAAAGAAAGATTGCAAACTGGCAGCCACCCCTCGCTGAATGCCTTCTCCGAGCGCGAGCCCCACCACGGATGCCAATGTGGCGAGGATTAACAGTTGGCCGGCGTAGAGTCGACGCATGCGCCCCGCGCCCGCGCCCAGACTTTTCATCAGCGCCACCTGATCCACATGCCGGGCGGCAAACTGACGGGCTGCCAGGCCTATGGCCACGCCGGCCAAAAGCACACCCACCACAGCGGCCAAAAGCAGGAATCGCTCTCCGGTGGCCAGGGTCTGCGCCAACTGCCGCTGTGAAGACTCAATATCAAGAATTCGGTCGTGTTCACTCAGCCGCTGCTGCAACCACTGACGAAACGCCGACAAAGCACCCGCATCGGCCGCGGCTAATAGCCATCGATAGTCAATACGGCTGCCCGGCTGCACTACGCCCGTGGCTTCCAGATCCGCCAGGTTCATCAACACGGGCGGGTCGATCATATTGAAACCACCCTCTCCTGGCTGACGCACCAGTATCCGGGTTACGAGAAGGCTAAGTTCGCCCACCTCGATGGCCTCTCCCACGCCGATGCCCAGCAGCGGCAACAGACGCCCGTCCAACCACACTTCTCCCTCAGCCGGTATGGCGCTCTCGCGAACGGGAGGCCGGTGAGAGAAGGGTTCCTCGCTGGTTTCCACATAACCACGCAACGGGTAATCGTCAGCGACGGCTCGAATAGAGGCAAGATGCATCTCATTTTCGGAAAACAGCATCGATGAAAACTGCACCAATTGTGTTTGCCGCAAACCTCGGCGCTCGGCCTCTGCACGCCACTCGTCGCGATGTGGCTGGGTGCCGCTGACCATCAAGTCCGCGCCCAAAAAGGCGTTACTCTCTTGTACCAAGGTACGATCTAACCGATCGGCAAAAATGGCGATACCGCTGACCACGGCCACCGCCAAGATCAATGCAAACGCCAGTAATTTCACTTCACCGCCGCGCGCATTGCGCAACAACAATCTCAATGCCAACATCAAGTCATCTACCTCAGCGCACGGATGCCAGTGTGGACTCGGGCTCGGTCAGGGCGCCCGCAACTAACTCCACTCGTCGTTGGCAGCGTTGAGCGAGGCGTTCTTCATGGGTGATGAGTACCAGGGTGGTGCCGTGTTCACGGTTCAGCTCGAATATGAGGTCGATCACTTGCGCGCCGGTGCGCGTATCCAAATTTCCGGTGGGCTCATCGGCAAACAAGATCCCCGGTTCGCTGGCAAATGCCCGGGCAATAGCCACCCGCTGCTGCTCGCCGCCCGACAGCTGCTGGGGGTAGTGGCGCAAACGTTCGCTCAGCCCCACGCGCCGTAAAAACTCTTGGGCTTTTGTGCGCGCCTCTTTGCTGCCATGTAACTCCAGGGGCAGCATCACGTTCTCCAGGGCCGTTAAGCCAGGCAACAGTTGAAAGGACTGGAAAACAAAACCCACGTGCTCAGCACGTACTTTAGCCCGCCCCTCTTCGTCCATGTCCGTCAGTGTGTGTCCCGCCAGAACCACCTCACCCGAGCTGGGCACATCCAGACCGGCGAGAATTCCTAGCAGGGTGGATTTCCCAGAGCCTGAAGGGCCCGTAATAGCCAGACTCTCGCCTGAGAGAACTCGCAGAGACACGTCGTGCAGAATCGATAAGGTGCCTTCAGCGCTGGCAACGTCTTTGCGAACAGCCCGCGCCTCGACCATAGTTTGTGACATTATGGACCCCTTTGTATTCACAATAGCTGGGTATTCTTCAAGCATAATGCCGCTGCATCCTCACTGGAAAGGTAAATGCTGTCAAAAGCATTGACACTTCTTTACGGCGATTCGGGTTTCACCCATGACTTGTCACAACGGTGGACGCTAATGCGCCGTGATCCGGGACGGCTGTGTTAGTATTTTCAGTTGCATTTAATCCGTCGATGGAGATGCCGTTTTGAGGCCTTGTAAACACAACCTGTTTATTTGCTTTACGCTTTTTCTGACATTCAACGCTTGGGCGACTGAGCAGGCTCAACCGATCGTATTGGTGATGGGCGACAGCTTA
>DAHVRW010000168.1 GCA_027322215.1 Marinimicrobium sp.
CCTTGTGCGCTTTGGCGTCGAGTTCTTCGGCGTCTTGGGCGCATTGGATCAGGATCTTTTTGGCGATCGAGATCACAAGACGCAGGTTGGCCTCAACCATTTCCTTTTTGGCGCGGCGGGCACGGGCTTCACCAATGGACATGCGTCGGTTGATGTCTTTAATGGTAGCCAGGGACAGCCCACACTCTTCTACCAATTGCTGGAGCCGGCGCTGTGCGCGGGCAATCTCAGCTTCTACGGTTTTCAGAGCGTCTGAGTAATCGCGCTTCTTCTTGATGACCTCGGGAATCCAAGCCTCGTTGGTTTCGTTGCCTGGAAACTCGCGCATAAAGGTCTTGCGCGGCATTTTGGCCTGGCGCACGCACAATTGAAAAATCGTGCGCTCTTCCTGGCGTACACGGGTCAGCGTGTCGCGGACTTCGTTGTATATTGGATCGAATTGGCGCTGGTGGAGTTTGAAAAACTTGAATATGTCCCCCAGAGCGGCCAACTCTTTTTCGGCCTGCTTGCTGTCACGACCGTGCTTGGCGATGGTTTTCTCGGCTTTGATCAGTTGCTTGCGCAGCTCGTCAAAGCGCTGTTTCGCCTCCTGTGGGTCGACGCCAGAGGGGTTTTCTTCCTCTTCAGCGTTGTCGTCCGCCTTGGCATTGCCACCGGTCCTGTTGGGAGTGGGCACTTCGTCGGCCGGATTCAGCCACCCGATCAGTACGTCGGGTAGGCGGCGTTCTTCCTTCTCGACCAACTCGTACTCGTCCAGAATCTTTTGCACGGTGCCGGGCCATTGCGCCAGGGCGTGTTGCAACTCGCGCACGCCTTCTTCGATGCGCTTGGCAATAGCAATCTCGCCCTCGCGGGTGAGCAGTTCAACCGTGCCCATTTCGCGCATATACATGCGCACCGGGTCGGTGGTGCGACCGGCTTCGGTTTCCACCGCCGCCAGCGCCGCAGCCGCTTCGGCCGCGGCGATTTCATCGGCGGAGGCGTCACCATCGGTCATGAGCAACGTGTCAGCGTCAGGGGCCGTCTCGTACACACGGATGCCCATGTCGTTAATCATTTGGATGATGTCTTCGACCTGATCCGGATCCGAGATGTCTTCGGGCAAATGATCGTTGACCTCGGCATAGGTGAGATAGCCCTGTTCTTTACCTCGGGCAATCAAATCTCTGATGCGAGACTGGTGCTGTTGAGCGTTTTCAGCCATTCGGAACCTGTATACTAGGGTGTGGATGTGAAATGCAAAGCGCGCGATTATACCTCATATATGGGGTATATGGGGGCATGTCCCATCATTTCAATGCCCCGCGTCTTTTTGAGTTCTGCCTGGGCGTTCGGTGCCCGGCTTGGGTTTACTGTCGTGGCTTGCCTGCCAGAACTTCCTCCACCAGAGCTTGCCGTTCTTCTTTCGTCAATTGAGTAAAGCCTGTTTTCTTCAGTTTCGCCAGTGACTGTGCGGATTTTTGCGCCACCAGCTGTTGGCGTAACTTGGTCAAACAATCGTCAAACGCCGTGCGCGCGTCGTAACTGGCGCGAGCGGGCCTGTCGGGGCGCGGCTGAGATTGGGCGCTGGCGGCGCTGAGCAGGTCGTGTCCGGCAATACGCGCCAGCCGCTCGGTCTCTTCGGCGCCGTAAGTGCCTCGCCAGTAACCGATAATATGAGACAGCTGGTAATGTGGACGTTCCCTTAGAAGCGCCAACAACTGCCCCAAGAGCTGCAACTCGGGGCTTTCTTGCGCCTTCCACTCCTCCGGGTCTGCCTCTGCCGCTAAGGCCGGGCTGGTTAACAATAGGCCGATGGCCTTGTGTGCAGGCGGCAACAGATACCTGCCCGGACGCAGGGCGGGGCCGGCAAGGCCGTCCGGCGCCTCAAACTCTGAGGGTTCAGGCCCTGCTAGCGCAGCGTAGCTCTCGTAATCGTCGGCTTGGGTCCCGGCTTCGGCCGGCGGCTGCTGCGGCGCGGTTAGTTGCGCCTTATGCGCCGATTCCGTTGGCGCGGCCTCAGCGGGGGCGGCCAGGGTAACTGGTTCCGTGACCAGCTCCTGCAACATTTGGCGGCTTAGGCCGGTCCGGGCGGCCAAATTGTCGAACATCAGCTCCCGGAATACGCCCCTGGGCAGCTTGTGAATCAGTGGTGCGGCCCGTTTGCTAAGCCGTGCGCGCCCCTCAAGGCTGCTCAGATTGATGTCTTCTGACACCGCATCGAACAGGTAGTCCTCCAGCGGCACCGCCATATCCACCATACGCGTGAACTTTTCCGCGCCCACCTGCCGCACCAAAGTATCTGGGTCCTCTCCTTCGGGAAGGAATAAGAACTTGATCTGACGGCCGTCCTCCATGGTGGGCAAGGCGTTAAGTAGCGCCCGCTGGGCCGCCTGACGCCCAGCTCGGTCGCCATCGAAACAAAAGACCACTTCCCGGGTGTGGCGAAATGCGCGTACCAGGTGTTCCTCGCCACAAGCGGTGCCCAGGGTGGCGACGCCGTAGCGGATACCGAACTGGGCCAGGCTAACCACGTCCATATAGCCTTCCACCACGAGCAGCCTGGGCAGGTCGCGATAGGCCATCCGGGCCTCGTAAAGACCGTACAGCTCTTGGCCTTTATGGAATACGGGCGTCTCGGGGGAGTTTAGGTATTTGGGCTTGTCGTCGCCGAGAACCCGGCCCCCGAAACCAATAATGCGCCCGCGGCTGTCTCGAATAGGGAACATGATGCGGTGTCGAAACCGATCGTAGAGTTTGTTCTCCTCCGGGTGGTGAATCAGCAAGCCGCCTTCTATGAGCCTTTGCTGGCTTTCCGGGGTTTGTCCCAATGCCTTAAGCAGGTTGTCCCAGCCCGGCGGGGCAAAGCCGATGCCGTATTCCTTGGCGATCTGGCCGTCCAGGCCGCGTCTTTTCAGGTACTCCACCGCGTGGCTACGCGCGGGGCTGATGCGCAGCTGCTCCTGAAAGTAGTCGCCGGTTTGTTCCAGAAGGCTATAGAGGGTCTTCTTGGCTTGAGCCTGCGCACGCTCGGTGCTGGATTGCGTCTCCCGCGGAATCTCGAGCCCGGCTAAGTGGGCCAGCTGCTCCACCGCCTCAGGAAAACTCAGCCGTTCGTAGTCCATGAGAAAGCCAACAGAGTTACCGCTGGCGCCGCAGCCAAAGCAATAATAAAACTGCTTGTCGGGGCTGACGGTAAAAGAGGGGGTTTTCTCGTCGTGGAAAGGGCAACAGGCGCTGTAGTTCTTCCCGGTGCGCTTCAGCTTGACGCGCTGATCCACCACTTCGACGATGTCGATGCGGTCCAGCAGCTCGTCAATGAAGTTTTGCGGGATCAGGCCGGCCATACATGTCTGCCACGGTTTAGGGGGTGCCAGCCGCCATAATATGATCTATTTTGAGGTTATTAGCCAGGCGGATTTCGATTTGGGTGCGCTAGGCCGCCCCGAGGTGTTTAGGGTTTGACGCTAAGGGCGGCTTGAGAGTAGGCGCCGTTCGGCATGGTGCGCGACCTGCACGACCCGTACGCTACACGCAGGCGCAAAACCGCCATGCGCATTTCATATTGGCGCATAGCGGCTTAAGGGCATCGTTAAGACGATCTATCTTCCGTCCCGAGCAGCGGCAGCCTGTATTCGCGATCTTGTGGTCACGGTGCTACCGGGCTGGAGGGGCACCTTAATACAGGCGCTGGAACTTCTTGGACTCGCGCTGAACCTTTTTCGCATGACGCTTTACAGCCGCAGCGGCTTTGCGCTTACGCACAGCAGTGGGCTTCTCATAGGCTTCGCGGCTGCGTACTTCGGCCAGAATGCCGGCTTTTTCGCACGAGCGCTTGAAGCGGCGCAGGGCCACGTCAAAAGGTTCGTTCTCTTTGATTTTAACTGAAGGCATGCTTTTACCTTTGTTCTATAAGTGCTTCCCGGGCGTTATTCTGAACGCTCCAGGGTCCGAGGGCCGCAGATTCTACAGAGTTCTCGGGCCTGCTGCAAGTTAAAACAGTTACGGTCGGTACCGACAAGCGGATTGGCGGAACCAGTTAGGGGCTTCGTATCGGGGCTTCGTAAGTAAGCTCGCGGGCCGTGCAGGTAGAATGCTCAGCAAACGCCGTGAACCCATCCCTGGGGGCTGCCTCACAAGGTCCCTCTTGTGAGGCTTGCTGAGCATTCTTCCTGCACGGCCCCAGTAATCTTCAGGGGTGGCGTTCTTTTTGGCCTTCGTCGGAGGGGGGGTAAATAAGAATGGCGTTCTAGCAGGCTGTTGAAAAACTATCTGCGTGGCCTCTGCGGCGTTAAAAATGGCCTCAAAATGCTCATTTACTCCAGT
>DAHVRW010000169.1 GCA_027322215.1 Marinimicrobium sp.
GGCGCAGCGGCTGAGCGGCGCGCTCGAACGACGCGCCCTGAGCCATGGCCTGGCCGATCTGTACCAGGGCACGAATCTCTCGGGTTAACGCCCAGAGTAGGGCCAGGGGTTCGGTACCTTCGCCGCGCAAACCCTGGAGCGTTTTCACAGCGCCGCGCGCGTCGCCGCGCAGGGCTCTGTCCGTAAGGGCAAACACATTGTAGCGTGCGCTGTCGGCCACCACAGACGCCATCATTTCGACCGTGACACCTTCTGCCGGCGCCAGCAGCTTCAGTTTTTCGATTTCCTGAGCCGCTGCCAACAGGTTGCCCTCAACCCGTGAGGCCAGCAGATCGATGGCATCGCTTTCGGCGCGAATGCCCGCCGCTTGCAAACGTTGTCCAATCCAGCGAGGTAAGTTCGCGGGCGATAGGGGCCAAACCTGTACGTGCGTGCCCACTTTCTCCAGCGCTTTAGCCCACTTGGTGTTCAGTGCGCTTCGATCCACCCGCCCAGTCACCAGCAGCAAAATGCTGTCGGGCGCGGGCGCCTCGGTGTAGGCCAGAAGAGCCTTACTGCCTCTGTCGCCGGGTTTACCGCTGGGCAGACGCACTTCCAATAGCCGCTGTTCGGAGAACAGGGATAGGCTGTTGGCGGCGCTGAGCAGCTGATTCCAATCGAAGCTGGCATCGGCGTGGTACAGCTCCCGCTCGCTAAAGCCGGCACCTTGTGCGGCTTGACGGATGGTGTCGCACGCCTCCTGTACCAGCAGCGGCTCGTCGCCACTGACCCAATAGATAGGGGTCAGGCCTTTGCGTAAATTTGCGTCCAATTGCTCGGGGCGGAGCCTGGCCATAGCGTTAACTGTCCGGTTGGCGGCGTACGGCTTCAGCGGCGTTAATTTCCGCCTGCAGCCGGCGCAGAATTTGCTGGGCGAGCTCAGTGCGCATTTCCTCCAGCAGCATGGCCTCCTCTCGGGCGCCCGCACCGGCCACCGACACATCGGATTCGTAGGAGCGAGTGACACTGCTGGACAGGTCCAGCGCCACGGCCTCGCCCGTTGGGCCGAGAATGTCGTAGCGGACCTCTAGGGTCACTTCATAGGCGCTGGCCAACGAGTCGGCACCCACCGCGGCTACGCGGGAGTCCCGGTTCTGCTCGGTGATCGCCAGTGTATAAGGCGCGCCCAGTGGCGCTGGCGTCAGCTCCACCCCAGCGGCCAGAAGGCGCTGGCGCAATTCGGTCATCATGGGGTTATAGGGGTCTTCGGAGCTCAAGTGCATCTGCTTGACACCGGCCGGTAGAGCAACACTGCCACGCAGTTGCCAGCCGCAGGCGGCGCTCAGCATTAGCAGTATAAGAATGATTAGGTGCTTCATCTAACGGTCTCAACTGTGCTCAGTGAAAGGTGCAGGAAAATCCATTGGGAAGCCGGAAAGGCATGCCCTTGTAACCTGTTTCTCCTCATCCCCCGCTCCGTTTCCCACTTGCTGGGTTTCTCTTTCGTCATTCCCGCTCAGACCGGCAATCCACAGGCGATTTTGGTTCGACGGGTGTCATTATGCGGGTCATTCCCGCGCAGGCGGGAATCCACAACACCAGAAACGCTTTAATTGGCGACAATATTGACCAGTTTATTAGGCACCACGATGATTTTGCGCACCGCTTTGTCGGCTACAAAACGCTGCACATTAGGCTGCGCCAATGCCAGCTGCTCCATCGTCTCTTTAGGTGCATCCACCGGTGCCTGGATCTTATCTCGGACCTTGCCGTTAACTTGCACCACCACTTCGATGCTGGAGCGCACCAGGGCCGCTTTGTCCGCCTGGGGCCAGGCCACATTGAGCGGAATCTCGCTATGGCCGAGGTTACCCCACAACGCCTGGGTGATGTGCGGCACGATGGGGGCGAGCAGCAAAATGCAGGTTTCCAGCGCCTCGCGCTCCACCGCCAGGGTTTCCGGGCTGGCCCGGTCGGCCAGCTTGCCGATGTCGTTGAGCAGCTCCATCACCGCGGCTATGGCGGTGTTGAAGGTCTGGCGACGGCCGTAATCGTCGCTTACCTTGGCGATGGTTTCGTGGACCTTTCGGCGTAAGTCTTGTTGCTTCTGGTCCAAAGCTTCAGGATTGAGGGGGCCGGGTTCACCCGCTTGGCGGTGCGCGTGCACGGTTTTCCACAGCCGGCGCAGAAACCGGTGGGCGCCTTCGACGCCCGCGTCACTCCATTCCATACTCTGTTCCGGCGGTGCGGCGAACATCGAAAACAGACGCACTGTGTCGGCCCCGTACTGCTGAATCAGCTCTTCCGGGTCTACAGTGTTGCCCTTGGATTTACTCATCTTGACGCCATCTTTGAGCACCATGCCCTGACAGAGCAGGCGCTCGAAGGGTTCATCGCTGTTCACTAAACCCTCATCGCGCATCAGCTTGTGGAAGAAGCGCGCGTACAGCAGATGCAAAATGGCGTGCTCGATGCCGCCAACATATTGATCCACCGGCAGCCAGTAGTTGGCCGCGGCTGGGTCCAGCATGCCTTGATCATAATCGGGGCAGGTGTAGCGGGCGTAATACCAAGAGGACTCCATAAAAGTGTCAAACGTATCGGTCTCGCGCTCCACCGGCTGGCCGTTCAGCTCGTCCTGGCGCCAGAGCGGATCGGCTTTAATGGGGGAGCGGACCCCGTCCATGACCACGTCTTCGGGCAGCAGCACGGGTAGTTTGTGCGCAGGCACGGGAATGACGCCGCCATCGGGCAGGTTATACATGGGAATGGGTGCGCCCCAGTAGCGCTGACGGGAAACGCCCCAGTCCCGCAGGCGGTAGTTGGTTTTTACCCGGCCCTTGTTGGCGGCCTTCAGGGCTTGGGAAATCGCCTCAAAAGCACCGTCGAAATCCAGCCCGTCATATTCGCCGGAATTGATCAGCACGCCTTTATCGGTAAACGCCTCAGCGGTGATATCCGCCTCTGAACCATCGTTGGGGGCAATCACCTGCTGCATCGGCAAATCGAACTGTCGCGCGAACTCGTAGTCCCGCTGATCGTGGGCGGGCACCGCCATCACTGCGCCGGATCCGTAATCCATCAGCACATAATTGGCTACCCAAAGGGGCAATGGCTCATGGGTAATGGGGTGGTGCACGGTGATGCCCGTGTCCATCCCTTTTTTGTCCATCTGCGCCATATCCGCCTCGGCGACGGATTGCACCATACATTCTTGAATAAAGGCCGCGAGCGCCGGGTTGTCTTCCGCCAGTGCCGTCGCAATGGGATGCTCGGCCGCCAAGCTGAGATAGGTGACGCCCATCAGTGTGTCGGGTCGGGTGGTGTAAACGTGTAAACGCTTATGCCCGGCAATGGGCTCTGCCAGGGTAAAATCGATCTCCACCCCGCGGCTTTTGCCAATCCAGTTGCGCTGCATGGTTTTAACCTGCTCGGGCCAGTGGGGCAACTTATCAAGGTCGCGCAGCAACTCTTCGGCATAATCGGTGATTTTAATAAACCACTGGGGAATCTCTTTGCGCTCCACCAGGGCGCCGGAGCGCCAGCCCCGGCCGTCGATCACCTGCTCGTTGGCCAGGACGGTCTGGTCCACCGGGTCCCAGTTCACGGCGGACATCTTTTTGTACACCAGGCCCTTTTCGTACAGGCGGGTGAAAAACCACTGCTCCCATTTATAGTAGTCGGGCTTACAGGTGGCCAGTTCCCGAGACCAATCGAAGCCGAAACCCAGCTGTTTCAACTGATCGCGCATATGATCGCTGTTGGCGTAAGTCCACTGGGCGGGCGCGGTCTTGTTCTGGATGGCGGCGTTTTCCGCCGGCAGACCAAAGGCGTCCCAACCCATGGGGTGCAGAACATTCTTGCCCAGCATACGCTGGTAACGGGCGATCACATCGGAAATGGTGTAATTGCGCACATGCCCCATGTGCAGCTTGCCGCTGGGGTAGGGGAACATGGCCAGACAGTAGAATTTCTCTCTGTCGGGCTCCTCGCGTACCGTGAAGCTCTGATGTTGCTCCCAATATTCCTGGGCTTCGGACTCAACGTGCGCGGGGTGGTATTGATCATCCATCGTGTAAAACGGCCTGTTTCTGGTGGGCAAATAGAAAGCGGCAATTATAGGGCCTGAAGGGGAAGAAAGCGAAGCCCGTGGTGGGTTGGGAGCACCGTGCTGAGCGCATTGAAGGCCGGCACTTGCAGTATTGCCCGACTGGTTTAGCCTCATTTCGCGCTAGAATCCGGACCTTCGATTGCTCTCATCTTGTTTTGGACGAGCTGAGTTTGGCACGCAGATCTAAAAAACGTTATTCTCGGCCG